>DATARH010000248.1:0-30662 GCA_036264235.1 Allostellaceae bacterium
GCCTCGCCTTCCAGCCCGGCGGACAGCCGCACCAGCTGGTCCGATATGCCGAGATGGGCGCGCTCCTCCGGCTTGAGGCGCGAATGCGTCGTCGTCGCCGGATGCGTGATCAGGCTCTTCGAATCGCCGAGATTGTTCGAGATATCGACCAGCTTGAGCGCGTCGAGAAAGCGGAAGCAGGCCTCCTTGTCGCCGGCCACGTCGAACGCTACGACGGTGCCGCCCTTCGCCATCTGCCGCTTTGCCAGCTCGTATTGCGGGTGGCTCGGCAGGCCGGGGTAGAGGACGCGCGTCACCTTCGGATGCTCCTCGAGGAACCGTGCCAGCGCCTCAGCGGTGCGGCATTGCCGCTCGACTCGCAGCTCCAGCGTCTCCAGCCCCTTCAGCAGCAGCCAGGCATTGAACGGCGACAGCGACGGGCCGGTGTGCCGGTAGAACAGGCCGAGGTCGTCCTTGACGTATTTCTCGCTGGCGAGGATCGCGCCGCCGAGGGTGCGGCCCTGGCCGTCGATGTGCTTCGTCGCCGAATAGACGACGACGTCGGCGCCGAGCTGCAGCGGCTTCTGCAACAGCGGTGTCGCGAACACGTTGTCGACGACGAAGGTGCCGCCGGCACGGTGCGTGAGGCGCGCCACCTCGGCGAGGTCGATAATCTCCATCGCCGGGTTCGACGGGCTCTCGCAAAACGACAGCGTCGCGCCCTTCGCGAGCGCCTCCTCCCATTGCGCAAGATCGCTGCCGTCGACGAACACGGTCTCGACGCCCCAGCGCGGCAAAAGGTCGTTGACGATGTAGTAGCAGGAGCCGAACAGCGCCCGGCTCGCGACCACCCGGTTGCCGGCGCGCAGCTTGCACAAGAGCGCCGCGAACACCGCCGCCATGCCGCTCGCGGTGGCGCGGCACGCCTCGGCGCCTTCCAGGAGCCGCAGCCGCTCCTCGAACATCGTGACGGTCGGGTTGCGGTAGCGGGAGTAGACATAGCGCTGGCCGTCGTTTTTGAAGGCGGCCTCGGCCTCGGCGGCGCTGCCATAGACAAAGCCGGAGCTGAGATAGAGCGCCTCGCACGTCTCCTCGAAGCCGCTGCGCATGCTGCCGCCGCGCACCAGCAGCGTCGCGGGCGACAATTCGGCGGCGAGTTCGGCGGGCAGCACTGGCGTGGTCATCGGCGCATCTCCATCGGCGGTCCGCATCAGGCCCAGGGCTGCCAACGGCAACAAAAAACCCCGGTCCGCGCGGGCCAGGGTTTTGACAAACTCCCCGACCTTTTAGCGCGTTTTTTAACGTGGGGCGCAAGCCGGTCGGCTCAAATCACCACGAACGGGTGCCGGGGTACCGCGCCGGGCCGGCGCGTGTCAAGCGCCGATCACGCTCGACGAATTCCCGGGTTGGAAATGTATCCGCCGATCAACGCCCTCGGCTTATGCGCAACGTCCAAGTGCGCTCCAAAGCGCCAACCAGGCTTTCATATGCCTCAGCAAGCTTTAGGTACCTGTCGCGCAGGACCGGATCGGTGTTTGCTTCGTCGGCTTTCTGGCGGAGGCGCGCTGCTTCCGTACCGTACCAGTCGGCAGTGTGCGTTTCGTACATATTGATCCCGGCCGCCATTGCTGGCGACGCCCGCAGCATCTTGTGGACGCGCACGAATTGTACCAGAGGGCGTGCAGCGACTACAGAGGCTTGGTTCTGCGGCCTCTTTTGAATTTCAGCCCGCCGCGAACCCGGCATCATCGACATTCGTGCCGCCCAGCGCTCTGGCAGGCTCTTCCGGCCGCGTGCTAATTCCAAGCGATGAGCAACACCGGATTACCCCGCTTCCATTACCGGCTCGGCGCCAACCAGCCGGCGACGAGCCCGACCGCGAGGCGCCTCGCCGAGATGGCCGAAGCAATTCTCAAGGATACTGGCGGCGAATTCCGCCTCGACGTCTTCCCGGAAAGCCGGCTCGGCCCCGACCCGCAGATGTTCGCCGATGTGCAGGCGGGCAAGCTCGATTTCTATCTCGCCGGCGCCACCCTCGGCGGCATCGCGCCGAGCAGCGCCTTGCCGCTGATGCCGTTCACCTTCCAGGACAATGCCGCCGTCTTCGACGCCCTCGAAGGTGCCCTCGGCGACGTGATCCGCGCCGAACTGGCCCACGCCGGCCTGCACGCGTTCCGGCACAACTGGCTCAACGGCTTTCACCACATCACGACCAGCGACCGGCCGATCGCGACCGCCGACGATTTCCGCGGTCTCAAGATCCGCAGCCCGGGCGGTGCGATCGCCGCGGACTTCTTCAAGGCGCTCGGCGCCGAGGCCGGCATGGTGCCGTTCAGCGGCATGTACGACGCGCTGAAGGCGAGGACCTTCGACGGCCAGAGCGACCCGCATCAGGTAGCCGTCGCGCTCCGGCTTTACGAGGTGCAGAGCTATCTGAGCCTGACCGGCCATTGGTGGTCGGGCTTCACTCTCCTGGCGCACGGCGCCGCCTGGCGGAAGCTGCCGGCCGATATCCAGGGCGTCGTGGAGCGCGGTGCCGAGGCGGCGGCGCGGGCGCAGCGTGCCGATGTCGCGGCGATCAACGAAGCCGGGGAGGGGACGCTCGCCGCTCACGGGATGCAGGTGAACCAGGCCGACAGCGCCGGCATCCGCGCCAGGCTCGGCGAGTTCTACGCCCGCTGGCAGGCGAAATTCGATCCGGCCGCCTGGTCCCTCCTGCCCGACCGGACCTGAAATAAAATTCTTAGTCATTCCGGGCGCCCGCAGGGCAACCCGGAACCCATGAACACTGACCGAGCGGTTACTGCCTTCGCAAGCATCACAGTGCCATCGCGCATGATCGCGCAGCTCGATAGCCGTTAGAATCCTCTGTGGCGGCCTGCGGCCCACTCGGTCGTCGGTGGATACGAGCTGTCAGGGTGGCCCCCACCGCTTGCGCGTTCTCGAATATTTCCGCATGCGTCTGTGAGGTAGTGAGCGTACGAGAACGGCTTCGGCCCATCCTCCCTCGACCGGTACCAAAGCTCGATGATCAGAATTTCGCACCCAAGGACTCGTCTAATCCAGACGGTCGGTCGGCGATGCCGGATTCGGACATACGGGTCGCCCCATTTAGCTAATCGGCAACAGAATGGGTTTCGATCACGGAATTCCTGCGCGGACGCGTACATCGTTGCGCCTTGTAGATATTCTGGATCGATGTGGCTAATTTCATATTTAATAGCCGCATCGATTAAACCCTGATCACCAACGTATCGAGCCGCGCTATAACAGAAATCCGTGAAATTTAAGAACTCAAAAAGCCCAACGGCCACCAATATTAATCCGGTTATGGTTAGCGTCCGACGGTAACCTATCCGACTGGTCATCGCGGCGCGTCGGCCCGGAATGACAGCGGTTTTGTCACTGATCGAGTGTCACGCCGAGCTCGACGCAAACCCGCCATCGACCGGGATCGCCGCCCCGGTCACGAAATCGGAAGCCGGCGCTGCAAGGAACACCGCGATCCCGGCGATGTCTTCCGGCACGCCCCAGCGTCCCATCGGCGTGCGGCGCAGCACGCTCTCGTTGAGCCCCTCAACCTGACGGCGCGCATTCTGCGTCAACTCGGTGTCGATCCAGCCCGGCAGCACCGCGTTGACCTGGATGTTGTCCTTGGCCCAGGCGACCGCCAGCGACTTCGTCATCTGCACGATCGCCCCTTTGCTTGCGGCATAGGCGGCGCCGTAGGGCGTGCCGAACAGCGAGAACATCGAGCCGATGTTGATGATCTTGCCGCCGCCCTGCGCCTTCATATGCGGGTAGACGGACTGACAGCAGACCAGCGGGCCGGTCAGGTTGGTATCGATCACCTGCTCCCATTCCGCGACGGCGTAAGTCTCGGGCGGCTTCCTGATCGACATGCCGGCATTGTTGACGAGGATGTCGACCCGGCCGAACCGGTCGACTGCCTGCGTCACCATCGCCCGGCACGAATCCGGGTCGGCGGCATCGAGCGGGACGAAGGCGGATTTGGCGCCGAGCCCGGCGAGCCTCGCGACCGCCGCCTCCGATTTGTCGCGGTTGCGGGCGGCGACGACAACAGCGGCGCCGGCCTCGGCCATTCCGGTGGCCATGCCGAGGCCGATCCCGCCATTGCCGCCGGTGACGATTGCGACCCGGCCGGTGAGATCGAAGTTCCGCATGCTCTGCCCCTTATTCGCTCCGCTCCCGTGCCGTAACATAGCGGCAGGCTGCGTCGGGGGCGATCCGATGACGAGCGGCAAGCCGAAGGGGGAGGGGGACGGGCCAGACGCAGCCGGCGCCGAGGCCAATGCCTCGACGGCCGCCGCTCCACGATAAAGTCCAGGAACGCCGGCCGCGAAAGGCCGGGTCTACAAGCGGCGAACGCGCTCCTAAGCGCGAGCTAGCGCGAACGCGTCCGCGAACCGGTCCGAGTCGTGCTCGTCACCGTGTTGGTAGTCGAATGCATGTGGCGTGCGAGGCCCGGCGGCATCGTCCCGCCGCGCAAGCCGGTTTTCCGGCCGTGGCTCCAGCCGGGCGGGGTCGAGCCGCCGTGCCAGCCGGTCCGCCGGCCATGGCTGCTGAAGCCGCGCGGCATGCCGGTGCTGTTGAACCCGCGCGACACGTGCATACTGCCGGCCATCGCGCCGCCGCCGTGGCCGAACCCGCCGCCGCCGAAACCGCCGCCTCCACCGCCCCTGGCGAAAGCCGGCGGGGTCAAGGTGAGGACAAGAGCCGCCGTCACAGCCATAGCTGCCGTCACATACGCACGCCGCATAGGGCACCTCCCGTAGCGCTGTCGCTCGCCAACAATCGCTGCGCGTTAGCGGTTCCGAAGGCAAGCCCTTATGGCTCTGGTTTGATCGAGATTTTAGCGAATGGCCATAGCGGCTATTCGTCCGTCGCCAAGGCTTCTCGTCACGGTTTCGTCTACCGTCACGGCTGTTTTGTCAGGGAATTTCCCTGGCGTTCGGCGCTGCCGGGTCAGGGCGCCCGCGCCGGCCCGACCAGGCTCGCGCCGCCATCGACGACCAGCGTCTGGCCGGTGATGTAGCGGGCATGCGCCGACAACAGGAACCGCACCGCATGGCCGATGTCCCAGCCGAGCCCTTCGAGGCCCAGCACCGACGCCTTGCGGCGCGCCTCGCGGCCGGCCGGGGTCATCTGCCCCGTGTACATGCGCGGGGTGTAGATCGGCCCGGGCGCGACGCAATTGACCCGAATCCCCTGCGGTCCGTGATCGACCGCCATCGCCCGGGTCAGCGCGATAACGGCGCCCTTCGAGGTCGAGTACGCGGTCAGTCCGCGCGGCCGCAGCGCCGAGATCGACGACACGTTGACGATCGCGCCGCCGCCGGCGGTCTCGACCATCGCGGGGATCGCATGCCGCGATACCAGGAACATGCTGTCGACATTTGTGACCATGATCCGGCGCCATTCCTCGACCGGCGTGTCGACGACGCTGCCGCGCCCGCCGATCCCGACATTGTTGTCGAGGAAGTCGAGCCGGCCGAAGCGCTTCACCGCCTCCTCGACCAGCGCCCGGCATTGCGCCTCGTCGGTGACGTCGGCGACGAACGGCGCGGCCGTCCCGCCCTCCTTTGCGATCATCGCGACGGTCTCTTGCGCCGGGCCGCGCTCGATATCGACGACCAGCACCTTGGCGCCGGCCTGCGCCAGCAAGATCGCCGCGGCTCGGCCGTTGCCGACCCCGGCATCGGGGGCGCCGCCGCCGGTGACGATCGCCACCCTGCGCCCTCGAAACCGAAATCGTTCTCGTCGTAATGCGTCTCGCTCATCGCATCCCCGTGCGCAGATCAGGACGCGGCAGAATAGCGGCCGGGACGGGGCATCGCCATGCGCCCGGCTTGCCCGGCCGGCTAGACCGGAGCCAGTGGACGATGCGGTCCCCTCGGTAGTTCGACGCCGATCGTATCGCCGGGCTGCAAATCGCCGCTCCGCAAAGCGAGGGCGAAGACACCGGCCTTGCGCACCAATTTGCCGGTGGCATCCCGTTCCAGAGTGGCCTTCATCAGCCCGGGCTGTATCCTGTTCAATTGCCCGCACGGGTGTCGAAGGCCGGTGATCTCGATCACCACGGTGAGCCCGATATGAAGACGCGCGCCGGTCGGCAAACCGAGCAGGTCGATCCCGCGCGTCGTGATGTTCTCGCCCATCTGGCCGGCGGTTATCTCGAAGCCGCGCTCGCGGAGTTCGTCATGCAGCTCTGCGTGGATCAGATGAATCTGGCGCAGGTTCGGCTGGCTGCCGAACCGCAATCTGCGAAAGCTTTGTTTGAGGGTTTCACCTTGATGCACGTCCCCGTCAATGCCCAGCCCGGCGATCAGCGAAAGGCGGTCGCGATTGGCCTTGGTCAGCGTATGGCCGGGACTTCGGCTCACTGCGACAACGAAATGCCCGCCATGCGCCGGCTGCACGCAGCGAATATCCGGCAGTTCGCTTTCGATCGTGTCGAGCATCGATTGGTCTCCCCCGTTCGAAAAATCGAAGTCTCGATGGCGATGCTGCCGTTCCCCCTCAATCGCGAGTCGATGCATGGCCTGGAGGCATCTCGATTCGATATATTCCAGTAGATATAGCGTCGTGTGTCAACCGGTGGACTCGATCTGTGCCGACCTTCGCTGCATCGCGTATAGTTTTGTGATGGCGACCCTGACCCTCCGCCTGGATTTCGCGCCGGGACAATCGATCGGCCACGGCAAGATTCGACTGCTCGAAGCGGTCCGCGAGCACGGCTCGATTTCTGCGGCGGGTCGGTCGATGCGCATGTCTTATCGGCGAGCTTGGTTGCTGATCGACGAACTCAACCGAATGTTCGCGGAGCCCTTGATCGAGACGAAGCACGGCGGCACGGCAGGCGGCGGCGCGGAACTCACTGCGTTCGGACAGCGGGTGGTGGACCGTTACCGCAGCATCGAAGCAAACGCCCTCGCTGCCGGTGCGAAAGACCTGGCCGACCTTGCGGCGGCGGTCGGCCGTGGCCGAGTCCGCAAAACCCGGCGCAGACCGCATACCGCCGATGCGGTCACGTCGGTTTCATAAAAGCCCTTCTGCTCACAAGCCTGCTTGAGGCTCCGCGAGATTGGCCGGCTGCAGGTTCGCATAGGGACATATCCAGTGGTATACATCGATGTTCGGGAGGCATGCAGAGCATGGCATCGCGCTACACGGCCGATGACGCGGCGGCTTACCACCGTCTGATGGGCCGCTGGAGCGGGCGCCTGGCGGAACAGTTGATCGCCTTTGCCGGCGTCGCGCCCGGCGACCGCGTGCTCGATGTCGGCTGCGGCACCGGTAGTCTGGCGCTGGCGCTCGCCGCGCGCCCCGAGCCAAGCGCGATTACCGGCATCGACATCGCCGCGCCCTATATTGCCTATGCCGCACAACGGAGCACCGATGCGCGCCTCTCTTTCGTGACCGGCGATGCGGTCGCGCTGAATTTGCCGCCGGGCAGCTTCGACCGCAGCTACTCGCTGCTCGCGCTCAATTTCATGTCCGACCCTGCCGCGGTCATTGCGGGTATGGGGCGTGCGACACGACAAGGCGGCGTTGTTGCCGCGGCGGTCTGGGATTTCCCGGGCGGCGTCATCTATCAGCGCATCTTCTGGGACACCGCCGCGGCGCTCGATCCCGACGCCGACCGCGCCCGAGCCCGGCATTATTCGAGCCCGCTCACAGGACCGGGCGAGCTCGCCGCCGCCTTCTTGAAAGCCGGGCTTCGTGATGTCGTCGACGCGTCGCTGACGATCCGCATCGAATACGACGGCTTCGCCGATTACTGGCAGCCGATCGCGAATGCACAGGGGCCGGTCGGCGATTACGTCAAACGACTTGCGCCGCCGGAACTAGACCGGCTCGCCGAGGCGGTGCGCCGCGCGTATCTGGCCGGCCGGACCGACGGGCCGCGCTCCATGGCGGCGACGGCATGGGCGGCGCGCGGCATCGTTCCCTGACACGTCACTTGGAGACCGGATATGAAGCTCAGCGCACGCAATCAGATCGGCGGCAGGATCATCGAACTCCGCAAGGGTCAGACGACCGCGCATGTGCGCATCGACATCGGCAACGGCGTTGTCATCACCTCTTCGATCACCAATGAGGCGGTCGACGGGCTCGGCCTTAAGGTCGGCGACAGTGCGATCGCCGTGATCAAGGCATCGGATGTGATGGTGGCGACCCCATGAGAAGCGCCGGCGATAAGCGAGGCGAGGCTAGGCGCGCGACATCATGGCGATCGACATCGAAGCGGGCGGATACATGAACCGCCGCTCTCTATATCTTGCGTTCCTTGCCTTTGTTGCAACGCTCGGACCGGCACAGCCGCAGCAGGTGCGAGCGGCTGATGTGTTGGTGTTTGCCGCGGCCAGTCTGAAGGACGCGCTCGACGCCGTGAAAACGGATTGGCAGAAGGAGAGCGGCAAGCACGCGACGATTTCCTATGCCGCCAGCTCGGCATTGGCGAAGCAGATCGAGGCCGGCGCGCCGGCCGATGTCTTCATCTCGGCCGATCTCGACTGGATGGACTACCTGGACAAGAAAGGACTGACCTGGCCGGGCAGCCGGCATGATCTCCTGAGCAACAGCTTGGTGCTGATCGCGCCGGGGGATAGCGGCGCCAAACTCGAGATCGCCCCCGGCTTTTCGCTTGCGAAGCTGTTGGGCGACGGCAGATTGGCGATGGCCGATCCCAACGCCGTGCCGGCCGGCAAATACGGCAAGGCGGCGCTGCAAAAACTCGGCGTCTGGGAGCAGGTCGCCGGCCGGGTCGCCGCCGCCGCGAATGTTCGCGCCGCGCTATTGCTGGTCGCACGCGGCGAGGCGCCGTTCGGCATCGTCTACAAGACGGACGCCGCGGCCGAACCCAAGGTGAAGATCATCGCTGCCTTCCCGCCTGACAGCGTGCCGCCGATCACGTACCCGATCGCCGTCACCGCCGCGTCGAAGAACCTCGACGCCACTCCCTTTGTCACCTATCTGAGCAGCCCGGCCGCGACGAAACAGTTCCAGAAATTCGGCTTCACCATGCTCGACGAGAAGCGGTGACCGAACTCTTCACTTTCACCCCCGAAGAAGTGACCGCGATCCGCCTGTCGCTCAAGGTCGGCCTGTGGGCGATGCTCGGCAGCCTGCCGTTCGGTATCGCAGTGGCCTTGCTGCTGGCCCGTGGCCGCTTCTGGGGCCGCTCGCTCTTGAACGTGATCGTTCATCTGCCGCTGGTGATGCCGCCGGTGGTCACCGGCTATCTCCTGCTGCTGCTGTTCGGGCGGCGCGGCCCACTCGGGCGGCTCCTCGAACAAGGGCTCGGCGTCGTCATCGCCTTCCGCTGGACCGGCGCCGCGTTGGCCGGGGCCGTGATGGGTTTTCCGCTCTTGGTGCGGGCGATCCGGCTCTCGGTCGATGCGGTCGATCGCCGCCTCGAAGCCGCCGCCGGTACCTTGGGGGCGAGCCCCGTCTGGGTGTTCCTGACGGTGACATTGCCGTTGATCCTGCCGGGCATCGTCGCCGGCATGATCCTTGCCTTCGCCCGCTCGCTCGGCGAGTTCGGCGCGACGATTACCTTCGTCTCCAACATCCCGGGCGAGACGCAGACGATCCCGACCGCGATCTACATGCTGGTGCAGGTGCCGTCGGGCGAGATCGGTGCATTACGGCTGACCCTGGTGTCGATCGCGATCTCGATCGCCGCCTTGCTTGCCGCCGAGATCATGGCCGAGCGCGCCAGCCGCCGCGGCGTCGGTCTGTAATGCTCAGCGTCTCGATCAGTCATCGACTCGGCGATTTCATCCTCGACGCCAGTTTCGACAGCGAAGCCGGGCTGACCGCATTGTTCGGCCGCTCCGGCGCCGGCAAGACGACGCTGGTCAACGCGATTGCCGGGCTGATTCGGCCGAGCCGCGGCCGCATCGTGCTCGATGGCGAGACCCTGACCGACACCGAACGCCGCATCTTCGTACCGGCGCATCGCCGCCGTATAGGTTACGTGTTTCAGGAAGGGCGGCTTTTCCCGCATCTCAGCGTTCGCCAGAACCTGCTCTATGGCCGCTGGTTCGCGCCCCGTGACGCCGCGAGTAGCGAGATCGAGCACGTGATCGATCTGCTCGGCCTCGGCGGTCTTTTGTCACGGCGGCCGGCGAATTTGTCCGGCGGCGAAAAGCAGCGCGTCGCGATCGGCCGGGCGCTGCTGGCGCGGCCGCGGCTTCTCGTCATGGACGAGCCGCTTGCTTCGCTTGACGAGGCGCGCAAGGGCGAGATCCTCCCGTATGTCGAGCGGCTGCGCGACGACACCGGCATCCCGATCGTCTATGTCAGCCACTCGATCCCCGAGGTGACGCGGCTCGCGACGACGATGGTGCTGATGTCAGAGGGCCGCGTCGTCGCGACCGGCACCACCGCATCGGTGATGGGGCGGCTCGATCTGTTCCCGCTGACCGGCCGCGCAGAGGCCGGCGCGCTTCTCAACACGCGCGTCGCCGAGCACGATCTGACGTTCGGGCTAACGACGCTGCGCGCTGCTGCCGGCAATCTGCGGGTGCCGCGCCTCGACCTGCCGCTCGGTGCCGCGCTCAGGGTGCGCATCCGCGCCCGCGACGTGATGATCGCGCTGTCGCCGCCCGAGGGGCTCAGCGCCCTCAACGTGCTGCCCGGTACCGTCGCCGAACTGGGGCAGGGGGAAGGCCCCATCCTCGACCTGCGCCTCGATTGCGCCGGCGAGGCCCTGATCGCACGGCTGACCCGCCGCTCGATCGAGCGGCTCGGTCTCGCGCCGGGGAAGCCGGTTTATGCCGTGATCAAGAGCATCGCCTTCGACCACCAAGCCTTTGCCGGTACCGCGCCGGCGCAACCCGGCGCCGATGCCGATACCAGCCATGGCTGAAACTAGGCCACTGCGCCGGCCTCGCGCAGCGTCGCGATCTCGGCGTCGCTGTAGCCGGCGCCGCGCAGCACAGCGTCGCTGTTCTCGCCAACGCCGGGGGCCTTGCGCGGCGGCACCTTGTCCTGGCCGGCGACGAAGAACGGGCTGTCGATCGTCCACAGCTCCGGCTCGTCCTCATACGGCTTCAAGAATCCGGCCGCCAGCACCTGCTCGTCGTGACGGATGTCCTCGACCCGGCCGACGACCCCGAAGATCAGCCCGGCCGCGTCGAGCACGCGCCGCCAATGGGCCAGGTCGTGTTCGGCGAAAAGGCGGTCTAGGATCGTCACCAGATCGCGCGCATGCTGGTCGCGCAGCGCATTCGTGGCAAAGCGCTCGTCGTCGAGTTCGCGGGCATTGAAGCAGCTCTTGAGCTTCTCCCACCGCCATTCGTCGGCGGCGATCGACAACAGCAGCCAACGCCCGTCGCCGCATTGGTAATGCACGCGCAGCGCCGACAGCGCCGCCTCGCGCGGCGGCTGCGGCTTCACGGTGTCGCCGCACAGCGCCGCCTGCACCGAGCACGCGTTGGCCCAGAGACCGTTCGCCAGCAGCGACGATCCGACGTAATTGCCCTTGCCGGTCCTCTCGCGCTGATAGAGCGCCGTGACGATCGCGCTATAGGTGCCCATCGCCGACGGATGGTCGCCCATTCCCGGCAGCGATCGCGCCGGCGGCGTCTCCTCACCGGCGCGGACGAGATCCATCAGCCCGGTCCGGGCCCACCACGCCGTCGCGTCGAAGCCCGGCTTGTCGGCTTCCGGGCCGGTCTCGCCGTAGCCGGTAAAGGAGGCGTAGATCAGCCGTTCGTTCAGATGCTTCAAATCGTCATAGGCGATGCCGAGGCGGCGCCGCACCGGCGGCGGGTAATTGGTGATGAACACGTCGGCGTCGGTCACCAGCCGGTGCAGCACGGCGCGGGCCGCCTCCTGGCGCAGGTCGAGGGCCAGGCTCTGCTTGTTGCGGCTGTCGAAAAAGAAGCCGGGGTTCAACGGCTTATCGGGGTTCGGCACGGCACGGCGACGATACGGGTCGCCCATGCCGGGCGGCTCGATCTTGATCACCTCGGCGCCGAAATCCGACATCACGGTCGCCGCCGCCGGCCCCGCGATAAAGCTGGCGCAGTCGATGACCTTGAGCCCGTCGAAGATTCGTCCCGTCACCGGTCGATACCTTTCCTACACCGCGAGCCGATAGGTGTCGCCGTCGCGCACCATGCGGCCCGCGGTGGCGCCGGCGAAATGGGTGCCGATCACCAGCACCGGCCGTTGCGACAGCTCCTGCAGCATCCGCTCGCGGGTTGCGCGCGCCGCCGCCTGATCGCTGTCGGCAGTCGAGCACCAATCGGGCCGGGCGATCTGGCAGGGATGGTGCATGAAATCGCCGGTGATCAGCGCCTCCTCGCCCTCTGAGAAAATCCGCACGCTGACATGTCCGGGCGTGTGCCCCGGCGTCGGCACTAGGCTGATCTCCTCGCAGATGCGCGCGTCGCTCTCGACCAGATCGACGAGCCCGGCATCGTGCACCGGCTTGACCGAATCGGCGAACACCGCCGCCATGTCGTCGCGGTCGTGCTGCTGTTGCCAATGCGCGAATTCGGTGCGGCCCATCAAGTACCGCGCTTTGGGAAAGGTCGGAACCCATCGGCCGTCCACGAGCATCGTGTTCCAGCCGACATGGTCGACGTGGAGATGCGTGCACATCACCGTCTCGATCGCCTCGCGTGGATAGCCGGCCAAGGCAAGATCGGCGAGGAACGGCCCCTGCAAATTGTTCCAGGTCGGGATGCGCCGGCCCTCTTTGTCGTTGCCGAGGCATGTGTCGACGACGATGCGCCGCTCCGGCGTCTCGACGACGAGCGCGTGGATGCTCATCTTGAGCCGGCCGCGCTCGTCGGCGAAATGGGGCTGCAGCCACTGGATCGGCAGCACCGCCTCATAGGTCGCGTCCGGCAGGATGAAACGGCTGCCGCCGGTCACTTCCATCTCGACGATCTTGGTTACGGTGACCTTGCCGATCCGCCATTTCATGCCCTGCCCCTTCCTTGCCACGCCAGCTTATCGGCGCCGAGGCGGTGCCGCCAATAGGTGAGCTTATAGTCAACAGGATAGTTGACTATCAATCATGTCGTTGAGTATCGTCGATGCGTGGCAGAGATGGTCGATTTGGCTCGATCCGAGGAGTTGCCGGCGCCGGCGGCGACGTTGGATCGGGTCTTCGCGGCACTGGCCGACCCGGTGCGGCGCAAGATCCTGGCGCGGCTCGATGGCAGCGACCGGCTCGTCTCCGAGCTTGCCGCGCCATTCGCGATCTCGCTGCAGGCAGTCTCCCGCCACATCCAGGTGTTGGTGCGTGCGGGGCTGGTCAAACAGGAACGCACCGGCCGGATCAGCCGCTGCCGGCTCGATGCCGGGCCGATCTTCGAGGCCGCGCTCTGGCTAAACCGCTACAGCAAATACTGGCAGTCGCAATTCGACACGCTGGCGACCTGGCTTGGCGCGATCGCTACAGATGACGAAGAAGGAGAAGCCGATGCAGTACCGCGACGGCAGCGAAAGACTGGCGGCCTATCGCCGCGAGATCGGCGCGCTGCGCCAGAAGATGCGCGCGGTGCAGCGCCAGGTCGAACCGGAAGAAGTCGAAGATTACCGGTTCCGGAGCGCTGATGGCGAAGTGCGGCTGTCGCACCTCTTCGGCGAGAAGGAATACTTGTTCGTGATCCACAACATGGGAACCGGCTGTCCCAACTGCACGATGTGGGCCGATGGGTTCAACGGCGTGCTGCCGCATCTCGAGGACCGCGCTGCCTTCGTCGTCTCCTCACCGGACTCCCCCGAAACGCAGCGCCAATTCTCGGCGGCGCGTGGCTGGCGCTTCCGCATGGTGTCGCATCGCGGCACCAGCTTCGCCGCCGATATGGGCTATCGCGGCGACGATGGCTGGCTGCCCGGCGTTTCGGTGTTCCGCCGCACCGGCGACCGCGTTCTGCGCGTCTCCGACACCGAGTTCGATGAAGGTGACGATTTCTGCACGGTCTGGCACCTGTTCGACCTGCTGCCGGAAGGCGCGACGGGCTGGCGCGCCAAATTCAATTATGACTGAGGAGGTTTCGATGACGAGACACATCATCGGCACGCGTGACGAGTGGCTGGGAGCGCGGCTGCAGCTGCTGCAAGCAGAAAAGGAACTCACGCGGCGCAGCGACGAGCTGGCCCGACAACGTCAGGCGCTGCCATGGGTCCGAATCGACAAGGAGTACCGGTTCGACACCGACGATGGGAGCGCCTCTCTTGCGGACCTCTTCAAAGGGCGCTCGCAGCTTCTCGTCTACCACTTCATGTTCGGACCGGATTACACCGCCGGCTGCCCGTCCTGCTCGGCGATCGCTGACGGGTTCAACGGCTTTGCCGTCCATTTGGCGCACCACGACGTAATGCTCTGGGCGGTGTCGCGCGCCCCCCTGGCGAAGCTGCAGACGTACAAGCGACGAATGGGCTGGACGTTCCCATGGGCGTCGTCGTTCGACAGCGACTTCAATTTCGACTTCACGGTTTCGGTCACCGAGGAGCAACAGCGGCAGGGAGCCGTCGACTACAACTACCGGCGCTCGCAAGCGCGGGGCACGGATGCACCCACACCAGACGGGGCGACCAAGGGCGCGGCCATGACCGGCACCGACGTACCGACCTACGCGCGGGAGAGACCAGGCATGAGCGCCTTCGCGCTCGAAGACGGCGTCGTCTATCACACCTATTCGACGTTCGCCCGCGGGCTGGACGGCCTCTGGGGCATGTATCAGTGGCTCGACCGCGCTCCCAAAGGGCGCAACGAGTCGGGCTACTGGCTGCGCCACCACGATCGCTACGAGTGATAGGCTAAGAGCGGATCAGTACCACGGCGGCGATCAGCAACAGCGCACCGACGAGCCGCGGCGCGTCCACCGGATGCTGCGGCATGCCGAACAATCCGAATTGGTCGAAGGCGAGCGAAGCGAGCATCTGGCCCGTCACCAGCAGAGCGATGAACGCCGCCGCGCCGAGCCGGTGCACGAGCAGGATCGATACGGCGATATACACCGCTCCGAAAAACCCGCCCGTCCAGGCCCACCAATGGGTCTGGCCCAGCGCGCCCGCGCTGGGCACCGGGTCGCGCCAGCCGAGCGCCAGGACCAACATGCAGAGTGTGCCGCCGAAATAGCTGACGAACCCAGCCCAGGCGGCAGAGCCGATGCTGACCCGCAACTCCGCATTGACGGCCTGCTGCACCACGAAACTGATCCCGGCGCCAACCGTAGCGGCGGCTAACAACAGCAGCGTGGCGAGACCCGGCACGGTTTCCCCCTTTTTATCGTGTCGCCCGAGCATGGACCGCGCCGGGGCAGCGGGCTAGAGTTCCCGGCAATTGGGAGGAGAGCCGTCAATGAAAGCCGCCGTCCTGCACGCCCCGAACCAGCCGCTGACCATCGAGGACATCTCGGTCGAGAAGCCGAAATCGCGCGAGGTGCTGCTGCGCACTGCCTTCGCCGGGCTCTGCCACAGCGACCTGCATTTCATCGAGGGACTGTACCCGACGCCGCTGCCGGTTGTGCTCGGGCACGAATCGTCGGCCGTGGTCGAGGCGGTCGGCGACGGCGTCAGTTACGTCAAGCCCGGTGACCACGTGATCACCTGCCTCTCGGTATTCTGCGGCACCTGTCCGCAATGCATTACCGGTCATCCGAACCTTTGCGAGAACACCGACGTCAAGATGATGCCGGGCCAGGCGCGTCGCATGAGCTGGAAGGGCCAGGTGATGAACCAGGCCTTCAATCTGTCGTCCTTCGGCGAACAGATGCTGGTGCACGAGAACGCGATGGTGAAGATCGACGACGAGATCCCGCTCGACCGCGCCGCGCTGGTCGGCTGCGGCGTGATGACCGGGGTCGGCGCCGTGTTCAATGCCGCCAAGGTCGAGCCCGGTGCGACGGTCGCGGTGATCGGCTGCGGTGGCGTCGGTTTGTCGGCCGTCAACGGCGCGGCGCTGGCCGGCGCCGAGCGGATCATCGCGATCGACACGATGGCGTCGAAGCTCGACTTGGCGCGCGAACTCGGCGCCACCGACACGCTCAATGTCAGCAACGCCGACGCGGTTGAGCAGGTCAAGGAATTGACCAAGGGCGGCGTGCACTACTCGTTCGAGGCGCTCGGCACTAAAAAGACAGCAGAGCAGGCCTTCGAGATGCTGCGTCCCGGCGGCACCGCGACGATCATCGGCATGGTGCCGTTTGGCATGAAGATCGAATTGCACGGCTTCGACTTCCTGCGCGACCGCAAGATCCAGGGCACCTCGATGGGCGGCAATCGCTTCCGGGTCGACATGCCACGTCTGCTGTCGCTATGGAAGCAGGGGCGATTGAAGCTCGACCACCTGATCTCCGGCCGGATCAAGCTCGACGGGATCAACGAAGGGTTCGCCGCGCTCAAATCGGCGCAGCCGGTGCGCCAACTGATCGACTATGGGGTCGCTTGACGAGCCTGTCCGATGCGCGGGCGGAGCGTCGTCCGCCCCGCCTGGGTCAGTCCGGATAGTGCAGGCGGTAGAGCGCGAACAGCGCGATGGCACCGGAGAAGCCGAGCGCGGCGGGGACGCTGCCGATCTCGTGGAGGATGTCGCTTGAGATGCCGATTGCCAGCGGGCCCATGAACAACAGCACGATCGGGCTCATCAGCACGAAGCTGGCGGCGGCGACGCTCTTGGCGGAAGTTGCTACGATATGCATGGTCGGGCGTCCAATTGCGTTCTATTGCGCCCGATTAGAACGTGAGCTAGTTAACAGACCCTTATTCAACCATCTGAAAAATCTGCAACTTCCCTGGCATTCGATCTAATTGCCGGACACCCCTTTCGCCGCTCTCAGGCGATGATCTTCTCGATCGTCATCGGCAGCTCGCGGACCCGCACCCCGGTCGCGTGCCAAATCGCATTGGCGATCGCCGCCGCGACCCCGACCATTGGTGTCTCGCCGAAACCCTTTACTCCGGCCGGATTGGTGGCGCGGTCCTGCTCGTCGAGGAGGATCACCTCGATATCGGGCACGTCGGCATTCACCGGCACCACGTATTCGACCAGGTTCGGGTTGGTGATCCGGCCCGAATGCGGGTCGATCCGTGTCTCCTCCATCAGCGCCATGCCGATGCCCCAGACGATGCCGCCGATTGCCTGGCTGCGTGCGGTCTTGGCGTTGAGGATGCGGCCCGCCGCGAACGCCCCGATCCAGCGGCTGACGCGGATTTCGCCCAGATCGGGGTCGACCCGCACTTCGGCGAAATGCGCGCCGAAACTGTGGTGCGAAAAATTCTTCCGCTCCGCGCCGGGTTTGGCGCTGCCCATCGCGACATAGCGGTCTCGCCCGTTGCGGGCGAGCAGCGCCGGCACGCTGATCCGGCTGTGCGGCGCGCCGCGCACCTGAACGAAGCCGTCGGCGAGTTCGAGATCGGTGTCGCTGAAGCCGGTGAACGGCGACCGCTCCGTCGCCAGGGCCAACTGAAACAGCTCCTTTCTGGCAGTGTCGGCGGCTGCGAGTATAGCCGCGGAAACGCTGGCTGCTGTCAGTGACCCGGCTGAGATCGGGGCTCTCGGATACTGCGTATCTCCGAGCTCGACATGGATGTGGTGCATCGGGCATTTGAGCGCGTCGGCCGCGACCTGCGCCACGATCGTGTAGGTGCCGGTGCCGATGTCGTGCGAGCCGCACTGTACCGTCACCTTGCCGTCACCGGCGAATACCAGCCGTAATGCTGTTTCCGACCAATTCGCCGGGCGCGTCGCGGTTGCCATCCCCCAGCCAATCAGATGATGCCCGTCGCGCATCGACCCCGGCTCGGGCGAGCGTCGGCTCCAGCCGAACGCCTCGGCGCCGGTGGCGTAGCACTGGCGCAGCGATTTCGACGAGAACGGCTTGTCCTCGTGTGGGTCGGTTTCGGCATAGTTCAGGAGCCGCAACTGAAGCGGATCGACCTTCACCGCCGCGGCCAGCTCGTCAAGCGCCGTTTCCAGCGCGAAGCTGCCCGGCGCCTCGCCGGGCGCCCGCATATAGGTCGGCAGCGATTGGTTGATCGGCACGACACGGTGTGTCACCGCGACATTCGGGCAGGCATAAAGCATTTCGGTCAGCAGTCCCGCGGTCTCCGAAAATTCACCGATGATCGGCGCCGACATCTGGCTGAACACGTCATGCGTCAGCGCCACCAGCCGGCCATCGGCCTCGGCGCCGAGGCGCAGGTGTTGGATCGTTTGCGGCCGATGCCCGGTCGAGCTCGGCATCTGCTTGCGTTCGAGCACGAGTTTGACCGGGCGTCCGACGACCTGTGCCGCCATCGCGGCGAGCGCGGTATGTGGCCAGGTCGAACCCTTGCCGCCGAAGCCGCCGCCGAGAAACGGGCAGAGCACCCGCACCTGTTCCGGCTTCAACCCGAACAGCGTCGCCAGTGTCTTCTGTGTGCCGCTGATGAATTGCGTCGCGTTGTAGACGGTCAGCCGCGCCTTATCGCCGTCACCGTCCCACACCGCGATTGTCGCATGCGGCTCCATGGGGTTGTGCGTCTCTGTCGGGGTAACAAAATGCAGGTCGAGCTTGACCGCGGCGGCGGCGAGCGCCGCTTCCGGATCGCCGCGGCGGCTGTCGGGCGGCCGGGCGCCATTGCGAAAATGCTTCGGCGGGTATGCGTCAGCGAGCGCATCTTCCATTCGGATCTGCGACTCCCCCTCGCGGTATTGCACTTTCACCAGCTCCGCCGCCTGCTGCGCCCGTTCGAGCGTGTCGGCAACAACCAGCGCGATATGCTGTCCGTTGTAATAGATGCCCCGGTCCTGCAAGAGCGGCACGCGGACGACATCGGTCGCCGTCGGATTGCTGGCTTCGGTTGTCTCGCGTACCCGCGGCGCATTGTCGGGCGTCAGGATCGCCAATACGCCAGGGACTTGCTGCGCCGCCGCAAGATCGAAGCCGGTGATCGCGCCGCTTGGGATCGTGCTCTGCACGAGCACCGCATAGGCGATATTGTCGATTGCGAATTCGGCGGCGTATTTGGCGCGGCCGGTGACCTTGAGCCGTCCGTCGCGCCGGTTGAGCGGCAAGCCGGTAACGAGCGCCATTCTCTCCTCCTCAAGCGAGCGCGGTCAGCAGCGCACGCGTCAGCGCCCGCTGCATCAGCCGGACCTTGAACGCGTTCTCCGGCAGCGGGTGCGCGCCATCGGCGGCCTTTGCCGTCGCCGCGATGATTGCTTCTTCGCTCGCCGGTGCACCGGCGAGCGCCGCCTCGACCTGCGGCAATCGCCATGGCTTGGTGCCGACCCCGCCCACCGCGATCCGCGCGCTGCGGATTCGGTCGTCACCGTCCGGAGTGATGGTGACCGCGGCCGAGACCAGCGCGAATTCGAACTCCGCCCGGTCGCGTACCTTCAGGTAATGCGAGCGCTCGCCCTCATTGGCCGGCGGCAGCAGGATCGCGGTGATCAATTCACCGGATGCGATCGCTGTCTCGGATTGCGGCGTATCGCCGGGCAGGCGGTAGAATTCGGTGATCGGCACCGCGCGGGTGCCGCCGGCGCTGCGCAATTCGACCGCCGCGTCGAGCGCCGTCAGGGCGACCGCGAGATCGGAGGGATGTGTCGCGATGCATTTGTCGCTGCCGCCGAGGATCGCGAGCCGCCGGTGGTCGCCGGCGATCGCCGGGCAGCCGGTGCCGGGCTCGCGCTTGTTGCAGGGCGAACCGACATCACGGAAATAACCGCAGCGGGTGCGCTGCAGCAGGTTCCCGCCAAAGGTCGCCATGTTCCGCACCTGCGGCGATGCGCTGGCCAGCAGCGCCTCCGCGATCAGCGGGTAGCGTCGGCGCAGTTCGGGGTGATCGGCTCCGTCGCCCATTCGCACCAGCGCTCCGATGCGGGCGCCGTTGTCGCCGAACTCGATGCGATCGAGCGGCAGGTTCTGGATATCGACGAGCTGCTGCGGCCGCTCGACGAAATCCTTCATCAGCTGCATCAGGTCGGTGCCGCCGGCGATGAACTTGGCATTGCCGCTACCGGCGGTCGCGAGCGCGCTGTCGAGGTCGGTCGGCGCGGTGAGGGTAAAGGCTTCCATGACATTAACCCTCCGCGGCCGCTGCCTTGATCGCGGCGCGGATGTGCGGATAGGCGCCGCAGCGGCAGATATTGCCGCTCATCCAGGTCGCGATGCCGGCATCGCTCATCGGCCGCTGCTCCGTCAGCAGCGCGACCGCCGACATGATCTGTCCCGGGGTGCAATAGCCGCATTGGAACGCGTCGTGCTCGACGAAGGCGGCCTGCATCGGGTGCAATTCGCCCTCGCCCGCGAGCCCCTCGATTGTCGCGATCGGCTTCCCTTCGCAGCGTGCTGCCAGGATGAGGCAGGAGACGACCCGCCGGCCGTCGACATGGACCGTGCAGGCGCCGCACGAGCCGCGGTCGCAGCCCTTTTTGGTACCGGTCAGGCCGAGGTTTTCGCGCAGCGCGTCGAGCAGCGTCGTGCGCGGCTCGACCGACAGCCGATGCTTGCGGCCGTTGATCTCCAGCTGGATATCGCGCATCTCCGGCGTCCGAGACGGGCCGGTATCGGCCGCGGGCGCGGCGATGCCCTTCTTGACAAGCCCGCCAGCCGCCGCGGCTGCAGCCGAGCCGCCGATAAAGCCGCGGCGGCTTACCTCGATTTCGGTCATGGCGCGCTCTCCCGAAGACGAGAAACTCGTCCGGGAACGCCGGCCGGGGGCACGCGTCGCCCCGCAAGCGGGGCGCGTTATTTAGTTGCGAGCGGGAGAAACCGCAGCGGCAGCGCGCGTGCTGGCCGCGAAAATTCCGGCGCAGCTAGACCTTCTGGAAAAAGCTGTGATGGCGCTCGGTCGCGTGCGGCCGGATTTTAGGCGCCCAGTCGCCCCATTCGCTGGCCTCGTTCCAGGCCTTGCTGTCGACCACTGCTGGCGAGTCGATCTCGTAGATCGCGAGGTATTTCTGCATCTTCGGGTCGTTGGTCTTTTCCAGCCGGTAGCGGCTCACCTTGTGCACCCCCGGCACCTTCGACAGCATCGGCACGTGCTCGGTGTCGTAGACGCGGTTGAACTCGGCCTCGTGTGCGGCCGGGATGTTCATCTGCACGACATAGATGTACGACATCGCGTTCCTCCTCCGCTGTGCGCCAGGTTTGGGATCGGCTCCGCCTAACATGACGAATTTTCCGCAGTTCGGCCATTCGCGTCTTGGCGATTTCGCATTAGCCCCCGGCATCGCGCATCTGAACCATGGTGGTTACGGCGCCACCCCGCAGGTCGTGCTGCAGGCGGCCGAGGCGGCGCGGCGCGAGATGGAGGCCGACCCGAGCACATTCTTCCGCCGCGACCTGATCGGCCGCTTGCGTCAGGCGGCGGACCGGGTCGCCGCTTTTCTCGGCGGCGCCGGCAAGGATTGGGCCTTTGTCGAAAACGCAACCGCCGGGCTGAACGCGGTCATCGCCTCGCTCGATCTCGAGCCCGGCGACGAACTCCTGTGCCTGTCGCAGGTCTATGGCGCGGTCGGCAATGCGATGCGCTACTTCGCCGAGCGGCGCGGCGCTCGCGTTGTGAGCGTGGCAGTGCCGGTGCCGTTCACCGATCCCGAACCGCTGCTTGCCGCGATCGCCGCGGCGATTGGGCCGCGGACACGGCTTGCGGTGTTCGACCACATCACCTCAGCCGGCGCGGTTGTGTTGCCGGTGCGCGAGATGGCTGCGCTCTGTCGGGGCCGCGGCGTTCCCGTCGCAATAGACGGCGCGCACGCGCCGGGGCAGGTGCTGCTCGACGTGCCGGCGCTCGGTGTCGATTGGTATGTCGGCAACCTGCACAAATGGGCGTTCGCCGCGAAAGGCACCGGTGTCATCTGGTGTGCGCCCGAACGCCAGGCGCAAACTCATCCGGTCGCGATCTCGCACAATCTAGGCCAGGGCTTCGCCGCCGAATTCGACTACAGCGGTACCCGCGACAACTCGCACTGGCTGGCGGTGCCGGCGGCCCTCGATTACGTGGCCGGCTTCGGTGGCGAGGCCATCGAGGCGCACAACCGCGCCCTCGCGAAAGAAGCCTGCGGCTTGCTGGAAAAAACCTGGAACAGCGCGGCGGCAGCGAGTTCCGATTACCGGGCGGCGATGGCGTCGGTACGGCTCCCCGGCGCAGCGACAGGTCAGGATCGTGTGACGGCGCACCGGCTCGCGCTCGACCTGAATCAGAGGTACGGGCTCACGCTCGGCGTTATGCTGATCGACGGTGCGCTTTGGGTTCGCGTGTCGGCCCAGATCTACAACGAGATTGGTGATTACGAGCGACTTGCCGCGATCGGCAAGGATCTAGCGGGCTAGACGCCCGCCTTCGCGGCGGTCAGCACCATGCCGAGCGGCAGCGCGAACAACGCCATCGCGACAATAAACGCCAGGACCCGCTCACTGCGGCTCCACCTGTTCCAATCGGCAACCCAGTCTCGCATCGTAACGAACCCGAAAGAAGATCACTCGACAACGCAATCGCCACCCGAATATTGCGGGGAAATGTGTTGAAACTTTGCTAAGCTCCTGTGGCTGCTTGTCGCAGGCTGGCCGGGAGCGGGGTCCGACAGCTGCATCTCTCGGCTGTCGGCCGGCCCACGGCCCAAAAAATCGCAGGGGAGGCCCCATGCCCAGCTATGTGATGCTCGCCAGTTGGACCGATCAGGGCGCGCGGCAGGTCAAGGAATCGCCAAAGCGGGTAGACGCCGCCAAGAAGATGCTCAAGGAAATGGGTGGCGAGTTCAAAACGCTCTACATGACAATGGGCGAATACGATCTGATCCTGATCTACGAGGCGCCGGATGACGCCGTGGCGGCGCGCTTCACCTTGCTGCTGGGCCAGATGGGCGCGGTCCGGACGACGACGCTGAAGGCGTTCCCGGAGGCGGCCTACCGCGAGATCATGCACTCGCTCGGGTGATTACCGGGCCGACCCCGAGTCGGGCAACGCAAGAGCCCGCCGGCGGCACACCAAGCCGGCAGCTTGCAGGGTGCGGCATTTTGTCCTATGCTGTTGCCAGCGAGCGGCCGCCCCCTCGGCCACGAAGACAAATCCCTGGCCATGCGGGTGCCGCGCCTCCAATTGCGGAGCCTATGGTCATGAACGTCGAAACAATCCTGCGCAACAAGGGAAACCGCGTCACGACGATCCGTTCCGACGCGTCGATCGCCGACGCCGTGCAAATCCTGCGGCAGTACGGCATCGGCGCGCTTGTCGTCAGCGATGACGGCGAGCGTGTCGACGGCATTCTGTCGGAGCGCGACATCGTCGCCGCACTTGCCGATGACGGCGCGCTGCTGCTGGCGCGCCCGGTGGCGGAGCTGATGACCCGGGCGGTGCTGACCTGCAGCCTCCAGGACACCGTCGCCGAATTGATGTCCGAGATGACGAACCGGCGGATCCGTCACTTCCCGGTCGTCGAGGACGGCAAGCTTTGCGGCATGATCAGCATCGGTGACGTCGTCAAGAACCGCCTCGACGAGATCGAGTTCGAAGCGAGCTCGCTGCGCTCGTTCATCGCCGGCGGATAAGCGCCTCCTCCTTCATCCAGCCGTTGTCATCGTCCAAGGCGCGACGCACTCTCGGTCCAGCTCTGATTGTTGGACCGGGATCGTGCGATGAATCGGCTGTTGGCGGACCTCCGCATCGTCGAGTTGTCGGCTTTTGTCGCGGCACCGCTCGGCGGCATGACGAGGCTCAGATGGGCGCCGAGGTGATCCGCATCGATCCGATCGGCGGTGGCATTGACTTCAACCGCTGGCCGGTCGCGCCGAGCGGTGCCAGTCTCTACTGGGCCGGGCTCAACAAGGCGAAGCGCTCGGTGGCGCTGGCACTCGATCGCCCGGAGGGGCGCGAGTTGGCGCGCGCGATCGCGGCGGCGCCCGGTCCCGGCGGCGGCATCGTGCTGACCAATCTGCCGCCGCTTCCCGGTCTCGATTACGCCAGTCTGAAGGCGGCCCGTGACGACATGATCCTGCTGCGCCTGACCGGCAACCGCGATGGTTCCGCGGCGGTCGATTACACCGTGAACGCCGCCAGCGGTTTCCCGCTCGTCACCGGACCGGGCGGTGGCCAGCCGGTCAACCACGTGCTGCCGGCCTGGGACGTCGCCGCCGGTCTCTATCTCGCGACCGCGCTGTTGGCCGCCGAGCGTCACCGCGCCCGCACCGGCGCCGGGCAGGAGGTGACGCTGGCGCTGTCGGATGTGATGCTCGCGACCGTCGGCAATCTCGGCTACATCGGCGATGTCGAGATCAACGGCCGCGCCCGGCCGGCGCTCGGCAACGATCTTTACGGCAGCTTTGGGCGGGATTTCGCGACCGCCGACGGGCGGCGCATCATCGTCATCGCGCTGACGCCGCGGCAATGGCGTGGCCTCGGCCGCGCCACTGCCCTGGCCGACAAATTCTCGAAGATCGGCGAGGTCTTCGAGGTCGATCTCGAGACCGAGGCCGGCCGCTTCGAGGCGCGCGACGCGATCGCGGCGCTGCTCGCGCCGTGGTGCGCCGCTCGCAGTTTGGCCGAGATCGTAACGGCCTTTGCCGGCACCGGCGTGTTGTGGGGACCGTTCCAGAATTTCACCGAGCTGGCGCGCGATGACCCGCGCTGCTCGACCGACAACCCGCTCTTCGCCGAGGTCGAGCAGCCTCTCATCGGCCGCTACCGGATGCCCGGCCTGCCGCTCGATTTCGGCTCCGCGCCGCGCCAGCCGACGGCATCGGCGCCGCGGCTTGGCGAGCACACCGACGAGATCCTGTCCGGCCTGCTCGGACTCTCCGCCCCCGAAATCGCCCGGCTGCACGACAGCGGCATCGCCGCGGGTCCTGCCGTCTAGTCCTCGTCCCGCTCCGCGTCGCGAATTTGCCGCAGCACATCGCGCACGTTGCGGGCGGTGCGCAATTTGTGGCCGATGTCTGGCGCGAGGCGCAGCTCGCCCTCGGCGTCGAGCCAGCCGGCCTCGATGTCGGGCGGCAATTCGCGCATAACCTCGGCGAAGGACTGGAAAATCGCCGCGACATCGCGGGCTTCGAGACGCCGCTCCCTGGCCACGGACCGCCTCCGCTGTTGCCGTGGGCCCTCAGGCCCTCCCGCCCAGCCTATCAGAACAGCGCCAGCTGATCCCCCCTTTGCGCTGGCGGCCGGAACAGCGTTGTGTCGAGCTCGTGCGTCGTGCGCGGCGAGAAGCCGAGCTTGCGGCAGGCGCGGTCGAAGCGCGCCGCAAGCATCTCGGCATAGGGTCCGCCGCCGGTCATCCGCTTCGACCAGGCCGAGTCGTAGATTTTGCCGCCATGGCACTGCGCGACCAGAGACATGATATGGGTGGCTTTTCGCGGCTCGTGTTCTTCGAGCCATTCCTTGAACAGCGCCTTCAACTCGAGCGGCAGGCGGAGCAGGGTGTAGCCGGCCACCGACGCGCCGGCCTCGCGCGCCCGCGTCAGGATGTTTTCCATTTCGCGGTCGTTCAGCGCCGGGATCATCGGCGCTGCCAGCACCCCGGCCGGCACCCCGGCCTTGGCCAACGCCGCGATCGTTTCGAGCCGCCGTTCCGGCGTTGCGGCGCGCGGTTCCATCCGGCGCGCCAGCGCGCGGTCGAGCGTCGTCACCGATACCGTCACCACCGCCAGCCGATCGCGCGCCATTTCAGACAGGATATCGATGTCGCGCTGCACCAGCGCCGATTTGGTGACAATCGTCACCGGATGACGGAAGTCACGCAAGATTTCGAGAATACCGCGGGTGATCTTCAGCTTTCGCTCGGCCGGCTGGTACGGGTCGGTGTTGCTGCCGAGCGCCAGCGGTTTCGCAGTGTAGCCTTTTTTGCGCAATTCCTGTGTCAGTAACGCCGCCGCGTTCGGCTTGTAGAAGATGCGGCTCTCGAAATCGAGCCCCGGCGACAGCCCGAGATAGGCATGGCTCTGCCGCGCATAGCAGTAGATGCAGCCATGCTCACAGCCGCGATACGGGTTGATCGAGCGGTCGAAACCGATATCGGGCGAGTCGTTGCGGGCGATGATCGTCCGTGTCGCATCGACGCTCAGCACCGTCGACAACGGCACCGGCTCGGCATCGGCCGAGCCCCAGCCGTCGTCGAACACGACCCGCCTTTCCTCTTCGAAGCGGCCGCTGTCATTGGTGACGGCGCCCCGTCCCTTGCGTGCTTGTACTGCGACCGGCATATCCATGCGCCACATAATGGGCGCTCGATGCGAACATTTCAAGAACATATTCTGTCGGTCGTCATTCCGACGTGGAACGCGGCGGCGGAACTGGGCACCGCGATAGCGGCCGTCGCCGGCAGCCCGCTGGTCGGCGAGATCATCGTCGCGGATGGTGGCTCGGAAGACGCGACAGTGGCGGTCGCCCAAGCCGCCGGTGCCCATGTCGTCCAGGCTGCCCGCGGCCGGGGACCACAACTGGCCGCCGGCGCCGCAGCGGCCACCGGCGAGTGGCTGCTGTTCCTGCATGCCGATTGCCGTCCCGCGCCTGGCTGGGCCGGTGCCGTCGCGCTCTTCCTCGCCGCATCGGGCGCCGCCGAGCGCGCCGGCTATTTCGCCTTTGGACTCGACGATGCCCGCCCGGCAGCTCGCCGCCTCGAACGGCTCGTCGCCTGGCGATGCCACCTCTTTGGTCTTGTTTACGGCGACCAGGGCCTGCTGATCAGCCGCAACTTATACGAGGCACTCGGCGGCTTCGCCGCGATCCCGCTGATGGAGGATGTCGATCTTGTGCGCCGCATCGGTCGTCGCCGGCTGAGGCCGATCGGCGTCAAGGCGATCTCCTCCGCCCGCCGCTATCGGGAGCAGGGTTTCGTCCGGCGCCCGTTGCGCAACCTGTTTTGCCTGTCGCTGTATTTCGCCGGTGTCACGCCGCGGCGGATCGCGCGTCTTTACGGCTGATGCGGCGTCACCTGATCCTGTTCGTGCGACGGCCGCAGCTCGGCGCCGGCAAGAGGCGGCTGGCTCGTGACATCGGCGAGTTACCGGCCTTGCGGTTCCAGCGGCTGATGCTGCAGCGGCTGCTGCGTCGGCTCGGCCGCGATAGGCGATGGCAACTGCGCCTCGCCGTGACACCCGACCGGCCAACGCTGCACGGCGTCAAGCTGCCCGCGGGCGTCGTCGTGACCAGGCAGGGAAGCGGCGATCTCGGCGCACGCATGCGGCGCGCGCTCGCTGCCTGCCCGCCGGGGCCGGCGGTGCTGATCGGTAGCGACATCCCGGCGCTGACCGCTTCGCACATCGCCGAGGCCTTCCGTCTGCTCGGCCGGCACGATCTCGTCTTTGGTCCGACTAGTGACGGCGGGTTTTGGCTGGTCGGCGCCCGCCGCTCGCAGCGCTTACCGCCGCTCTTCGGGCCAGTGCGATGGTCGACGCCGCAGGCACTCGCCGACACGCTCGCCAACCTGCCAGCCCCGGTCTCGGTCGGTTACGCGGCGCGCCTCGACGATGTCGATGACGGCGCGGCCTGGCGTCGCGAGCCGATCACCCGAGGCTTTTGAGTTGCCTCGGGTGGGCGCGCGTCACAGCGGGAATTCGAGTTCGACGCGGAAGCGGATCGTGCTCGGGTTCGTCTCCTTGGTCAGACCGAGCAGATAGGCGGCGTCATATTTGATGCCGCCCGGCGCATTGAGCCCCAACTCGCCGAACCCGATCCGTCCGGCAAACGCGGGGCCCAAGCGGTGTGTCGGCTCCTCGCCATGCGCCCCGAGCGTGACGATGCCGTAATACTCAATGCCCGGCTCGAAATGCGCATCGAGCCGGATGCGCGAGTTCTCCGCCGCCAAGAGGCTCAACGGGCCAACGCTGCCCCCCCCGACCTGCTTCGTGAACAGCAGGTTGGCGGTATGCAGGGTATCGAAGCCGAATAGCTGAACTTCCTTCTGGATCAGCGGGCCGAGTGTAAGTCCGCGCGGATCGCCGGTGCGCACTGTGTTCTCGAATTCGGCGAATAGGCCGAGATCGGCCCAGTACTTGCCTTGCGGCGTTAGCTGCACAAAGCCCTCGAGCGCCGTCGAGTCGAAGCGGAAACCGCGGCCGGGATCCCCCCGAAGCTCGGCCTCGACGCCGAGCTTCAGCCAGTCGGTGAAGCCGTATTCGAGTTCGTGCACGGCGTTCTTGCCGCCGCCGAATTTGAAATTGTTTTCGAACTCCAGTTCCTGCGGCTCGATGATCGGGCTCCGGATTTTCAGGTCTTGCGCCACCGCCGGGAGCGCCCACGCCGCGATGATCGCTGCGGCGACCGCCGTGACACCAACGAGGCCCAAGCCGTTTTTACGACTGCGACGCACGTGCAACTTTTCCGAATTTTGTGCTGGAGACCGGTTTCAGAGGCAAGCGGCTATTCGGCCGCTTGGCGATGCGTGGGGCGGACGGCGGCCGCGCGGTGCGCTCGCGCCGTACGGCGATCGCCCCCAATCGTGCACATCAGCCCGCCGATCAGGACTACCGTGGCGACATAGAACACAAGCTGGATGCCGGCAGGCTGCGCGGTATACCCGATCAGCGTGTGCAGGACTTTGCCTGGGATGCTGTTCTCACTCAGCAGCGACGAGGTGTCCCAAAGATTGGAGCCGAGCGGCGGCAGCAGGTCGGCCTGCATCAGAAAAGCGGCCGCCTGCGACGCCATGCCGGCGGCGAGCAGCAGGATCAGCCAGCTGGTCACGACGAAAAGCTTGTGCAGCGGGATGCGGACGAGCCCCAGATAGAGGGCCGCCCCGGACGCGGCACCGGCAATCATGCCGAGAACCCCGCCCAACGCCATCGCCCCGCCGCTATCGTCGCCGGCGGCCGCGATCCCATACAGGAACAGCACCACTTCCGAGCCTTCCCGTAACGTCGCGAGCCCGACCGCGATCGCCAGCGCCCAGAGCGGCCGGCTCCCGGCCCGAACTTCGGAGCCGAGCCGGTCGGCCTGCGTGGAAAGCTCGCGCCCGTGCCGGCTCATCCAGATGTTGTGCCAGCCGAGCATCGCGACGGCGGCGAACAGCACGACGGCGTCGAAGATTTCCTGCCCGATCCCCTCGACGGCGCTGGCGATCCTACCGGCGCCCGCGGCCACGGCTATTGCTCCCAACACGCCGCCGGCGATCCCGCCGGCGACCCAGGCACCGCGGCGCGGCACGCCGCGGCTCGCCGCCATCACGATGCCGATGATCAGTGCCGCTTCCAGCACCTCCCGGAAAACGATGATCGCGGTCGCGAGCATCTGCCGCCTATTTCACGACGATGAAGCCGCGGGCGGCCTGATTGAAATCGTCGAAAAACTCGTAGCGTCCCGGCTGTAGGGGCCCGATGAAGACGCTGATCTGCCCGCCCGGCGGCACGACTTTTTCGCGATGCAGCGAGGTGCTTTCGAATTCGGCCGGCGTCTGCTGCTGGTTGCGGACGATCAGCTCGACCTTCTGCCCGGCCGGGATCGTCAATTCGGCCGGCACGAATTGCCGGTTCTGGATCGTGATCGTCGGGCTGACATTCTGGGCCGCGACAGGGGCGGCGGCTAGGATGAGCACGGCGAGGAGGGTGGCACGGCGAAGGGGCAACATCGGCGGTCGTATGCAATTGATAATCGTTCTCAAACCATAACCGCGGGTATCGCCTCTCGAAAAGCGCGAATTGCCGCAGAACCGTCATGCGAATTGCGCAGAGCGGCCCCGGCACTGCGCTGATCGGTTCCTTCGACGCCCTACTCGGCTATAACGGGCGCAGCGCCGCGTCGCCGGCAATTACACGGAGGGAGACATGTTGGACCTGCGCATCGGTGGCAAGAAGGCGATCGTCTGTGCCGCCAGCAAGGGGCTCGGCAAGGCATGCGCGACGTCGCTCGGCCGCGCCGGGGTCGAACTGACGATCACCGCCCGCACCAAGGAAACGCTGGAGCAGACCGCGGAGGAAATCCGCCGCGAGACCGGCGCCAAGGTCACCACGGTCGCCGGCGACATCACGACGGAGCAGGGCCGCGCAGCCGCGCTTGCCGCCTGCCCGAACCCAGACATCCTGGTCAACAACGCCGGCGGGCCGCCGCATGGCGATTTCCGCGACTGGTCGATCGAGGATTGGCAGAAGGCGGTCAACGCCAACATGCTGACCCCGATCATGCTGATCAAGGCGGTCGTCGACGGCATGTGCGAGCGCAAATTCGGCCGCATCGTCAACATCACCTCGGCCTCGGTGAAGTCCCCGATCCCGATCCTCGGCATGAGCAACGGCGCCCGCGCCGGGCTGACCGGCTTCTGTGCCGGACTCGCTCGCCAGGTCGCGCGCTACAACGTGACGATTAATGCGGTATTGCCGGGGCCGTTCCTCACCGACCGGCTGCGCTCCGGGATCGAGTTCGAGGCGCGTAAGGAGAACGTTTCCTTCGAGGAAATGCTGGCGAAGCGCTCGGCAACCAACCCGACCAAGCGGGTCGGCGATCCGGCCGAGTTTGGCGATGCCTGCGCCTTTCTCTGCTCGGCCTCGGCCGGCTTTATCGTCGGCCAGAACCTGCTGCTCGACGGCGGCGCCTTCAATTCGACAATGGGGTGATTTCCTGGTTCTTGATTTGTTCCGAAATCCGCCCATATACGCTCGAAGCGAGCTGAGCGGCTTGCTTGGGTGGAAGCCCCGTATCCAGAATTGGAGTTATTCAACCATATGGCGAAATCCCGCTGCATTTTCGCTGCATTTGCAGCGGAGCTAAAATTTGCA
>DATARH010000276.1:0-3055 GCA_036264235.1 Allostellaceae bacterium
CAGCTCAACGGCGCCGTTGAGTTTGATGCACTCGGCCTGAACCCCGCGCGCGGCGAAATGGCGGCGGGTGATTTCCGGGTATTTGCTGGCGACACGAATGTGGCTCCAGCTGCGCGACTGTTGCTTCGCGGCCCAGTCGCCAGGCGCGGCGACGACCATTCGGCACAAGCCGATGCCGAGGTCGAGCGGCGCATAAATCTCCGAGTAGTCAAACTCCATAAGTACATCATTGCCGGCAACACCCAATTGCGCCGCACCAAAGGCGACAATCGTCGCAACATCGAAGCTGCGCACGCGAACCAGCTCAAGCCCGGGGTCGGAGGTCGCGAATCGGAGTTGCCGGGCGGAGGGATCGGAAAAGGCCGGCTCCGGCTCGATCCCGGCCCGGCGCAGAAGCGGCATCACCTCCGACAGAATGCGGCCGTTCGGCAGGGCCATGACCAGAGGCCCGTTCGCGGCGTCCTCCGGCGCGCCTGCGCTCACGGCCGGTCTTCCAGCGGGTGGTCCGGTTGCCAGTTGGTTGGCCAGGGCTCGCCAAAATCACGTAGGCGACAGCGAATTTCCTGAGCATTGAGCCGGATCGTCACGCCCCCGGCGAACGCAAGGTCGATCGCCTTTCCGGTATCGGCCTGCGCGATCGCCAACAGCGACAGAATTCGCTCGTGTTCGGTTCGGCGAAAGCCGCGATACGCCACGCTTTCCACCCCCTCGAAGCTGAGCGCGCACAGGATGCGCTCGAATTCGACGCCACTCCCATCAGCGGACGGCCTGCATTCCCAGCGGAAACGGTTGGCGACGAGGAGAAAATTGTGCGCCTCGGGATCATAGGCAAGGTCGGTAACAGCGACCAGGGCATCCTGCAGGCAGGCCGAAATGACGGCTAGATCTTCCTGATCCTCGGCACGCAGGCGCAGTGCCGGGTCAGGCTGCATCTCGCTGTCTTTCGATGCGGGCGCCGCAGGCCGCCAGCTTCTCTTCGAGCCGCTCGTAGCCGCGGTCGAGGTGGTAGACACGGTTCACGACGGTCTCGCCTTCCGCCGCCAGCCCGGCGATTACCAGCGACGACGACGCGCGCAGATCGGTCGCCATTACCGGCGCACCCGTCAAGCGGGTCACCCCACGGACCAGCGCCGAGGCTTGGTGGACATTGATGTTGGCGCCCATCCGGGTCAGCTCCGGCACGTGCATGAACCGGTTCTCGAAGATCGTCTCGGTGATCATCGAGGCGCCATCGGCGGTCGCCATCGCCGCCATGACCTGGGCCTGCAGATCGGTCGGAAATCCCGGGAACGGCTCGGTCATCACATCGGTGCCGGAGAGCCGGCAGTTGTTGCGGCTGACCGTGATGCCATCGTTGGCAGCCGAGACCGACACTCCGGCCGCTTCGAGCACGCGCACGACCGAGGCGACGTGGTCGGCGCGGGCGCCAGCCAGCTGCACCGTGCCGCCGGTGGCCGCTGCCGCCATCATATAGGTTCCGGTCTCGATCCGATCGGGGATGACCCGGTGATGCGCGCCGTGCAGGCCGGCCACACCACGGATCGACAGTCGGTCGCTGCCGATCCCCTCGATCTGCGCGCCCATCGCATTGAGGCAATTGGCGAGATCGATGATCTCGGGCTCGCGCGCCGCGTTGACCAGCAACGTCTCGCCCTCGGCGAGGCTCGCGGCCATCATCAGGTTCTCGGTGGCCCCGACCGAGACACTCGGAAAGACGATTTCGGCGCCGCGCAGCCCGCCTGGCGCGCGCGCGTCGATATAGCCTTCGCGCAACTCGACAACCGCGCCGAGCCGTTCGAGCCCCTTCAAATGCAGATCGACCGGCCGGGTCCCGATCGCACAGCCGCCCGGCAACGACACCCGGGCGCGGCCGCAACGGGAGACCAGAGGACCGAGCACCAGCACCGAGGCGCGCATCTTGCGCACCAGATCGTACGGCGCGGTCGTGCTGGTGATGTGCCGCGCCGATAATTCGAGGGTGCGGCCCAGCGCCGGCCCCGAATCGGTCGATCCGGCGGCAGCGATATTGACGCCGTGCTGGACCAGCAAGTTTGCCATCGTCGTGATGTCGGCGAGGTCCGGCAGGTTCGAGAGGACCAGCGGCTCGGCGCTCAACAGGCAGGCCGCCATCAGCGGGAGCGCCGCGTTTTTGGCGCCGCCGATCGGGATTGTCCCCGACAGGGGTACGCCGCCGCGGATCAGGATCTTGTCCATGCTATCGGCTCCAAACGCCGGTGCTGCGCAATGGCGCGATCGATAATCTTCGCGCTGAATCGTACCGTTTGCTGGTTTTACTGGAGCGGTCCCTGCCGCTCAAGCGCGGGGCTTGCCGCTGTGCGGTTCCGGCTCGCCGGGAGCGGCGCCGTTCGCCGCCGTGTCGCGCTGACGCGCCTGTTCTTTGCGCCTGCGCAGGTTCTCGCGCAGCGCGCGGGCCAGCCGCTGGTCGCGAAGGGCCTGTTCGGCGCGTTTTGAATCGATCAGGCGAGAATCCCGCGACATCGTCGAGATCGAAGGGGACGGTGGTGCCCGCTGTCAATCACTCCTCGACCCGCAGGCTGACCTTCGCGGTGAGGATCACCGCCACCGCCTGCTTTGCCGCATATTCGGCTGATTGGTCGGGATGGGTGCGGCGCCAGGCTTCGACCCCGGCCCGGTAACAGTCGACCGAGGCCTCGCCGGCGCGCCGGGCCTCGTCGAATGCATCGAGCACCGCCGGTGCCGCCACGTCTTGCATCGGGTCAATTACCGAACCGCGCCATACCATCTGCCAGTCGCTCCGCCAGGCTCGGGATTGCCAATTTCAGGGAGAATTACGCGCTTCGCCAGACCCATTCGTTCAATCTTCCGGCACCTCGACCCAATGCTGCTCGGTTTTGCCGACGGCATTTTTTCGGGTGCTCCTGTCCGATATTTAAGGGCGAATGGGCGAGCGGAGCCGAGTCCTACGAGCGAACACGACGGCTAGGCGGCAAGTTCCGGCGCTACTCGCCAATCTGGCGAAACCCAGCCGCTCCAAACGTTGAACACAACAGGCCGCCCGGTCCTCCGTTTGCTT
>DATARH010000281.1:0-20057 GCA_036264235.1 Allostellaceae bacterium
GCCCCACTGCACCTCTTCGCCCTTCAGCGGCTTCTTGCCGAATTTCCCTTGGGCGGTACGGATCGCGTCGAGATCGTAGATCGCGTTGATCACGCCGCGGTTGTAGAGCACCTCGCCGACCTTGTCGCGGCTGGTATGGCCGCCGTTCTTGTCATAGACGTGTTTGAGGATGTCCTTGATCGCGGCGTAATCCTGGCCGGTGCCGTGGAAGGTGCCGGACTCGTAGCCGGACGCGGCCTCGCCGGCGGGGACGACGTCGGGCTCGGCACCCGACCACCACACGCCGATGTAGTGGTCCATCGGATAGCCGACCGAAGCGGCACCCTTGATCGCGGTCGAGTTCATCACGCCCCAGCCCCACATGAACAGCCAGTCCGGCTTCTGTTGGCGCACCTGCAGCCAAGTCGCCGACTGCTCGATGCCGGGGGCCGACACCGGGTACTTCATGAAGGTGAAGCCGTATTTCTGCGACAGCTTTTCGAGCGTCGGGATCGGCTCCTTGCCATAGGCGATATCGATATAGACGAGCCCGATCTTCTTGCCCTTCAGTTTGTCGACCCCGCCCTCCTTCTGGCCGACAAATTTGATGAGATCGTCGGCCTGCGACCAGTAGGTCGTCGGATAGGTGAAGACATAGGGGAATACCGCGCCATAACTGGCATCGGCGCGGCCGTAGCCCATCGACACGACCGGGATCTTGTCGGCGGTGGCGCGCTCGATCAGCGCGTAGGTAATGCCGGTCGACAGCGGGTCGACGAGGCTCGCACCGGTGGGCCCGTGGTTCTTGAGCCGCTCGTAGCACTCGACGCCCTTGTCGTTGTTGTAGCCGGTCTCGCATTCCTCATAGGTGATCTTGACACCGTTCACGCCGCCATCGCGCGCGTTCACCATATCGAGGTAATCGGCGTAGCCGTCGGCGAATGGAATGCCGTTCGGCGCATACGGACCGGTGCGGTAGACCAGCCGCGGAATGAACTGCTCGTTCTGCGCCGCCGCGCTGTGGACGCCGAGACCGAACCCGGCGGCGGCCGCCGCCAACAGCATGATCTTCGCGAGCCTCATCGTTTCCTCCCGGAATTTGTTGCGGCGGAGACTAGGCCGGCCGCCTAACCGGCGCAATGTTCCCAAGGGTATAAGCCGCAGCTCAGGCCTTGCCCGGCGTCCAGTTGTAGATCCGCATCAGCGTCTCGCCCATCAGCTTGGCACCGTCGCCGTTGGACAGCCGCTCGGTGACGCGGAACGCGTCAACGCCCTCCTTATAGGTCAGCAGCTTGACCGCGCGGGTCCAGTCGGTGCCCCACATGCAGCGATCGAAGCCGAACCCGTCGAAGATGCGGCCGAGCGGGCCCCAGATGTCGCGGTACGGGAATGGCTCCTTCGACAACGTGCAGGCGCCGCTGATCTTGATCGCGACATTCGCGTGGTTCGCCAGCCTCAGCACCTTCGGCAACTCGGCCCAGGGCTCGGCCGGCGGCGGCGGCTCGAAGGGTTGCTGCAGCCCGAGATGATCGATGACAATCTGCGTGTTCGGGTTGCGCGCCGCCAACTGCCCGGCCTGCTCGAGGCGGCCCCAGCACAACAGGTTGACCGCCATGTCATGCTTGGCCGCCGCCGTGAGTACCCGGTTGATGCCGGGATCGGCCGGATCGGTCGAAACATTGTCGCGCATCATGATCCGGACGCCGACCGTGCCCGGCTTCGCCGCCCAATCGGCAATGGTGTCGGCCACCGCGGGGTCGTTCGGGTCGACCGGGCGGACCAGGCAGAATTTGCCCGGGTGCTTCTTCTGCACATCGAGCGCGTAGCTCGGGTCGTAGCCGTACATCGAGAACGGCGACACCAGCACCGCCGCATCGACGTCGACCTCGGTCATCGCCATCACCATCTGATCGCCGGTCATCTCCTCCGGCCCGACCAGCGTCCCGAGCCACGGCCGCCCGGGATGGTTGCGCTCATAGGCGTGCACCTGGACATCGACCACCGGCATCGCTTCCACCCTTCTGCCATTCAGTGCGGGAACGGCCACAGCCGCAGCTTTTCCTTGCCGATCTGCCACAGCCGCGCCAAGCCGCGCGGCTCGATGATCAGGAACAGCACAATCAGCGCGCCGAAAATCATCGCTTCGAGATTGGTCAGCACGTTGACCGGCAGTTCCGAGCCGAAAAAGCGTGGCCCCAGATCAAGGAAGGTCGGCAGCAGCACGATGAAGGCGGCGCCCAGGAACGAGCCCAAAATGCTGCCGAGCCCGCCGATGATGATCATGAACAGGATCTGGAAGGAGCGGTCGACCTCGAAGGCGCTGGCTTCGACCGCGCTGGTGTAGATGAAGGCCCACATCGCGCCGGCGATGCCGCAATAGAACGAGCTGATCGCAAAGGCGAGCAGCTTCGTCTGTAGCGGCCGCACGCCGATGATCTCTGCGGCGATGTCCATGTCGCGGATCGCCATCCAGGCTCGGCCGATGCGGCCACGCACCAGGTTCTTCGCGGCCAGCGCCAACAGCGCTACGACGGTCAGCACGAACAAATATCTGGCGCGCGGGTCGGCCTCGGCGCCGGTGACGTACACGTTGCCGAACAGTGCCCGCGGCGGCGCGCTGATCACCCCCGAGGCGCTGTAATTGTAGAACCATGGGAATTTGTTGAAGAGCCAGATCAGGAAAAACTGTGCCGCCAGGGTGGCGACCGCAAGGTAGAACCCTTTGATGCGCAGGCTCGGGAACCCGAACAGCACGCCGACGAACGCGGTGATGATGCCGGCCAGCAGCAGGATCGGCACGATATTGAGGCCCGGAAAGGCAGTCGCGAGCTTGTAGGTTGCGAACGCGCCGACGGCCATGAACCCGCCGGTGCCGAGCGACACCTGCCCGGCATAGCCGGTCAGCAGGTTCAGCCCGAGCGCCGCCAACGCATAAACCAGGAACGGCACCATGATCGTCAGGAGCCAGTAGTCGGAGGCGATCGCCGGGATCACGAGATACGCGAAAGCCAGTGCGGCGGCGATCAGCACCCGGTCCTGACGGATCGGGAAGATCGCCTCGTCGGCGGCGTAACTCGCCTTGAATTGTCCGACCTCGCGGTACAGCACCGCTTACACCCTTTCGATGATGCGTTCGCCGAACAGCCCTTGTGGCCGTATCAGCAGAAAGGCAAGCGCCAGCACGTAGGCGAACCAGTCCTCGATCGCGCCGCCAAGGGCCGGGCCCCAGAACACTTCCGCCACCTTCTCGCCGACGCCGACGATTAGCCCACCGACGATCGCGCCCGGCACCGAGGTGAAGCCGCCCAGCATCAGCACCGGCAGCGCCTTCAGCGCGACCAGCGAGATCGAGAACTGCACGCCGAGATTGCTGCCCCACATGATGCCGGCGACAAGGCCGACGATGCCGGCGACCGACCAGACGATGACCCAGATGAAGCGCAGCGGGATGCCGACCGATTGTGCTGCCTGGTGGTCGTCGGCGACGGCACGCAAGGCGCGGCCGATCGCGGTCCGCTGGAAGAACAGCGCAAGGCCCGCGACCAGTGTGCCGGCCACCGCCGCGGCGACAAGATCAAATTGATTGATCAACACACCGCCGATGATCAGCGGCTTCTTCGGAATCCCGATGTCGAGCGGGTGCACGTCGCCGCCCCACACCAGCTGACCGAACCCGTCGAGGAAGAACGCCAGGCCGATCGTCGCCATGAAAAGGATGATCTGTTCCTGGTTGACGAGCGGCCGCAGCATCAGCCGCTCGATCGCGATGCCGATCAGCACCATCACCGCGCCGGCAATGACAAAGGCGAGGATCAGCGGCACGCCGCGTTCGAGCAGCCCGACAAAGGTCAGCGCCGCGAACAGGACCATCGTGCCCTGGGCAAAATTGAACACGCCCGAGGCCTTGTAGATCAGCACGAAACCGAGCGCGACCAGCGAGTACATGACCCCGGCGAGAAGCCCGCCGATGATCACCTCGATCACGAATTGCGGGTTGTCCCACATACTCGCGAACGGGGTGACGAAGATGGCGGCGATCAGATCCATCGGAGCGCCTTTCGGAACGCGGGCGTCCCGCCCGCATGCGGCCCAAACAAAGCAAGCCGCACAGTCACCGCTCCAGCCCCAAATACGCGGCGATCACCGCCGGGTCGGCGCGCACCTCGGCGGGAGAGCCGTCGGCGATCTTGCGGCCGTAATCGAGCACCGCGACCCGGCCCGAGATGTCCATCACCACACCCATATCGTGCTCGATCAGCGCGATCGCGGTGCCGAACTCCTCGTTCACGTCGAGAATGAACCGGCACATGTCCTCCTTCTCCTCGACATTCATCCCGGCCATCGGTTCGTCGAGCAGCAAGAGCTCCGGCTCCATCGCCAGCGCCCGGCCCAGCTCGACCCGCTTCTGCAATCCATAAGCGAGCTGGCCGACCGGCACCTTGCGGATCGCCTGGATTTCGAGGAAGTCGATGATCCGTTCGACAAAGGCGCGGTGTTCCAGCTCTTCACGCTCGGCCGGACCGATCCGGATCGCCTGCCAGAGGAAATTGCGCCGCATCCGCATCAGCCGCCCGCTCATGATGTTGTCGAGCGTCGTCATGCCGCGAAACAGCGCGACGTTCTGGAACGTGCGCGCAATGCCGCGCCGCGCCGCTTCATAGGGCTGCGGCCGCCGCCTGATCTCGCCCTTCCAGCGGATTTCGCCCTGTTGCGGGTGATAAAAACCGTTGATGACGTTCAGCAGCGACGTCTTGCCGGCGCCGTTCGGGCCGATGATCGCGAGGATTTCGCGCGGCGCGATCGACAGGCTGACACCGCTGAGTGCCTGGATGCCGCCAAACGACATCCCAATGCGGGAAACTTCGAGAATGGGCGCCGCGGCGGCGTCCGCCACCGTCATGCGGCGCCTGCGGCCTCGACTTCCCGCAAAATCGGGCTCGGCGCGGCGGTTGGTATCGGCGCGGTGACGATATCTCGCACCGCCAGCTCGGCGCGCATCGATCCCTTGCGGCCGTCCTCGAACGTCACTTCGGTTTCGATCGACGCGGTCGCCACGCCCGAATACAGCGCCTCGACTAGCGGGGCGTAGCGCTCGGTGATGATGTTGCGGCGCAGTTTGCGGGTGCGGGTCAACTCGCCGTCATCGGCGTCCAGTTCCTTATGCAGCACGATAAACCGGCGGATCTGCGACGCCGCTAAGTGCGGCTCGGCGGCGAAGTCGCGGTTGACCTGCTCGATACAGCCTTGCAGCAGGTCATAGACGCGCTCATCGGCTGCCAACTCTTGGTAGGAGGCGTAGACGACGCCGTTGCGCTCGGCCCAACTGCCGACCGCGGCGAGGTCGATGTTGATCAGCGCGGTGACGAACGGCTTGCCGTCGCCGAACGCCACCGCCTCGCGGATATAGGGAAAGAACTTCAGCTTGTTCTCAATGAAGCGCGGTGCGAATAGCGCGCCGCAGGTGGTGCGGCCGACATCGCGGGCGCGGTCGACGATCGTGAGCTGACCGTCCTGGTCGAAGAAGCCGGCATCCCCAGTATGAACCCAGCCATCGCTGCGCTTTGCTTCGGCGGTGGCTTCCGGGTTTTTGTAATAGCCCTGGAACGTTCCCGGGCTGCGGAACAGCACTTCGCCGTCCTCGCCGATCTTGATCTCGACGCCTTCGACCGGCGGCCCCACCGTATCCGGCTTCACCGCGCCGTCCTCCTGGATGCACAGGAAGACCGAGGCCTCGGTCATCCCGTAGATCTGTTTCAGGTTGACGCCGAGCGACCGGTAAAAGGTGAAGAGATCGGGGCCGATCGCCTCGCCGCCGGTGTAGGCGACGCGCACCCGGCTGAGCCCCAGCGCGTTCTTCAGCGGCCCGTACACGAGGATTTGCCCGAGCCGGTACAGCAATCGGTCGCGCCACGACACCGCCCGGCCTTCGAGCAACGCCGGTCCGGTGCGGTGGGCGACGCCGAGGAAATACTGGAACAAGCGCCGCTTGACCCAGGCGGCGTCCTCCATCCGGATCATCACCTGGGTCAGGATGTTCTCGAAAATCCGCGGCGGGGCGAACAGGAAGGTTGGACCGAGTTCGCGCAAATCCATCAGCGCGGTCGCGCCCGATTCCGGGCAGGAGACGCAGAACCCGGCGCAATAGGCTTCGGCGTAGGAAAAAATGTGCTCACCGACCCAGGCCATCGGCAGATAGGCGAGCACCTCCTCGTCGGGCCCGAGTTTCTCGAACTCGATCGCGGTGCGGGCGACGCTGAGCAAATTGTCGAAGCTGAGGACCACGCCCTTCGGCCGGCCGGTGGTGCCGGAGGTGTAGAGGATGATTGCGGTGTCGTCGGCCTTGCCGCGGGCGATCTCGTTGCGAAAGAACTCCGGATCCTCGGCGGCGATCGCGCGCCCCTGCGCCGTAACATCGTCGTAGGAATGCAGATCGGAGGCGGGATAGTGCCGCAGGCCCCGTGCGTCGCAATAGACCACGGCCTCCAGCAACGGACAGCGGTTCTTGATCGCCAGCAGCTTGTCGACCTGTTCCTGGTCCTCGGCGATCGCGAAGCGCACCTCGGCGTGGTCCAGGACAAAGGCCATCTCGTCGGCGATTGCGTCCTGATAGACCGGCACCGGCACGCCGCCCAGCGCCTGCGCCGCGGCGATCGCCCAATAAAGCCGCGGCCGGTTGTCGCCAATCGTCGCCAGCCGGTCGCCGCGCTTGAACCCCATCGCCGCCAGACCGCAGGCCAGCGCCTCGACCTCGGCCGCGACCTCGGCCCAGCTCCAGGATTGCCAGATGCCGTAATCCTTCTCGCGCATCGCCGGATGCCGCGGCCGCGCCCGTGCATGTTCGAGCAGCAGTTTGGGGAAGGTGTCCAAGGCGTTGTTCGACGTTTCTGTCATTTGAGAGGTGCTGTCCGTTGCCGTCGGTGCCGGAAAATACGGGAGCCTGCCGCCTTTGGCGAGGGCCGGTTGGACCCCTTTGCCGCGATCCGATAGCTTCGCGGCAATGCGGTTCGGCGCCATTCCCCCTACGGAGTAGGTGACATGCCCCAATTCGAAGCCCGCCAGATCGGCCGCACCTCGCTGCGGGTGACCGTGCTCGGGCTCGGCTGCGCCACGCTGGGCGGCCGGCGCATCGCGGTCAGCCGCGAGACCGCCGAGGCGATCGTCCGCGCCGCCTGGGACGCCGGGGTGCGTTATATCGACGCCGCGCCCTATTATGGCTTCGGCCAGGCAGAGCGCTGTGTGGGCGACGCGCTGCGCGGTGAGCCGCGCGGCGAGTGGGTGCTCTCGACCAAGGTCGGGCGGCTGCTGCGGCCGATCGCCGACCTGCGGGCCGCGAAAGAGCACGGCCACATCATGCCCTTCGAGCCGGTTTACGATTACACCTATGACGGGATCATACGGTCGTTCGAGGACAGCCTGCAGCGGCTCGGGCTTGGCCGCATCGACATCCTGTATGTCCACGACATCGGCGCCTACCAGCACGGCAGCGTCGCCAATGCCGGCCACCTGCGCGACCTGCGAATGAGCGGATACCGCGCCCTCGATGAGCTGCGCCGCGCCGGCGCGATCGGCGCCTTCGGCATCGGCGTCAACGAGCGCGAGATCTTGCTCGACGCGCTCGACTGGGGCCAGTGGGACGCGTTCCTATTGGCCGGCCGTTACACCCTCCTGGAACAGTCCCCGCTCGACGACCTCCTGCCAAAATGCCAGGCGGCCGGAACCTCGATCGTCGTTGGCGGTCCGCTCAATTCCGGTATCCTCGCCGGCCGCGATACCTGGAACTATGACACCGCGCCGCCGGAAATCGCGCAGCGGGTCGCGGCGATCCGCAAGGTCTGCGACGCGCACGGGGTGCCGCTGCCGGCAGCAGCACTGCAGTTCCCGCTGGCCCATCCGGCTGTCGCCGCGATTATCCCGGGTCCGCGCAACGCCGAGGAGTTCCGCGCGAACCTCGAATTGCTGCGCCACCCGATCCCGGCGGCGCTGTGGTCCGACCTCCGCCAGGCCGGGCTGTTGCATCCAAGCGCGCCGGTCCCAGCGGCATAGGCCGGCGACAGCGATATCCGTACGCGCGGGGTACTGCTCAGTTTGAATTCAGCTTGGGTGACTGCACCCCAGAGCCGAGCTGCCCTCCGCTTGGGACGGAGGGCAGCGTTCAGCATTCGGCCTACCGACGGTTAGAGCGGCTGGCCCGTATTCGGGTCGAGGAGAAGCCTCTGGTTACCCTCGCCCTGTCCGTGATCGTCACCGTGACGATCGAAGTCGAGCATGTTGGTCAACGAGCCGGCGATCTGGTCGAACGAGCCGCCGCCGATCTGTCCGGTGCCCCAATTGCCCTCGATGAACTGAAGCACCGACGACTGGTCAGTCAGGCTGTGGTCGACGTAGTTGCGTTTGGCAAACGGCGAGACGACCAGCAGCGGCTGACGCTGCCCGTAGCCGCAGCGACCCTCGATGGCGCCGAGCGGCGGGCCGTTGCCGCATTTTCCCATCCCATTCAGCTCGTCGCTATTGCCGGTGGAGGGTGGCGTGCTGACTGCGGCCGACGGGTTGACGATCGGGCTCATCTGGTGGTCGGACCAGCCGTCCGAATCGTCATAGAGGATCACGATCGCCGTGCTGTTCCAGAACGGCGAGCGCATGATCGCATTCACCGTCGGGACGATCGTCAACCGTTGCTCCATCAGCGGATCGGAATAGCCGGCGTGGCCGTCGCCGGCGGCGATTGCTTTGATGAAGCTGACCGCCGGCAGCTTGCCGGCGTTGAGCGCATCGAAGAAGTCGTGCAGATCGTATTGGTGGTTCGCCGGACCGGCATGCCCGATCTCGTTGAGCGACGCCGGCCGCGTATGGCCCGGGTTCGCCGTCGAAGCCGAGTATTGGAAGAACGCGTGGTGCGGGATGTAGTCGGCGGTCGTCGGCGTATTGTTCGACGCGCTGGCCGGGCTGGCGCGGTTGCAACCGGTCGAGCCGTCCGCATTGGTCACCGTCAGATCGAAGCCGCCCATGAAGGCGCACCAGCTGACCCCTTTGTCGTTGAGCAGATCGCCGATGTTCTTGCCGCCGAGTTGGACCGTCGTGCCCTTTGAGCAGACATCGCCGGTCGGATCGAGGTCGCCGACCAGAGCTCCCGGGCCAGCCGGGTTCGGCACGACCTTGGAGGAGGGGGCGCTTGGGATCGCGGGAAAGGTGTTCCCGGCAACGAGATTCAACAATCCTGGCGTCGACGGGCCGAACGTCGTCCCGTAGGAATTGTCGTTCATCGCGAAATTTTGCGCGTAATTCCACAAGGCGGTGACGGTGTTGCCGTCAAAATACCCCATCACCAGCCCTTTGCCTTTCCCGTAGGCAAATTGGGGCGCGCAAAAGCTGCTCGTGCCGCTCCCGGTGTTCGCGGGGAACGCGTCCATCAGCCCTTGGTCGTAGGCCAGCTGCTCGTGGCCGTAATTGTGGTCCTGATCGCAGGTCGGGGCCTGGGAGCGGTCGAGCCGGAACGGGTTGGTCTGGTTTGGCGCGTTCGCCGGGTTGTTGTTGTTCGGGTTGTCGGTCAGCAGCACGCCAACCGGCTGTCCGTTCACCAGCGTGCCCAGGCCGTTGACGGAGGGTGTGCCCTCCTGCGGGACGAAACCCGGTTCTCCCGCCGGGTTCAGCGCCGCCGGATAGGTCGCGAAATAGTGATCGAACGATACGTTCTCCTGGAAGATCACCACCAGGTGTTTGATCGGGGTTGCCGGGTCGGGATCGCCCGCCGCTCGGCTCGCCCCCGGTAGGCACGTGGCTGAAATCAGCGCCGCGCCCCCGAGCGCGGCGGGAAGCAGGTCACGATATCTGCGTCGGTCGCGCATCGCTGTCCTCGCATGTGGGTGGGTGTTCGCGGCGCGATTCGAAGCATCGGTCCATTACCCCCTGATGACCGATCGATGATCCGTTGATGACGGATGTGAGTACCCTGCTGCCCAGCCGCCGCCTCGCTGCGCCGGCAGCTGTCTTGACCCGGGGGACCGAGTGGGCAAACAACTATCGCGACATTTTGAGGGAGTGGGCCGGTGAGCGAGCACACCGCAATCCAGGACGGGCTGATCGAGACTGCCAACCGGGTCCTGCCCGGCGGCACCTTTGGCAATTTCTCTAACGATGTCGTGATCCGCGAGGGGCGCGGCGGCCATGTCTGGGACGAGAACGGCAAGGAATACATCGATTACCTGCTCGGCTCCGGGCCGATGCTGGTCGGCCACGCCCATCCGGAAGTAACCGCCGCAGCGCAGGCGCGGGTCGCGCAGGGGACGACCTTCTTTGCCAACAACCGCTGGGGCATCGAGCTCGCCGAGGCGATCGTCGCGGCGGTGCCCTGCGCCGAGCAGGTGCGCTTCGTCTCGACCGGGTCGGAGGCCGACCTCTACGCGATGCGCGTCGCCCGGGCCTACAAGCGCCGCGACAAGGTCCTGAAGTTCGAGGGCGGCTACCACGGCATGAGCGACTATTCGCTGATGAGCCTCGCGCCAAAGCGGCCCGGCAATTTCCCCCAGCCGGTGCCGGATTCAGCCGGCATTCCGAAGAGTCTCAAGGACGAGATGCTGGTCGCGCCGTTCAACGATGCCGGTGCGGTGGCCGATCTCGTCAAGGCGCATCGCGACGAACTCGCCGCGATCATCGTCGAGCCGTTTCAGCGCATCATCCCGCCGGCGCCGGGCTTTCTCGCCGATCTGCGCAAGATCAGCGCCGACAACGACGTGCTCTTGATCTTCGACGAGGTGGTGACCGGCTTCCGGCTGGCCTATGGCGGCGCCCAGCAATATTACGGCGTCACGCCCGACCTCTGCACCTTGGGCAAGGTCATCGGCGGCGGTTTCCCGCTGGCGGCGCTGACCGGCAGCGCCGAAATCATGGCGCATTTCGACAAGGGCAAGGTCGGCGAGGACCAGTTCCTGATGCAGATCGGCACGCTGTCCGGTAATCCGGTCGCAGCGGCCGCCGGCATCGCGACGCTCGACATCCTGAAGCGGCCCGGCGCCTACGAGCAGCTTCACGCCACCGGCCGCGAGCTGATGCAGATTTTAGGATCGCTGCTGAAAGAGGCCGGCATCCCGGCGCAGGTCTGCGGCGAACCTCCGCTGTTCGAGGTGGTGTTCACCGGCGAGCCGGTCCGCGACTATCGCGGCTATCTGCGCGGCGATGCCGATATGACGCGCCGCTTCAACGCACTGCTGCGCGAGCGCGGCATCCTGAAGGGCGAGCAGAAATATTACGTCTCGCTTGCCCACACGCCCGACGACGTACGCCAGACGTGTGAGGCGTGGACCTCGGCGATCAAGGTGCTGACAAACTGAACCGGTGGCTCACGCCGCCGCACGGTCGTTTTAGAGGCGATATCCTGGCCGATCGAACTGGCGAATAAAGCCGGGACGAAAGCTGGCCCCGCGGTTACAATCGCGGTCCGATCCGGAGCGCCGATTGGGGCGCCTGTGAGCCGTTTATGACGATTGTCGCGTTATGACGACTGTTGAGCATCTTCAAGCGACGGGCGCGCTTGCCGGGAGCGGGGTGACCCTCGAGCCTGCCGTTCGTCCGCGCCGGCGGCTCTTTTTTAAATATGCACTGCTGTTCGTCACGCTGGTCGGTGCCGCCCTGCTGGTCACCAGCGGGTTCGATTTCTGGTTCTCTTATCAGGAAAGCAAAACCGGGCTGACCCGTATCCAGCAGGAGAAGGCTGACGCCGCCTCGCAGCGGATCGGCGAGTTCGTCGGCGAGATCGAGCGCCAGATCGGCTGGACAACGCACGCGCAATGGGCCGCGGCTCCGCTGGATCAGCGGCGCCAGGATTATGTGCGGCTGCTGCATCAGGTGCCGGCGATCACCGAGGTCGCCGAGCTCGACGGCCAGGGCAAGGAGCAGCTCAGGGTTTCGCGGCTGGCGATGGATGTGATCGGCAGCGGGACCGATTTCTCGACGGCCCCGGTCTTCACCGAGGCCAAGGCACACGGTACCTGGTTCAGCCCGGTCTATTTCCGCAAACAGTCCGAGCCCTACATGACGCTGGCGATCGCCCGCGCCGGCCGCAACGCCGGCGTCACCGTCGCCGAGATCAATCTGAAGCTGATCTGGGATGTGATTACGGCGCTCAAGATCGGCCAGGGCGGCTACGCCTATGTTGTCGACGGCCGAGGCAAGTTGATCGCCCATCCCGACATCAGCCTGGTGCTGCGCGACACCGATCTATCCAAGCTGCCGCAGGTGGCGGCGGCGCTGACCAACGCCGCGGCGGCGCCGACCGGCGAGCCGACGGTGACGACCGCCGCCAATATCGCCGGGCAATCCGTCCTGGTCGCGCATTCCCCGATTGCGCAGCTGGGCTGGCTAGTCTTTGTCGAGGTGCCGCTGCGCGAGGCCTTCGCACCCCTATACGGCGCAGCGCTGCGCACCGTGCTGCTTTTGGGTTTCGGTCTGATCGCGGCGACGTTGGTGGCACTTGTCTTGGCGCGGCGCATGACCGGTCCGATCCGGGCGATCGCGGCAGGAGCCGAGCGTCTCGGTCAGGGTCAGCTCGACCGCCGCATCGAACTGAAGACCGGCGACGAATTGGAAGGGCTCGCCAATCAGTTCAACCGCATGGCCGCGGAGCTGCAGAAATCCTACGTCGAACTCGAACAAAAGGTCGAGGAGCGCACCGCCGAACTGTCGGAGGCGCTGGAACAGCAGACCGCGACCGCCGAGGTTCTGGGGGTCATCAATTCGTCACCGGGCGATCTGACACCGGTGTTCGAGGCGATGCTCGATAAAGCCATTCGGTTGTGCGAAGCCGAGTACGGGCTCCTTGCGACATTTGATGACGAGGGTTTTCACGGGGTCGCGGCGGCGGGATTGCCGATGGCAAGTGCGGACGCTTTGTCGAAGATCGGGCATCCGCCTCCTCAGACTGCGCTCGGCCGCCTCGAGCAAACCAAGGAAACGGTGCAACTGGCCGATATCGCGCTTGAGCCCGCCTATGCCAAGGTGTTCGAGATGAACCCATGGCTGCAGCGGGTCCATACGAACGTCGTCGTCCCGATGCTGAAAGAAGGGGAATTGATCGGGGCCTTCATCATCTTTCGCGAAGAGGTCCGGCTGTTCACAGACAAGCAGATCGCCCTGCTGCAGAATTTCGCCGCGCAGGCGGTGATCGCGATGGAGAATGCGCGGCTGCTCGGTGCAATCCGGCAGCGCCAGGCGGAATTGCGCATCACATTCGACAACATGGCCGACGGCGTTGTGATGTTCGATGCGGAACATCGGCTTGCAGCCTGGAACCGGAATTTTCAGCAGATGCTCGATCTGCCGGACACACTGCTGATCGAGCGTCCGACTTACGCCGACTATTTGCGTCATCTTGCGCAACGCGGCGAGTTCGGCAGCGACGATATCGAGGCGGAGCTCAGCCGGCGTCTCGACCATACGGATGAGGAATTGCGCCTCGAACGCGTCCGCCCCGATGGCCGCGTCATCGAGGTTCGGCGTAATGCGGTGCCAGACGGCGGGATGGTGCTGATCTACAGCGACATCACGGAACGCAAGCGCAGCGAAACCGCAATCCGTGAGGCGCGCGACGTGGCCGAGACGACACTGCGCGAATTGAAGGTCGCACAGGCGAGCCTGATCCACGCCGAGAAGATGGCGTCCTTGGGGCAGTTGACCGCCGGCATCGCGCACGAGATCAAGAACCCGCTCAATTTCGTCAACAATTTCGCCGGACTGTCGATCGAGCTGCTCGATGAGCTGAGAGATGCGGCGGCGCCGGCGATCGATACGCTCGACGCGGACAAGCGCTCCGAGATCGACGAGACGATCGACATGTTGACCAGCAATCTCGACAAGATCGCGGAGCACGGCCGGCGCGCCGATGGCATCGTCAAGAGCATGCTGGCGCATTCGCGCGGTACCAGCGGCGAGCGTCAGCCGACCGATCTTAACGGACTGGTCGAAGAGGCGCTGAACCTTGCCTATCACGGCGCCCGCGCGCAGGACCAGAATTTCAACATCACGATGGAACGCGAGTTTTCTGCGGCAATGCCGCTGGTTGAGCTGGTGCCGCAGGATGTGACGCGGGTATTCCTGAACCTGATCGGCAACGGCTTTCATGCCGCGCACAAGCGGCTGAAAGAGGCGGGCGAGGTGGGTTTTCGGCCAGTCTTGAAAGTGACGACGCGGGATCTCGGCGATCGGGTCGAGGTACGCGTACGCGACAACGGTACCGGAATCCGGCCGGAGCACCGCGACAAGCTGTTCCAGCCGTTCTTCACGACCAAGCCGACCGGGGAAGGAACGGGGCTCGGCCTGTCGATCAGCTACGACATCGTGACGCAACAGCATGGCGGCACGATCGAGGTTGACAGCCAGATCGGTGAATTCACCGAGTTCACGGTTCGACTGCCCCGCGGCCACCAGGTCAGTGCTACCGAGAAGGCGGCGTGAGCGTCAGCCCTCTTCGCGCCGGCCCAGCCGCTTGGACCGACAGACAACGTAGTATGCGTCCTTTGAGGCAGTTTACGGTAGGTGGCGACGCGGTGATCAATGGGATCTCCGGGGATTATCCGTATCGCTCGCCTAAGTTCCAGCTCGTTGGACAGCGGCTCTTGTAAGATTGGCGTCCCCAACCGGATTCGAACCGGTGTTGCCGCCGTGAAAGGGCGGTGTCCTGGGCCTCTAGACGATGGGGACGGGCGGTGCCGTCGCGGCCACGGTCTACCCGCGACCGCTCGGGAAATCAACACCGGCTGATTGCTTCGTTCTCGACATGCGGGTCGAGCAGATGATATCGGGCGCCGCTCGATCCGAGCGGCCGGGCTAGCGAGGAAGCGACGATGAGCCGGCGCATCTATTTCGACGGCCTCAACCTTGCCCTCGAACGCGGCACCGGGATCGCGACCTATAGCCGCCTTCTAGCCAGGCTGGCAGGCGAACTTGGTTACGAGGTCGGCGTTGTCTATGCGAGCCGGGCCCGGCCGTCAAAGAACCCATTCTTGCGCGAGATCGCGTTCTTCGACATCGGCGACCGGATCAGTCGGCCGCGGGTAATCCTTGACGCGCTAAGCGATCAGATCTGCTACCCGTTCGGCGTCCGGCCTGTTCCGCTGACACTAAGCGGCGCCGTCGTCGCCGACCAGTTCCGCGCCCGATTGCCGGTTCGCGACAATCTCTTTGTCGCACGCAATCTGTTCCTCAACGCGCGCGACTACCACGCCTGGAGCGGTGGCCGCTTCGTCGACCTCGGCTTCGATGTGCCGCCGGATATCATGCATTTCACGTATCAAATGCCGATCCGCGCCAAATCGGCGCTCAACATTTATACGATTCACGATCTGGTGCCGCTTCGGCTGCCGTTCACGACGCTGGACAACAAGCGCAATGCGTACCGCATGCTGCGGCGGATCGGCGAAGAAGCCGATCACATCGTTACCGTCTCGGAACATTCGAAACGCGACATCGTCGAGTTGCTCGGCGTCGATGAGGAGCGGGTGACGAATACCTACGAAGCGGTTGAATTTCCGCAGGAATTCGTCGAGCGGCCGCAGCAGGTGATCGCCGAACAGTTGCGCGGCTCGTTCGGGCTGGAATATGGTGAATACCTTCTGTTCTACGGTGCGCTTGAACCGAAAAAGAATGTCCAGCGGCTGATAGATGCATATTTGTTGGCGGCGATCGACATTCCGCTGGTGATTACCGGCGCGATCGGCTGGGCCAATTTGGCAGAAGCCGAGCTGCTTAGGGACCTGCGAGAGGACGCGCGAACTCGCCCGAAACGCCGGCGCCGCGTTCACCATTTTCAATATGTAAGCGTGTCGATGCTGGTGACGCTGATTCGCGGCGCGCGCGCCGTTTTGTTTCCCTCGCTCTATGAAGGTTTCGGCTTGCCGGTGCTGGAAGCGATGCTGCTCGGCACTCCGGTCGTGACCTCGCGTGTATCCTCGCTGCCCGAGGTAGCCGGCGAGGCGGCACTCTATGTCAATCCGTACGAAACGGATGAGATCGCGCGGGCGATCAAGACCATCGCCAATGATGCCGATTTGCGCGACGAGCTGACAAGGCGAGGTCGGCAGCAGGCGGCGCTGTTCTCGGTCGAGCGATATCGCGAGCGGGTCGCCAATTTGTACCGGAAGATCGGCTGAGCCGATACGGCGCTCGATTCGTCGTTGCTACAGGCTTATCCCGGTGGATTGGCGAAGATTTTTACTGATTGGCAACCCGGCTGGTACAGTCTTCCCGATGCTGCCAAGGCCGTAACGGGAAGGGCAACGATTGATCGAAATCCGGGCCATTGCCAAGGCCTTCGGCGATCTGCAGGTGATCCGGGACGCGACATTCGTCGCGCGCGACGGCGAGATCACCGGCCTGATCGGCCCGAACGGCGCAGGCAAGACCACGCTGTTCCGCCTGATCTGCACCGCCTTGCGGCCGGATAGCGGCGCCACCTTTGTCGACGGCATCGACTGCCAGAACGATCATATCGCGGCTCGGCACCGGCTCGGCGTCTTGCCCGATGTCCGCGGCTTATACCCGCGGCTGACCGCGCGCGAGCACATCCGCTATTTCGGCGCGCTGCATGGCCTCAGCCGGCCCGAGATCGACCAGCGCATCGCCGATCTGGTCGAGACCTTGCGTATGGAGGATTTCATCGACCGCCGCACCCACGGCTTCTCGCGTGGTCAGCAGATGAAGGTGGCGCTGGGCCGAGCCCTGGTGCACCGGCCGCATAACATCATGCTCGATGAGCCGACCAATGGTCTCGACGTGGCGACCAGCCGCTCGGTGCGCGACCTGATGCGCCGGCTGCGCGACGAGGGCCGCTGCATTCTGTTGACCAGCCACATTATGCAAGAGGTCGAAGCCCTTGCCGATCGCATCGTGTTGCTGGCGGATGGGCGCATCGCGATGGAGGGAACGCCGGCCGAGTTGCGGCACGCCACCGGCCTCGACGATCTCGAGGAGATTTTCATGGCCGCGACGCAGGAGCGGCCGGCCGTCGCGCCGCTCGCGGCAGAAGGCTGAAGTTGAGGGCCGAATGATGCGCGCGATCCTGACCGTCTTCCGCAAGGAGATGACCGACCACCTGCGCGACCGGCGCAGCATTCTTGTCGCGCTGATCTATCCCTTGTTGGGGCCGGTGCTGCTCGGCACCATCCTCACCTTCAGCGGCGGCTCGATGCAGGTCAACGACAGCGAGACGCTGGTTGTGCCGATCATCAATGACAATGCCGCTCCTGACCTTGTTCAGTTTCTGCGAGACCAGGGCGCGGTCCCGGTTTGGGGCCCCGCGGACCCCAATCCCGATGTCCTCGCCGGCCGTCTGCCGTTCGTGGTGATCCTGTCGGAGCGGCCGGGCAGCGATCCACTGAGCCCGTTGCCGGTCCGGCTCGTGACGAACCCGTCGCGTTTCGACAGCATTGCCGCGACCGGCCGGATTGTCGACTTGCTGAACCGGTATGAGCGCGAGGTCATCAATACCCGGCTCCGCGCCGCCGGCCTCTCACCCGAGATCGCCAAAGCCGTCAACCTCCAGGAGGAGAATATCGGCCGCGCCGCCGGTCCCGCGGTCATCCTGCTGTCGATGATCCCGCCCTTCCTGATCTTCACCCTGTTCACCGGCGGCGTGCATGTCGCCCTCGATTCGACCTGCGGCGAGCGCGAGCGCGGCTCGTTCGAGCCGCTGATGATCAACCCGGTCCAGCGCTGGCAGGTGCTGGCCGGCAAGCTCGGCGCCGCGATGGCGTTCACCCTCATGGCACTTGCGGTACAGGCGGTCGCCTTCTGGCTGATGCTGCATTGGGTGCCGCAGGGCTCGCTCGGCCTGGTCGCGCGCCCGACCGCGTTCCGCCTTGCGCTGATCGTCTCGGTCTGCCTGCCGCTGGTCGTGCTTGCTGCGTCGACGCAATTACTGATCTCGGCGGTAACGCGCAGCATGAAGGAGGCGCAGACCTATCTCGGTCTCCTGCCGCTGATCCCGGGCCTCGCCGGCATGGTCCTGGTGCTGGCCCCGATCCGGATGCAGCCGTTGCTCGCCGCGATCCCGACCTTCGGCCAGACACTGGTGATGGGCCAGCTGGTGCGCAGCGAGACAGTCAGCTTTCTGTTCCTCGCGCTCACCGCCGTCGCGACGCTGGTCGTGACTGCGCTGCTGCTGCTGCTCGGCTTCCGTCTTTACGAGCGCGAGAACATGCTGTTCGGCCAGTAGGTCATCAGCCCGCGCTACAAGCTTTTCAAAAAATCGAGCAGCGCGCGATTGACCTCGTCCGGCCGCTCCTGCTGGGTCCAGTGGCCGCAGCCCGGCAGCATGACCGTCTGGCGCAGCTTTGGAACGAACTTCGCCAGGTTCGGGATCAGCTGATCCATGCCGGGAAAGTTCACAACCAGATCGCGCTCGCCCGCGACGTAAAGCGCCGGCACCTCGATCTTGGCGCCGAATGCTGCCAGCAATTCCCAATTGCGGTCGATGTTGCGGTACCAGTTGAGCCCGCCGCGGAAGCCGGAACGGGCGAATTCGCTCGCATAGAAATCGAGGTCCGCTTCGGTCAGCCAGGAGGGGAGGGCAGGCGCCGCCCGCCCGCCGAGGAAACCGGTGCTTTTCGGCACCATCCCGAGCCGCCGCTCGCCGCGCGGTGCGTCGCCCGAACCCCAATACAGCAGGCTGTGCAAGGTCATCCGCGGATCGCGCTCGAATTCGGCCTCGGCGACGCCGGGTTCCTGGAAATAGAGCTGATAGAACACGGCGTCGTCGGTCTGCGGCATCACCGAGGTCGGCCGGGCGCTGCCGCGTGGCCGATAAGGCACGCTAAGCCCGACGACGCCGCGAAAGCGGTCCGGCCGCAGCAGCGCCGCGTGCCATGCCACCGGCGCGCCCCAATCGTGCCCCACGACGACCGCCTGCTCGACGCCGAGCGTGTCGACGAGACCGACGATGTCGCCGACCAAATGAAGAAGCGTGTAGTGCTCGATCGCCTCCGGCTGGTCGGTCTGGCCGTAGCCGCGCATATCCGGCGCGACCGCATGGAAGCCGGCCGCGGCGAGCGCCGGCAGCTGATGCCGCCAGGAGTACCAGCTCTCGGGAAATCCGTGGCAGAGCACGACGAGCGGACCCTCGCCCTGCTCGGCGATGTGCATCCGGATGCCGTTGGTCTCGACCATACGATGGGCGATCTTGCCTGACGCCATTTTCTGCCTCCGAATTAGCGGCCGGGGCTCTGCATCTCGCCCGCAACACGGACCCGCACCCGCAACGCGTTCCCCGGCAGGTAGGCAAGCGGCATATCCTCGACCTCTATCGTGTGTACCATCTTTCGATCGGCGCCGGCGGCGACCGCCCGCTCGACGGCCTGTGCCTCGGCCGCGGCGATCGCCGCCTCGCGCGTCATGTCGCGATAGATCTGGTCGGTCTCGCCGCTGATCTGGGCGATGGCCGCCCCGAGCGCGTTGGCGCAGTCGCCATGCGGCACCCGGATCACCTGCGACACGCCGGCGAGCCGGTCCGGCACAAGAAAGGCGCCGCCGCCGACCGCGATCAGCGGCACCTCGCCGGCCTCGGTTTTCATCCGGTCGATCGCGTCTTCGAGCTTGACCCGCGCCGCGACGAGGACGGCGCGCGCCAGCTCCGGCGACACCTGTGCGAGCTTCGCCTTGTCACCGATCTCGACGATCCCGGCGGCAACCGCCGCGTCGGTCGCGGTCAGCGTGCTGCCGCCGAACACCAGCGCTTCTTCGGTGATCCGGTAGCCGACGCTCTCCGGCCGGACCGCGACCGGCTCCCGTTGCACGATGCTGCCGCCGCCGAGCCCGATCGAGAACAGGTCGGGCATGCGGAAGAGGGTCCGCACCTCGCCGATCTCGACCACGGAATTGGCTTCGCGCGGAAAACCGCGGCGTAGCTGTCCGACATCCGACGAGGTGCCGCCCACATCGACCACCATCGCATCCTGCAACCCGGACAGGAACGCGGCGCCGCGCATCGAATTGGTCGCGCCCGAGGCGAAGCTCATCACCGGCAGCGCCATCGCCGTCTCCGCCGACATCACCGTGCCGTCGTTCTGTGTCAGATACAGCGGTGTGTCGATCCGACT
>DATARH010000012.1:0-10567 GCA_036264235.1 Allostellaceae bacterium
GATTTCGGTCATCGGGGCAGTCGAGGGCGGCGTCTATGTCGACGACGGCCGGCTGTTCGACGCGCTCGACGGACCCCCGATGCCGGTGCTCGACCTCACCGAGGCCGAGCGCTTGCCGGGCAGCCACAATTGGCAGAACGCCGCCGCCGGTTATGCCGTCGCCAGCCGATTCGGCATCGCGCCAGACATCGCGGCGGCCGCGATCCGCTCGTTTCCGGGCCTCGCACACCGACAAGAGCTTGTGGCTACGATTGACGGAATACGCTATATAAACGATTCGAAGGCAACCAACGCCGACGCGACGGAAAAGGCGCTGACCTGCTACCGGGCGATCTATTGGATCGCCGGCGGGCTCTCCAAGGAAGGAGGGATCGTCCCGCTCGAACCGCACTTCGAGCGGCTGCGGCACGCTTTCCTGATCGGACGCGCGACAGAGGAGTTTGCGGCGACGCTCGACGGCAAGGTGCCCTTCACCCGCTGCGGCGATCTGCCAACGGCCGTTGCGGCCGCGGCAGAACGGGCGCGCGCCGATAGCGAGCGCGATGCGGTCGTGTTGCTGTCGCCAGCCTGCGCCTCGTTTGACCAGTTTGCCAATTTCGAGGCGCGTGGCGACGAATTTCGTCGTCTCGTCGGCACTTTGCCGAAGTCCAATAGCGCCCGACCCGCATGAAATTCGCGCGAGTCGATCAGAACCCGGTGGCGCGCTGGTGGTGGACGGTCGACCGCTGGAGCCTCGGCGCGCTCGGGGTGCTGATCGGGTTCGGCGTGCTGATGAGCTTTGCCGCCAGTCCTCCGGTCGCCGAACGGCTCGGCTACGACCCGCTGCATTTTGTCCGGCATCACCTCGTCACGGTGCCGATTGCGCTGGCGATCATGTTCTGGGTGTCGCTGCAATCGCCACGCATGATCCGGCGCATCGGTTTCGTCGGATTCGCGATCATGCTGGCGCTGCTCGCCCTGACCTTTGTCATCGGGGTCGAGATCAAAGGCGCGCGTCGCTGGATCAACCTGCCCGGTTTGTCATTGCAGCCGTCGGAATTCATCAAGCCGACCTTTGCAATCGTCGCCGCCTGGCTGTTTGCCGAGCAGAAACAGCGTCCGCAATTCCCTGGAAATGCGATCTCGATCGCCCTCTTTCTGATTCTGATGCTGATGCTGCTGAAACAACCAGATCTCGGCATGGCCGTAGTGGTCGCGGCGGTGTGGTTCGGTCAGTTCATCATGGCCGGCCTGCGCCTCTATTGGGTCGCGGCCGGCGGTATCGCCGGGGCGGCGGGTTTCGTCGGCGCGTATCTGGCGCTGCCGCACGTCGCCAGCCGCATCAACCGCTTCCTCGATCCCGCCGCGGGCGACAGTTATCAGGTCAACCGGGCGCTGGAAGCGTTCGTCAATGGCGGCCTGTGGGGACGCGGGCCGGGAGAGGGCAGGATCAAGGACGTGCTGCCGGACGCGCATGCCGATTTCGTGTTTGCCGTCGCCGGCGAGGAGTTCGGTGTCGTGATCTGCGTGCTGCTGGTCGCGATCTTCGCGTTTGTCGTGTTCCGCGGCTTCTCGCGGATGCTGCAGGAGACCAACCTGTTTATCGTGCTGTCCTCGACCGGCCTGTTGATCCAGTTCGGATTGCAAGCGGTCATCAATATGGCCTCGAGTCTCCATTTGATTCCCACCAAGGGCATGACGCTGCCGTTCGTGTCTTATGGCGGCTCGTCGATGCTGGCCCTGGCGCTCGGCATGGGAATGATGCTGGCGTTGACCCGCCGCAGGTTGAGCGGGAGCGAATTATGAGCACGTTCGTCCTCGCCGCCGGCGGCACCGGCGGACATCTGTTCCCGGCCGAGGCCCTCGCCGCGCGGCTGCTGGCGGATGGCGGCACGGTCTATCTGACCACCGACGGTCGGGCCGACAACTTCAGCGAACGCTTGCCCGGGGTCGGGATCCGTCAGGTGCGCGCCGGGCGCCTCGGCGGCGGGCCTCTGCGCGCCGCCTGCGGCATCGCCGATATCGCGCTGGGAATCGTCCAGGCGCGGCGGCTGCTGCGGCAGTTGCGGCCGGCCACGGTCGTCGGCTTCGGTGGCTACGCCTCGGTTCCGACGATGCTCGCGGCGGCGCAGTTGGGCCTGCCCACCGTGATCCACGAACAGAACGCGGTGCTGGGCCGCGCCAACCGGATGCTGGCGCCACGCGCCCAGACGATCGCGACCGGGTTTCCCGAGACGGCCGGATTACGCCCGCAGGGCCGCGGCCGGGCGGTCCATACCGGCAACCCGGTGCGGCCCGCGATCCTCGCGCTCGGCTCGGCTCCCTATGACCCGCCCAGCCCAGCCGGCGCGATACAGCTCTTGGTGTTCGGCGGCAGCCAAGGGGCGAGCATATTCGCCGAATTGGTCCCGGCGGCATTGGCGCTGCTGCCGGAGGAACTGCGCGCTCGCATTCGACTCGCGCAGCAGGCGCGGCCGGAGGACCGCGCCGCGGTTGTCGAGCGGCTGGCCGCGATCGGAATTGCCGCTGAGGTCGAGAGTTTCTTTACCGACGTGCCGCAGCGTTTGGCGCGCGCGCATCTGGTCGTCTGCCGCTCTGGCGCGTCGACGATCGCGGAATTGGCCGCGGTCGGCCGGCCGGCACTGCTCGTCCCTTATCCGCATGCAATGGACGACCATCAGAGCGCGAACGCCCGCGCCTTTGCCGCAAGCGGCGGCGGCTGGGCATTACCGCAAGCAGATTTGACCGCCGCGGGATTGGCCGAACGCCTTGCCGCCCTGTTTCAGGACACCGCCGCGATGCAGCTTGCGGCTGCCGCCGCTCGCCGCTTCTCCTATGATGACGCCGCCGAGCGCCTGGCGTCGGTGGTGCGGTCCGCGGCTCCCGTGGCGCAGATCGCGGAGCAGGCGGCATGAGGACGCTGCCACGCTCGCTCGGTCCGATCCATTTCATCGGCATCGGCGGCATCGGCATGAGCGGCATCGCCGAGGTGCTGCACAATCTGGGTTACACGGTGCAGGGCAGCGATCTCGCCGCGGGCGCCAATACCCGCCGGCTGACCGAACTCGGCATCGGCGTATCGATCGGCCACGCCGCGGAAAATCTGGGGCCGGCGCAGGTCGTCGTCGTCTCCTCGGCGGTCAAGAGCGACAACCCGGAGGTCGTCGCCGCCCGAGCTCGCCGCATCCCGGTTGTCCGCCGGGCCGAGATGCTCGGCGAATTGATGCGGCTGCGCTGGTCGATTGCGGTCGCCGGCACCCATGGCAAGACGACCACGACCTCGATGATCGGCGCCTTGTTGGAGACCGCCGGGCTCGACCCGACCGTAATCAATGGCGGCATCATCAACGCCTACGGCACCAACACGCGACTGGGCGAAGGCGACTGGATGGTCGTCGAGGCCGACGAAAGCGACGGTACTTTCACCCGGCTGCCGGCGACGATCGCAGTCGTAACCAACATCGATCCCGAGCACCTCGATTTCTATGGCGACTTTGCGTCGTTGCAGGCGGCCTTCGAAAGCTTCGTCGGGAATATCCCGTTTTATGGGTTTGCCGTCCTGTGCATCGACCACCCCGTCGTACAGGGCATGATCCCGCAGGTTTCCGACCGTCATATCTTGACCTATGGCTTCAACCCGCAGGCCGATATCCGCGCTGCCAACCTGCGACCCGGCCGCGATGGGACGCGGTTCGACATCATCATCGCTGAGCGCGCCACCGGACAGGAGCGGACCGTCCTCGATCTGCTGTTGCCAATGTCCGGCGAGCACAATGTCCAGAACGCGTTGGCCGCCGCCGCCATTGCCGAGGAGATGGGCTTTAGCGATGACGCCCTGCGCGGCGCGCTCGGCAATTTCAAAGGTGTGAAGCGCCGGTTCACCCAGACCGGGGTATGGAACGGCGTGCCGATCATCGACGATTACGGCCACCATCCGGTCGAGATCGCCGCGGTGTTGAAAGCCGCCCGCTCGATCACCGACGGCCGCGTCATCGCAGTCGTGCAGCCGCACCGCTACACTCGTCTGTCGCATTTGTTCGACGAGTTCTGCACTTGCTTCAACGACGCCGACATCGTGTTGGTCGCCGACGTCTACCCGGCCGGTGAGGCGCCGATCGAGGGCGTCAATCGGGACACGTTGGTCAAGGGACTGGCCGCGCACGGGCACAGGGACCCGCGCGTGCTCGCCGGCCCGGCCGATCTCGCGCCCGTGGTGCAGTCGTTGGCTCGTCCTGGGGATATCGTTGTTTGCCTCGGCGCCGGCTCGATCACCAATTGGGCGAACGCGCTGCCCGGTGAATTGGCGCTGCTCGACCCGCAGAGCCAGGTCGCATGACCCCGGTCCCGGAGCGTAACCCTGACCTGCTTCGCCGATTGCCGCCGGTGCGCGGCCGGCTCACTCAGGATGCGCCGATCGGCCCGATGACATGGTTCCGCGTCGGCGGCCCGGCCGAGGTGCTGTTTCGACCTGCCGACGAAGAGGATTTGGCGACGTTCCTGGCAGCGTTGCCGGCAGAGGTGCCGGTGACCGTGCTCGGGGTAGGCTCAAACCTCCTGGTTCGCGATGGCGGAATTCCGGGGGTGGTAATCCGGCTTGGTCGCGGCTTCGTCGAGATCACCGACGTTGACGGCGAGGTCAGCGCCGGCGCCGGCGCGCTCGACCTCAATGTCGCGCTGACCGCCGCCGAGGCGGGGCTCACCGGACTCGAATTCCTGTCCGGCATCCCCGGCACGATCGGCGGCGGCTTCCGCACCAATGCCGGCGCGTACGGCAGCGAGCTCAAGGATGTACTGATAGCCGCCGAAGCGATCGACCGCAGCGGCGTGAAGCATCGGGCCAGCTCCACCGATCTCGGCTTGTCGTATCGCCATAGCGAGGCACCCGCCGACTGGATCTTCACTCGCGCGATCTTCCGCGCGGCGGAAGGTGATCCAGCGGTCATCGCCGAGCGCATGGCCGTGATCCGTGAAGCGCGCGAGGGTTCGCAGCCGATCCGCGCCCGTACCGGCGGCTCGACCTTCGCGAACCCGCCCGGCGACAGCGCTTGGCGCCTGATCGACGCCGCCGGTTGTCGCGGCTTGCGCCGCGGCGGCGCGATGGTGTCGGAGAAGCACACCAATTTCCTGATCAACAACGGCGACGCAACTGCCGCCGATATCGAAGGCCTCGGTGAGGAGATCCGCCGCCGGGTCGAGGCACAATTCGGCATCGTCCTCGAGTGGGAGATCCGTCGCATTGGCCGGCCGCCTCCCGGCTTCAGCGAGGCGACGCCATGGCAAAGCTGAAGCCGCCGCGCCCGCGCCGTTACCGGCTGCCGCGATTGTTGCTGCCGGCGCTCACCTGGGCCCTTCCGGCAGCACTGGCAGCCGTGCCGATCGGTTTCGTTGTGCTCGGCCGGGTGCCGGCGGCGCAGCCGCTGCTCGACGGCGCCTGGTCGCAAGCGCTCGGAGCAAGCACCGCGCTAGGACTGGCGGTCGAGGACATCCAGGTCGAAGGTCGCGAGACCACCGACCCGACAACGATCATGACCGCGCTCGCCGCCGAGCGGGGCACTCCGATCCTGGCGGTTAGCCCCAGCCGGGCGCGCGAGCAGTTGCTGGCGTTGCCTTGGGTGCGCACGGCCGTCATCGAGCGGCGGCTGCCCGGCACGCTTTATGTTCATCTGGTCGAACGCAAGCCGCTGGCGATCTGGCAACATGGCGGCAAACAGGAGCTGATCGACCGCGACGGTGCGGTGATCCTGGTAAAAGATCTCGATCGTTTCGCAAAACTGCCGATTATTGTCGGCGAGGACGCTGCGCCGCATGCCGCGGCGCTGGTCGACATGCTAGCGACAGAGCCCGACCTGGCGTCCCGGGTCGGGGCCGGCGTCCGGGTCGGCGGGCGACGTTGGAACCTGCGGATCGACGGCTCGATCGATGTGCTGCTGCCCGAAACCAACGCAGCAGCCGCGTGGACGCACCTGGCCCAACTCGAGCGTACCGATGGTCTTTTGAAGCGCGAAGTCCAGATTGTGGATATGCGCCTGGCGGACCGGCTGGTGCTGCGCGTCAACACGCCGCCACCGGCGAAGGAAACCGCCCCCGCGAAGAAACCCCACCCATCCGGGAAGAGCACATGATCGACGGGTGGGGGAGGCGATGAACGCGGCCGGGGGGAATGGCAACGGAGCGGTGAACGGCAGCGGCACTCGCCCCCGAGCGGCGCCGGTGCGCCCGCGCGGCAGCCTGGTCGCCGGGCTCGATATCGGCAGCAGCAAGATCTGCTGCTTCATCGGCCGCGTCGAAGCCGACGCGCCGCGCATCCTCGGCATCGGTCACCAGCTGTCGCGCGGCGTGCGGGGTGGCACGATCGTCGATCTCGACGCGGCCAGTGAATCGATCGGCAACGCGATTCTTGCCGCCGAGGAAATGGCTGGCGAGACGATCCAGCGTGTCATCGTCAACCTGTCAGGCGGGTTCGCCGCATCGCGGATCATCAAGGCGCAGCTGGAGTTTGCCCCGCGCGAGATTACCGACGGTGACATGCGCATCGTCCTGGAGCGTGGCTTCCAGATGCGTGAGGCCGGCGACCGGCAGGTGATCCACTCGATCCCGGTCGGGTTCTCCGTCGATGACAGCCGCGGCATCCGCGATCCGCGCGGCATGATCGGCGAGCGTCTCGGGGTCAACATGCATATCGTGACCGCGGCTAGCGCGGCCGTCCGCAACCATACGGTCGCCCTCGGGCGGGCGCATCTCGAAGTCGACGCCCTGGTGGTGAGCCCTTACGCGTCCGGGCTCGCCTCTCTCGTCGAGGATGAGATGCGCCTCGGCGTCACCGTCATCGACATGGGCGGCGGCACGACGACAATCGCGGTCTTTTTCGACGGCAACCTGATTTTTGCCGACGCGGTGCCGGTGGGCGGCATGCATGTCACCAATGACGTCGCCCGCGGCCTGTCGACGCCGGTCGCGCACGCCGAGCGGCTGAAGGTACTGTTCGGCAGCGCGATTCGCGCCACGCTCGACGACCGGCAGACAATCGCGGTGCCGGCGATTGGCGAAGAGGAAGACGGGCACGTCAACCATGTGCCGAAATCGATGCTCGTCAGCATCATCGCGCCGCGCGTCGAGGAGACCTTCGAAATGGTCCGTGATCGGCTCGAGGCGAGCGGTTCCGACAAGATAGCCGGCCGCCGCGTGGTTCTGACCGGCGGCGCCTGCCAGCTGCATGGGGTGCGCGAACTGGCCGGCACGATCCTCGATAAACAGGCGCGCCTCGGCCGGCCCTCGCGCATCGCCGGTCTGGCCGAGTCGACGCACGGCCCGGCATTTTCGACTGCGGCGGGGCTGCTGCATTTCGCGATGTCCGAACGTGCCGAGCGAGAGCGCCCCCTGCTTGCCCAACCGCGAGGCGTGATCGGCCGGATGACGCATTGGATACGGGAGAATTTTTAATCCGAGCGGGCGATTTTCGTCTGCTTCGGGTATTGCCGCCGGTGCAAACCGGCTACTATCGGAACGCCTCTCAGGGGGAGCGCAGTCAGACCCGGTCGATCTTGGGCCGATCCGCGGCGATCGGAACGTGGGGGGATAGACCGGTCTTGTGCGGAATCTTGTTTAACGGGCCGCGCTGGCGTGGAGGGCCATTCTTATGATCAATCTCAGCATCCCGAAGGATGAGCAGGAGCTGAAGCCCCGCATCACCGTCGTCGGGGTCGGCGGCGCCGGGGGGAATGCCGTCAACAACATGATCCGCTCGAACCTGATCGGGTGCGATTTCGTCGTCACCAATACCGACGCACAGGCGCTGCAATTGTCGAATGCGCCGCGCAAGATCCAGCTCGGGATCGGCGTGACCCGCGGCCTCGGCGCCGGCGCCCGGCCGGATGTCGGGCGCGCCGCTGCCGAGGAGGCGATCGACGAGATCCTCGAGGCGATGCAAGGCTCGAACATGGTGTTCATCACCGCCGGCATGGGCGGCGGCACCGGTACCGGCGCCGCCCCAGTGATCGCCCGGGTGGCGCGTGAATCCGGCATCCTGACGATCGGCGTGGTGACCAAGCCGTTCCATTTCGAGGGCGTCCATCGGATGCGGATCGCCGATAGCGGTATCGAGGACCTGCAAAAATATGTCGACACGCTGATCATTATCCCGAACCAGAATCTGTTCCGGCTGGCGAACGACCGCACGACCTTTGCCGATGCGTTCAAAATGGCCGACGACGTGCTTCATTCGGGCGTGCGCGGCGTCACCGACCTGATGGTGATGCCGGGCCTGATCAATCTCGACTTCGCCGACATCCGCACCGTGATGAGCGAGATGGGCAAGGCGATGATGGGCACCGGCGAGGCCGAGGGCGATCGGCGCGCTATCGATGCGGCCGAGGCGGCGATCTCCAACCCGTTGCTTGAAGACGTCTCGATGAAGGGCGCCAAGGGTGTTCTGATCAACATCACCGGTGGCACCGACATGACCCTTTTCGAGGTCGACGAGGCGGCCAACCGCATTCGTGAGGAGGTCGACCCGGACGCCAACATCATCTTTGGGTCGACCTTCGACGAACGGCTCGCCGGCAAGATGCGGATCTCGGTCGTCGCGACCGGCATCGATGCCGAGTCGGTACCGCAACCGCAGGCGATCCCAACCCTTGCCGCCCGCAATACCGCTGCCGAAGCGGCAGCGCCGCGGCTCTCCATGCCGGCCTACACGCAGCCACTGCTGCGGCAAAATGCTGTTTCCGGTGCGGCCGCGCGATCCGAACTGGCGGCGCCTGCCGCGCCCGAAACCCGCACCGAGGAAGCGACCGAACCGCCGCCGCCGGCCGCCGAGGCGGCCGAAAATGCCGCCCTCCGCAGCGGCGCCTTCGTCGGACCGCGGCCGACGAACGGGGCGGCCACGCCGCAGCCGGCGCCAACACCAGCGGCCGCGGCAGAGAGTGCGGCGCGTCCGAAGGCCCGCGCTCCGAGCTTGATCGAACGAGTTACTGGCATCGGTCGGGCGCGGGCCACACCGCCAGCGGCGCAGCCGGTTGCCGCCCGGCCGCAGCGCGCCCCGGCGCCGATCGCGGCAAACCCAAGCCAGCCCCGCTTGGCGCCGCTCGAGCCCGATGACCGGCCGGGTGGCAGCAAAGAAGATGATCTGCTCGATATCCCGGCATTTCTGCGCCGCCAGGCCAATTAGCGAATCGAAGGACGATTGCAAACCGGACCCGGCGGCCCGCCGGGTCGCGGTCTGAACAGTCGTGAGACGAATTTAGGTTAAATACCGGAAATCGTTGGCGCAATAACTGTTTCAGCCTGCAACAATCAGCAATAAAGAGTGATTTGTGGCGGCGGTAACACGCCCGTTACGGTAAGGCGCGCTACGGGGGTAGCTTGTTAGGCGGTTGGGGGAACATGGGAATCGCACAACAGCGCACGCTGGGGGCCGCGGTCGGTTGCAGCGGTGTCGGTCTGCATAGTGGCCGACCAGTGACAATGACCTTGCGCCCGGGCAATCCGGGCACCGGTATTATTTTCCGCCGGCTCGACGCTGGGGCAGAAATCCAGGCCCGCTGGGACCGCACGGTCGAGTCCGCGCTTTCGACCGTGCTATCGAATGGCGAAGGCATCCAGGTCGGCACGATCGAACACCTGATGGCGGCTTTTGCCGGCGCTGAAATCGATAACGCGATCGTTGAGATCGATGGGCCCGAAGTCCCGATCATGGATGGCAGCGCCGCGCCATTTGTGCGGCTGATCGACGATGCCGGGATCTCGGTCCAGGACGCGATGCGGCGCGCGATCAAGGTGCTGAAGCCGGTCGTGGTCAATGATAACGGCGCCGTTGCGGCACTGTTGCCCGATCACGGCTTCACGATGAGTTTCGAGATCGATTATGATAACCCGCTGATCCGCCAGCAGGATCTGCAGCTCGTTTTCGAGCCGGGCACCTTCGAAAATGAGCTGAGCCGGGCCCGCTCGTTCTGCCTATTCGACGATGTCGATCGCATGCGGGCGTGCGGGCTGGCGCTCGGCGGCTCGCTTGACAATGCGGTTGTGGTCCGAGGCAATCGCATCCTCAACACTGGCGGACTGCGCTTTGCCGACGAATTCGTCCGCCACAAGCTGCTCGATGCGTATGGCGATCTTTACCTTGCCGGCGGGCCGCTGATCGGCCACTTCACCGGCACCCGCTCGGGCCATGCGCTGACCCGGCGGTTGCTGGCAGCGCTATTCGCCGACCCGGCATCGTGGTGCGAAACGACGCTCGCCGAGACCGGCACGATGGAGGCGGTCGTCTGGCCGGAAGCGCGCCGCGCCGTCCGCGCCTAGTTGAGCGCGTCTCGCCCGCTCGCCGAATCGTGCTATAAGCCCGCCGGGGATTCTTCCGGGGTTGAGACGACTGATGCGCTTCGTGCCTTGGTTGCCGCGGCTCGGCGCCGCTGCGCTGTTGATCGCGCTCGCCGCCTGCAGCGATTCGAAAAACAAGGTCTACGTCGAGAAGCCGGTCGACGAGCTCTACAACAAGGCGATGGATGCCATCGTCGACGAACGCTACAGCGTCGCCGCCAAGACCTTTGACGAGGTCGAAAGCCAGCACCCGTACTCGGTGTGGGCGACC
>DATARH010000015.1:0-3736 GCA_036264235.1 Allostellaceae bacterium
GAATGCGGTCTCGGCCTTTCTGTGTTCGGTGGCGGCGATCCGGGCGATCCGCGCCCGCACCGAGGCCGGGCCTCGCGGCACCCGCGGCGGCCGGATCGTCAACATCGCGGCGCGGCCGGCGCTGGAGCCGCGGCTCGGCGCCGGCATGGCCGCATATGCCGCCTCGAAAGCCGCAGTGGCGGCACTTACCCAGGCGCTCGGTGAGGAACTCGCCGGCGAGGAGATCTGGGTCAACGCGATCGCGCCGTCGATCCTCGACACGCCGGCCAACCGCGCGGCGATGCCCGACGCCGACCACGCGCGCTGGGTCGCACCGGGCGCCGCCGCCGAGTTGATCGCGTTTCTCGCCTCGCCGGACAACCGGGTCACCCGCGGCGCGGTGATCCCGGTCTATGGCGGCGTGTAACGGCTGTTCGAAAAAACGGAGGAGATCAACAATGGCCAAGGGCATCCTGATCGCGGCGATGAACATCGGCAACGCCGCGGAGGACGAATTTCACGACTGGTACGATACCGAGCATCTGCCGGAGCGGCAGCGTGTGCCCGGTTTCCTGTCTTGCCAGCGCTGGATCGGCGTGCAGGACCCGAAGGTCTCGGTTGCGACCTATGATTTGGACTCGATCGGGATTTTGCAGAGCCCCGGCTATCAGGCGATCGGCGGTGTCAACCTGTCGCCTTGGTCGAAGCGGGTGACGAGCCGGGTCGAGCGGCTGATGCGGTTCGAAGGTGACCAGATCCTGCCCGGGGACAAGCTGCCGCCCGAGGATGCCGGCGGTTTTCTGCTCAACGCGATGAATGTCGAGCCGGCCGCCGAGGCCGAGTTCAACGAATGGTACAAGACCGAGCACATCCCCGCGCTCGCCGCCGTGCCCGGCGTGCTGTGCGCCCGCCGCTTCCGTGCCACCGCCGCTAACCGCCGCTACGTCGCGCTCTATCACCTCGCCTCGCCCGAGGTGCAGGCGACCCCGGCCTGGAAGAGCGCCGCCGATACCGATTGGACCCGCAAATTGCGGCCGCATTTCCGCGATCATCTGCGGCTCGTCTGCAAGGCATACGTGCGGGCGCGCTGACGCGGGCCGCGCGGGCAGGCAACGCCCAGGGCCGATGTTCGATCTCGTCTCCTACGGCGCCTTGGCGCCGCCGGAGGTGCTGATCCTATTCGCAGTACTGGGCGGGTTCTTGGCGCTGGTATCGCGTCGCCTGGGACTGACCATTGTCCTCGCCGCCAGTCTATCCCTGTACGCGCTCGCGACACCGGCCGTCTCGTCGTCGCTGATGCGAGCGGCCGAGGCGGGGGTACCCGAAACGCTCGATTTTACTGCCGCGCGGGCGATCGTCGTGCTCGGCGCCGATCTGCGCCTCGGCGCCGCCGGCGCACCCGATACCCTCGGCCCCTTCACGACGGAACGAGTGGTTTACGCGGCCCAAGCGTACCGGAAATTACAGGTGCCGATCGCAGTCAGCGGCGGTCCGGGAGAGGGATCGCGGAGCACGGCCGGCGATCTGATGCGAACCGTGCTGAACCAGGATTTCGGCATCCCGGTTGCCTGGGACGAAGATCGCTCGACGACGACTTGGGAGAATGCGCTCGACACCAAGCCGCTGCTCGACAGCGCCGGCATCACGACCATCGTGCTGGTCACGCATGCCTGGCACATGCGGCGCGCCGTGTGGTGCTTCGAACGGCTGGGCTTGCATGCGTTTCCGTGGCCGGCGCCGCGCACCGCGCTGCGTGCCGGCCGCATGCGGGATTTCCTGCCGCGTCCCGGCTCGTTGCAGAACAGCTTCTTTGCCTTGCACGAGCTGGTTGGCGGCGTTTACTACCGGGTGCGGCATTGAGCGCCTCTGCCGCCGAATTGATGCTATCTTCGTCGAGCAAGTCCCGAGGGAGTGCTCGATGCGCCATGAAGACCAGATTGCCGAGGCGAAAAAACTGCTCGCCCACATCGACCAGCGCACCACGGCCCTTGCCGACGGCATCTACCGCAACCCGGTCAGCGACTACACCTCGCCGGAGCAAGCGGCGCGCGAGCGCGAGCTTCTGTTTCGCGATACGCCGCTCAATATCGGCCTGAGCGCGCTGCTGCCGCGGCCGGGCGATTGGATGACGCACGATTACAGCGGCGTTCCGATCCTGTTGACCCGCCGTGCCGACGGGACGCTCGCCGCCTTCCTCAATGTTTGCCGTCACCGCGGTGCTCGCGTCGCCAATGGCTGCGGCGAGGGCGCGCGCGATTTCGTATGCCCGTATCACGGGTGGGTATACGGGCTCGACGGCACGCTGGTCGCGCGCCCCGAGGATGCTGCATTCGGAAGCGCCGAGCGGGCGACGCATGGGTTGCGGCCGCTGCCGGTCGCCGAGAAATATGGAATGATCTGGGTCGGTACCCAGCCGGAAATGCGCATCGATGTCGATGCCATGCTCGGCGGCGTCGCCGGCGATTTCGCGGCCTATAGGCTCGACACCTACCATCATTACGAGACGCGCGTCTTGCGCCGACAGATGAACTGGAAGCTCGCTGTCGATACCTTCGGCGAGACCTATCACCTGATGCATCTGCATCCGGACACGGTCAGCCCGCTGTTCTATTCCAACCGCGCCACCTTCGACGCATTCGGCCGGAATCATCGGATGATCGGGGCACGCCGCACCATCGACGAGTTACGTGCCCAGCCGGAAGACGCCTGGGACGTGTTCGACCATACGGTCGTCATTTACGTGCTGTTCCCGGCGACCGTGTTCCTGTTCCAGCGCGACCATATCGAGACTTGGCACTTCTTCCCGGGAGCGACGCCGGATGACTGCGCGATGTACGTGTCGCTCTACATCCCCGAGCCGGTGACCAGCGATAGCGCCAAGCGGCACTGGGACAACAATTTCGACCTGTTGATGGCGACGGTCGAGATGCAGGATTTCCCGACCTGCGAGGGCATGCAAAAGGGGTTCTATTCGGGCGCCCAGGACGCGATCGTGTTCGGCCGCAACGAACCGGCCTTGCAGCACTACCACAAGAGCATTGCCGCCGCGCTCGCCGAGGCGCAGCACAAGATGGCGGCGGAATAAGTCAGCCGGAGTTCCGCCAATGCATGTCGGCATGGCCAGCTTCTTCCAGAACCCGGGCAAACGGCTGGCCGATGCCGAGGTGTACCGGCAAGAGATCGCGATCGCCGATCTCGCGGAACCGCTCGGCTTCGATTCGATCTGGAGCGCCGAGCACCATTTCGACGACTACACGATGTGCCCGAACGTGGCGCAGTTCCTGACCTATATGGCCGGTCGCACCCGCCGCGCCGGGCTCGGCTCGATGGTGATGGTGCTGCCATGGCACGACCCGGTCCGGCTGGCCGAGGAAATCTCGGTGCTCGATACACTGTCCGACGGTCGCCTGATCCTCGGCGTCGGGCGCGGTCTCGGGCGGATCGAATTCCAGGGCTTCCGGGGCGAGATGGGCGAGTCGCGCCAGCGCTTCCTCGAATACGCCGAGGCGCTGCTCGGCGCGCTCGAAACCGGCGTGCTCGAATATGACGGCCAGCTCTACAAACAGCCGCGGGTGGAGATCAGGCCGAAGCCGACGCGGTCGTTCCGCGGTCGCACCTATGCCGCGTCGATCTCGCCGCAATCGCTGGATCTGAGCTGCCGGCTCGGGTTGGGCCTCCTGATCATCGCGCAGAAGCCTTGGGCCACGACCGAGGCCGAACTGGCCGACTATCGCAGCCACTTCCGCGAGATGAACCG
>DATARH010000023.1:0-2862 GCA_036264235.1 Allostellaceae bacterium
AGCCCGGCAGGTCGGAAGCCGCGAAGAGGGCCAGTGCGATCACGCCGACCGCCCCCACCACCAGCACCTGCTGCGGCGTACCCCCGCGACGGCGCAAGGTCAGCGGAATCGCGTCGGTGCTGACCGAGTTCGGAGCGGCAACGGTCGGAAGCGGGCGTTCGAGCGCGGCCATCGCTCAGAACCGGAAATAGATGAACGGCGCGATGCCGTCGGGGCCGAGCGCGTTGATCATCGCGACCGCGGCACCGGCGGCGGCGCCAAGTCCCCAGACCGGCGCCTCGCCGAGCGCCTCGGCGGCGCGGTCGAACAGCCGGTCAGGCAGAAACTGGCCGGCCATGCCGAGCGCGATCAGACCGACGACAAACGGACCGGCCTGCTGCACGCCCCCGGCCCAGCCCGAAAACAGCCCGGCGATAAAGAGGCGCGCCACGTCGAAATCCTCGGCCCGGAAGAAGATCCAGGCGAGGCAAACGAAGTGGAACACGACAACCACCGCGACGGCACGACCGAGCGGCGTCGCGGCACGCCGGCCGAGCCATGGCTCGACCATCCGCTCGGCGGCGAGACCGCCGCCATGCAGCACGCCCCAGGCGATGAACTTCCAGGCGGCGCCGTGCCACAATCCGCCGAGCAGCATCGTCAGCAGCAGGTTGCGGTAGGTCAGGAGCCGGCCGCGACGGTTGCCGCCGAGCGGCTTGTAGAGGTAGTCGCGCAGCCAGCTCGACAACGAGATGTGCCAACGCTGCCAGAATTCACGCAGCCGCTCGGCCCGGTAGGGCTGGTTGAAATTGGCCGGGAAGCGGAAGCCGCACAGCGCCGCCAGCGCGATCGCCATATCGGTGTAGGCGCTGAAATCGCAGTAGATCTGCACCGCGTAGCCATAGGTCGCGAGCAGCAGGTCGGGGCCGCCATAGGAGGTCGGCGCGGCAAAGACCGGATCGACCAGCCCGGTCGCTAGGTAATTGGCGACCACGATTTTTTTGAATAGCCCGCCAAGGATCAGCAGCATTGCCGGCCCGATCGGGATCGGCTCCGCCGAGGGGCGCGCCAGCTGCGGCAGAAAATAGGCGGCGCGCACGATCGGCCCGGCGACCAGCTGCGGGAAGAACGACATGTAGAGGGCCATGTCGAGCGGATTGCGGCACACCGCGACATCGCCACGATAGACATCGGTGACGTAGGAGATGCCGTGGAAGGTGAAGAACGAGATGCCGACCGGCAGCAGAATCTCGACAAACGGCAGTTCATGCTCGAGGCCGAGGAGGTGCGCCAGCTCGTTCGACGACAGAACGAAGAAATCGAGGTATTTGAAAATCCCAAGCAAGCCGAGATGCAGGGCGATCGCGATGCCGAGCACCAATCGCTGCCGGCTTTGATCCTTCAGCCGGCCGATCAACAGCCCGGCGATAAAGCTGAGACCGGTGCTGAAGGCGAGCAGGAAACAGAAGCGCCAATCCCACTGCGCGTAAAAGAAATAGCTGGCCGCGACCAGCAGGGCCTTCTTGGCGGTGAAGCGGTCCTCCAAAACCGCCAGCCCCGCGGCGACGGCGAGGAAGAACAGCAGAAAGCCGAAGGTTGGGAACAGCATCGCTAACCGGCTGGCCGGAGCGGCATCGCGAAAGCCGGCTGCTGCATAGTCCTACGCGGCCCTATTTCCCCCGAACCGCGAATCTTGTACCGGGCAATCGCGCCGACGGCAACTCCCCGGACCCGGCGAACCACCGCGAATGCCGCCGCGACGTTAACGCCGGTTGCGCGACCCGGCGCCGGCCATGCTATCTCATTGGACAGAGGCGCGTTTGCGGGGGCGGAGACTGTGCGGGGGGTGAATCGGCGGCTGATTACGAACGGCCTGCTCGGCCTTGGCTGCCTGCCGTTACTCGGAGCCGGCGGTCGCGCGTTCGCCCAGCTTGGAGGCCCGGAGACGATCGTCGTTTTCGGCGACAGCCAGGGCCAGGGCATCGCCGGCGGGCTGCAGCGCGTGCTGATCGAAGACCCGCGTTTCCGGATCGTCAACCGCACCCATCCCGGCGCCGCGTTGGTGCATGGCGAAAGCGAGTGGCTAGCCCCGGTTCGCCAGTTCGCCGCCCGCGAGCACGCCGATATCGCGGTCGTGATGTTCGGCGCCAACGACCGGCTCGATATGCGAGACGACGGGGTCTACCTGCGGTTCCGCAGCGAGGAATGGCGTCGTGCCTATGCCCAGCGCGTCGATGAAATCCTCGACGCGCTGCGCGGTGCCGGGCTGCGGGTGTTGTGGTGCGGCAACCCGATCGCTCGCAGCGGCACCTATTCCGCCGATATGGAGTATCTGAACCAGATTTATGCCGACGAGACCGCCCGCTATGGCGCGCAGTTTCTGCCGTTATGGAGTGCGGTCGCCGACGATCAGGGCCGCTACATGGCTTACGGCAAAGATCGCGACGGCGTGACCCAGAGGTTGCGCAACGACGACGGCATCCATTTCACCTCGGCCGGATATGCGCTGATCGCCGATAAGATCATTGCCGACCTGCCGGGACTTTCCGAAGCCGCGCACCAACCGCGGCCGGACGGGAGGTCCGCACCAGCGGTCCGCGATCAATAATGGATCACGTGCAGGCCAAGGATGCCGACGACGATCAGATAGATCGCGACGACGTAGTTCAGGATGCGCGGCACAAGCAGGATCAGCACCCCCGCGACGATTGCGACGATCGGCTCGAGATGGTTGATGCTGAGCGTCATTCGGGATCTCCCTTCGAGGGGCGCGGCGTCGGTGCCGCTAACCGAACACTGGGCGAAGGAGAATGGCCCGAATTTTTTCGGCGAAGCGCCGGAACAGAAAGGCGCCGACCCGCGGGCCGGCGCCTGCCTGAAGAA
>DATARH010000089.1:0-1917 GCA_036264235.1 Allostellaceae bacterium
GCCTCAAAAACCCACCTTCGCGACAGCGCGATGATCGCCGGTTGGCGGGGGCATCTCGGTTACGTAACGGAACACAAAGGCGGTAGTGGTGGCGGTCAGGCCGAAGCGGCGGCGGCACCGTGACGTGGTGCCCGCCCCTGCGACGGCAGACCCGGCGCTTCGAGGCGATCGAGCGCGTCCGCGCCGGGATGGCGGGCGTGACGATCGAGGCCTTCGAGGCCGACTGGCGCAAGCGGTGGCTGGTCGAGCGCGGCGTCGAAATCATTTCCGAAGCCAGCCGCCGTTTGGCGGACGAGCTCAAAACCCGGCATCCCGAGATCCCCTGGACCAAGGTGGCGGGGATCGGGAACGTACTGCGCCACGAGTACGAAGACCTTGCGCCGCCGGTCATGTGGAAGCTGGTGCAGGACGATTTTATGCACTTGACTGAACCGGACCGGAGCCGCCGGGAACGATGCGGCATAAAGACGAAGCGCGAAGATGCCTAAATTCGATGCACCCCTGACCCGCGTGATGCCTCCTTGTTGATCAAACCGAGTTGCCAGTAGATAGCGCCGGCAGGCTCCGCGTCGCTCAATCGGGGGTGTTTTGCTCGATCAACCCATCGCCCGGCAACCTTTGACGGAACAAAGCGGCGAAGCCCGGGCCGCCCGCCGGCTCGTCATGACCGGGGTCATGTTGGCGATCTTCATGGTGGCGACGGACAGCTATATCGTCGCCACCGCGATGCCCACGATCGTCGCCGACCTCGGCGGCTTTCGCTTGTTCAGCTGGGCATTTGCCGCCTTTCTTCTGGCCCAGGCGGTGACGATCCCGATCTATGGGCGGCTCGCCGACCTCTACGGCCGCAAGCGGGTGTTCTTTGCCGGCACGAGTGTTTTTCTGCTCGGCTCCCTGTTGTGCGGCTGCGCCTGGGACATGACGGCCTTGGTATTGTTCCGGGCGCTGCAAGGGATCGGCGCGGGCGCCATCCAGCCGATCGCCACGACGATCATCGGCGACATCTATACGCCGGTCGAGCGGGCGCGGATGCAAGGGTACGTCTCCGGCATGTACGGCATTGCCGCGGTCATCGGCCCGACATTGGGCGCCTTCGTCATCGAGCATGTCAGCTGGTCCTTGGTGTTCTGGGTCAATCTGCCGATCGGCGCCGCCACCTTCGTTATGTTCGGCCTCTATCTGCACGAGCATCGCGAGCCGCGCCGGCATCGCATCGACTATCTCGGCTCGGCCCTGCTGATGCTCGGTGTCGGGGCGCCGATGTTTGCGCTGGTGCAGGCCGGCAACGCCGACGCCCTGACGCTCGGAGCGCTGGCGTTGGGCGGCGCAGTTGCTCTCGTGACGCTGTCACTGCACGAGAGGCGCGCGGCGGAGCCGATGCTGCCCTTGAAACTCTGGCGCAACCGGGTGGTCGCGGTCGGCTGCTTCGCCGGCTTTTTCAACGGCGCGCTGATGATGGGCGTTTCCGGCTTTCTGCCGACCTACGTGCAGGGAGCCATGGGCCGCGACGTGACGGCCGCCGGTGTGGTGCTCGCGGCGTCGTCGGTCAGCTGGGCCTTCGCCAGCATGGCGGCGGGGCGCCTGATGATCCGCACCTCATACCGGCTGTCGGCGTCGATCGGCGGCGTCTGCCTGGTCGTCGGCAGTATCATGCTGATCCTGTTGACCCCAGCCAGTACCTTGGTCTGGGCGGGAAGCGGCTCCTTCATGCTCGGTGTCGGCATGGGGTTCTGCAACACGGCCTTTATCGTCTCGACCCAGGCGAGCGTCGGCTGGAACGAGCGCGGCATGGCAACTTCTTCGACGATGTTCATGCGCATCGTCGGCCAGTCGGTCGGCGCCGCGGTGTTCGGCGCCATTTTGAACTTCGGCGTCTACCGCCTGCTGCCCGATGCCGGAGACGCCGTAAACCGCCTG
>DATARH010000241.1:0-11823 GCA_036264235.1 Allostellaceae bacterium
CAGCTCGGCGGCAGCCTCACCGATCCCGGCCAAGAGGCTCTTGCGGGCGGCGCCGTCGGGGTTTCGCAAATCCTCGATCAGCTCGCTGGCGCCGCCGAGCATCGCCCGGGCAATCTCGCGGTTGATCGCCCGCGGCATCCAACGCCGCCGACGTTCCGCCACTGAATCGAGTAGCCGGTCGTGATTGCGCGCCAGGAAATCGCGGGCGTAATCGAGGGCGCGGTCGAGCACTGCCTCGTGATAACCGGCGGCGGTCAGGACTTGCAGCACCCGCCCGGCGAGGGACGCCAGCGGCGCATCGCGCAATTGCTCGCCCAGGGCGCGGACCACAAAGGCGGCGATTTGGCGGTCGCCGATTGCCTGCAAGACGAAGGGGGCCGCCTTTGCCAATTCGGCGGCTAGGGCGGAGGCGTTGCGGCGTTCCGCCAGCCAATCGGCGACGCGGTCAGCGAGGCGCAGCTCCCGCAATTCGGCGACCAGCAGCTCGCGGGTCAGGAAATTCCGGTCGAGAAAACGCGCCAGCCCTTCGCCGATCCGGTCCTTGTTGGCCGGCACGATCGCGGTGTGCGGGATCGGCAAGCCGAGCGGATGGCGAAACAACGCCGTTACCGCGAACCAGTCGGCGAGCCCGCCGACCAGCGCCGCTTCGGCGATCGCTCGCACCAGCATGACCCATTCGCTCGGGCGCGGCACCGCCAGCGTCGCGACGAACACAGCGGCCGCGGCCGCCAGCATGCCGGTCGCCACCGCGCGCGAGCGGCGCAGGCTCTGCCGTTCTGGCTCGGAAGCGTTCGACATCATCGCGATCCTCGTAGCGAACACTGCGCATTTGGATTACGCGAGAAAATTAGCTGCGGCGGTGGATCGTCCAATCTAACCGGCGTTTATTCGATGCGGGGGTGTCATACGTTTGTCACAAGAAGGAGAACGCAAATGGCCTTGGTGGAAGACCTCTTCAGAGGCAGCACAGTGACCGGCCTCGCCGTCGGCCTGGGCGCGGTTCTCCTGGCACCGACAGTCATTCCCGCGGTCGGACGGGTGGTGCGCCCCGCGCTGAAGGCGGCGATCAAGGGTGGCATGGTCTTCTACCGCGAGACGGTCGCCGAGATCGGTGAAGTCGCGGGCGATCTGTTCGCCGAGGCGCGCGCCGAACTGGAGCACAATGGGCACGATACGTCGCCGGTCGGGCACGGCGGCGGCAAATCCGGTCACTGACCGATGCAGCAGGATGCCTCGGGCGCGGGCAACGGTTCCCCGCGCCGCTTCCGCACGGTCGCGCTGGCGCTGATGGCTGGTGTCGCCGGCGGCTTGGTCGCGCCGCTGCTCTATCCGAGCGTCGCGCGCAATGCCCGCCCGGTGACCCGAAAGGCGCTGAAGGTGGGCATGGCCGCCTTCGAGCGCGGCCGGGAGATCGCCGCCGAACTCGGCGAGCAGGCCGGCGATCTGCTGGCGGAGGCCCGCGCCGAGTACGACGACGAACTCAAGCCGGCATTGACCGACGCTGCCGCTGCCGGCGCCAAGGAGGTCGTCAGCCTGCGCGGCTCCGGCCGGGACGGCACCGGCTCGTAAATGCCGGACCTCCCGCGCGGGCGCATTAGTCACCTTAGCGCTGGGCACCTCAGCGGCGGACGGCTGCGCATCCGCATTCCCGATAAGCGCCGCGACGATGCCTTTTTCCGCACGGTCGCGGAGCGCCTGTCCGGTTGGGAAACCGTCGACCGCGTCGAGGTCAACCCGCTGACCGCCAGCGTGCTTGTTCATTTCCGCGATGTCGACGCGCTGTTCGCCGAGATGGAGCGGCGCAATGATCTGTTCGCGTTGGCGGCCGACCCGTCTGCTCTCGCGGAGGAGCATGCTCCGGCCGCGTTGACCGAGAGGTCACGGCGGTTATGGGCCCTCGCCGACAAGGCATTGCGGCGCTGGAGCGGCGGCTCCACCGATATCCGCAACGCGGCCTTCATGGTGCTGGTCGCGAGCACGCTGTATCAGTTTTGGCGCGGGCAGGTGGCCCCGCCGGCGCTGACCTCGCTGTGGTACGCCGGCGACATGCTGAGCCTGTGGCGCACGACGGCCGACGAGGCGCCACCCTCCGCGACCGGGAAGGCGGCGGCCGGAGACTGAGCCATTCCCGCAGCAGCCGTACAGCCGATTGAGGTCGCGCCGGTCCATGTGGCGGTGCGCGGCCGCGCCCGCTTCCGCATCCCGGCGCTGCGTCGTCAGCCCGGGCTGAAGCACGCCCTCGAAGCCGGCCTTGGAGGCAACGGCATCCGCTCGGTTTCGGCGAGCACCACGACCGGCACCGTGCTGGTGCTGTTCGAGCCCAGCCACGCGCTCAGCGAGATCGAGGAACGGGTACGGCAGCTCGCGGCCCGCGGCCCGGAGGCGCGCCCGCCGGCGATCTTTTCCGAAGCGCCGCGCTGGCATTCGCTCGACGCCTCTCAGGTGCTGGCGAGCTTGGGCGCCGGGCAAGATGGGCTCAGCACCGCGGTTGCCGCTGCACAGCTGCGCCGCCATGGCCGCAACGCGCTATGGCGGATCGAGCGCCGCACCGGGCTCGGATGCCTGCTTGGCCAGTTTCGCAATCTGCCCAACGCGCTGCTCGCCGGCACCGCGGTGCTGTCGCTGATGACCGGCGGCGCGTTCGATGCCGCGATCGTGTTCGCGGTAATCGTCGTCAACGCGATGATCGGCTTCGTCTCGGAAAGCTGGACCGAACAGACGATCGCTTCGCTCGAGCGCGGTGCCCTGCCAGCCGCTCATGTGCTTCGCGACGGGGTGGAGACGACCGTCGCGGCCGAGGACCTGGTCCCGGGCGATGTGATCGTGGTGCACGGCAACGACGCGGTGCCGGCCGATGCGCGGGTCATCGCCGCGGACCGGTTGACCGTGAACGAGGCGACGCTGACCGGCGAGAGCCTGCCCGTCGCCAAGGCGCCGAATGTGCTGGCCGCCGCCAACGCGCCGCTCGCCGAGCGCCGCAACATGCTGTACCGCGGCTCGGTCGTGACCGGCGGTAGCGGCCGCGCCGTTGTCGTCGCCACCGGCGACCGCACCGAGATCGCGCGGGTGCAGGCACTACTCGGCAGCGCAGCCCGGCCGGAGACACCGCTGCAGGTGCAGCTCGACAATCTCGGCCGGCGGCTCGCCTTTGGCGCCGCCGGGGCGGCGGGGCTGATGTTCGCGATCGGGCTCTTGCGCGGCCTGCCCGCGCTGATGCTGTTGCGCTCGGCGGTGTCGCTCGGCGTCGCCGCGGTCCCGGAAGGGCTGCCGACGATGGTCACCGCATCCCTGGCGATGGGCGTTCGCAGGCTGCGCAGCCAAGACCTGCTGGTGCGCCGGCTGGAGGCGATTGAGGGCCTCGGCGCGGTCCGACTCGTCTGTTTCGACAAAACCGGCACCCTCACCCTGAACCGGATGACGGTGACGCGGCTGCGCTGGAACGGCCACGAGGCGCGGCTCGACAACGATGCGTACCGCGACGGCAGCGGCGCGGCGGTGGCGCTCGCCGACGAACCTGATTTGCGCCGGCTGCTGGAAATCTGCGTGCTGTGCAACGACGCCGAGCCCGGCAGCACCGGTGGCTCGTCGACCGAAGCGGCGCTGCTGGAAGCGGCGGACCGCCTGGGGCTCGAGGTCACCCCATTGCGCGATGCCGCGCCGCGGCTCTCGGCAGTCGAGCGCGCCGCCGGCCGGCGCTATATGGCGACGGTGCATGCGAGCGCCGACGGCGGCCGGCTGATTGCCGTCAAAGGCGATCCCGAGGAGGTGCTGGCGCTCTGCCGTTACCGCAGCGAGGCCGGCGAAATCCACGATCTCGCCGAAGGGCGGGCCAAGATAGAGGCCGACAATCTGGCGATGGCCGAGGCCGGGCTGCGGGTCCTCGGCATTGCGTTCCGCCAGCTTGGGCCCGGTGCGGAGGTCGGTGCGCCGGCCGAAAACCTCGTGTGGCTCGGTCTGGTCGGCATGGCCGATCCGATCCGACGCGGCGCCGCCGAGCTGATCGCCGCGTTCCGCCGCGCCGGCATCGCCACCGTCATGCTGACCGGCGATCAGCGCGCGACCGCGCTGGCAATCGCCGGCGAGGTCGGCTTGACGAACGGCGACGCCGAAGTGGTCGAAGGCGACGCGCTCGATGAGGCGTCGATCGGCTCCGCATCACCGGCGATCTTCGCGCGGCTGACGCCGGCGCAGAAGCTGCAGGTCGTCGCCGCGCTGCAGCGCTCGGGCCGGCGCGTCGCGATGATCGGTGACGGGGTCAACGACACGCCGGCGCTGAAGGTCGCCGATGTCGGGATCACGCTTGCGACTTCGGCCACCGATGTCGCTCGCGATATCGCCGACATCGTGTTGCTCGGCGACGATCTGCGGCCGCTGGCGCTGGCCTTCGAGGAAGGCCGCGCGGTCCATGCCAACCTGCGCCGCGCCGTCCGGTTCCTGATCGCCACCAACCTCAGCGAGATCCTGCTGATGCTGTTCGCCGTCGCGACCGGCCTGACCCGGCCGCTGACGACGGCGCAGCTGCTCTGGATCAACCTGCTGACCGATGTGTTGCCCGCGGTCGGGCTTTCCCTTGCGCCGGCCGACCCCGAGCTGCTGTCGCAGGCCGCGGCCGAGCCGGAAGCACCGGTGGTGTCGCGCTCGGACCTGCCGCTGCTGGCGCGGGACGCCGGGCTCCTCGCCGGCAGCGCGTTGGCGGCACAGGTGCTGAGCGGGATGCGCCGCGGTCCGGCCACGGGAGGATCGGTCGGGTTCGCCAGCCTCGGCATCGGCCAGCTGCTCTACACCCTCGCCTGTGTTCCGAAATCGCAGCCCGCAGGTGGCACGATGGTTGCCGCGCTCGGCGCCTCGGCAGCAGCGCAGGCCGCCGCGTTATTGCTGCCGGCGCTGCGCGGCATCGTCGGAATCCGTCTCGGCGCTGCCGATCTGTCGGTTTCCGTGATCGCCGGTCTTGTCCCGCTGGGACTGGTAAGAACGCTCGACGCGGATCGCGCCATTACTCCTGAGCGAGGTTTGCGACCGCCTCGGCGATGATCGGCCGGTCCCGCGCCGGGAGCCGCTGTGCCTGGTCCGTCAGGGATACTTCCAGCCGTCTAACGTGGTGGCGATAGCAGCGGCCGCGACCTTCGCTGTCGCCATCCCAGCGCCGCGACCGCCGCCGCGCCCGATGCTTGAAATGCCGGATCCGACGCCGCACCGCCGCGCCGCGCTCCGCATTATCGGCGGGTTCAGCCAATTCCTCGCGGATCGCGGCGATCGTCGTCTCGACCAGCGACTGAATCAGCTCGGCTTCCGCCTCTTCTTCGGATTCGGCCAGCAGGGTAATCCCGAATTTGATCGCCGATTTCAGCGCCGGCCGCCATTGCGGCAGCAGCGCCGGCAGGGCAGTGCTGAGCACCGCCGCCCCGAATACGACGATAACATTCGGCTTGGCCAAATCGTCGAGCATCGCACCCGCCATCGCGTTTGCTCAGTCAAACGGCACCGGCGGACAAGGGTTCTTTCCCGACAGATAGGCGTAAGCACATACTCGGGGTTGTGGAGCCCGCGGGGTCGGCGCTATAACTTGGCTCAACGAAACGCCCCTTCCTCTCACGCTCCTCCAAGAACGTTTCCGTCCCTCCCCTGCCTTGCCCCAGCGATGCCGGAAAAGCGGATCCTTTTGGTCGAAGACGAGCCCGTAGTCCAACAGATGCTGGGCATCGTGCTGCGTGGCGAAGGCTATATCGTCGACGCCGCCTCGACGGTCTCCGAGGCGATGGCGCTGCTGGACCTTCACTCCTATGCGCTGGCGCTCGTCGATTGGCGATTGCCGGGTGGCGGGGATGGATTGCTGGTTGCCGACACCGCGGCCGATCTGGGCGCCCGGACGATGGTGATGAGCGGGTATCTGTTCCAGATGCCGGGGGGCCGCGCCGATCGCCACGAGACGCTGATGAAGCCGGTCCGCCCGGCGGAAATCATCGATGCGGTGATCCGCGCCATCGGCAAGGCCGTCGCCTAAGCCCTCCGGGGTCTCCTCTCGCGATTTTGCGGTTTGCCAGCGCCTGCCGCGGCGGCGACAATCGCCGCGCAGCAGCGAGGGAATGCGATGGAACCGATCGTCGGCAGCGGCAACTACACCTATCGGATGCGCGAGGACTGGCAGAAGGTGCCGGAATGGCTCGACATGCGGCCGGCCGCCGTCAGCGTCGACTCGCAGGACCGGGTTTATGCCTTCAATCGCAACGACGCGCACCCGGTCGTGATCTTCGACCGCGACGGCAACTATCTCTCGTCTTGGGGCGCCGGGCTGTTCCGGTTTCCGCACGCGATCCGGATCATGCCGGAAGACGGGCGCGACATCGTCTGGCTCTGCGACGAGCATCACCACCAGTTCTACAAATTCACCACCGACGGTAAATTGCTGCAGACGATCGGCGAAAAGGGCCATCGCTCCGACACCGGCGTGCCGGCCGACGATTTCAGCTCGCAGGCCTGGCGAAAGGTGACGCATGGCGGCGGCCCGTTCAATCTGCCGACCGACATCGCGTTTACGCCGTCGGGCGAATTCTTCATCACCGACGGCTACGGCAACGCGCGGGTGCACAAATTCTCGGCCGACGCCGAATACCTCTTTTCCTGGGGCGAGCCGGGCACTGCGCCGGGGCAGTTCAACCTGCCGCACGGCATCTGGATCGACAGCCGCGGCCGCGTGCTGGTCGGTGACCGCGAGAACGACCGGGTCCAGGTGTTCGATCAGCAGGGCAATTTGCTGAATGTGTGGCCGACCGAATTGATCGGACCGGCGTTCTTCTACATCGACCGCGACGACGTCGTGTACATCCCCGAGCACAATGGCGGAATGATCAGCATCCTGACCTTGGATGGCGAGCGCTTGGCGCGCTGGGGCGACCCGATCCACCGCTCGTGCCACGGCATCTGGTGCGACTCGCGCGGCGATCTCTATGTCGTGCAGCCCGGCGAGTGGACGCCGCGCATGCGTCGGGTGGTGAAGTACGAACGGCAGTGATCGACTAAGCCGTCGTCGGTTCCTGCGCCTCCTGGTGCCAGACCAGGAGCTTCCGGCGGATCACGGTCATGCCCTTGACGATGCACAGCCCGGCGACTGCGATCTCGACGATGCCGGCAAAAACGCCCGGCGAGTCGGCGAAGCGCGAGGCAGCGATCATCGCCCCCCCGAGCCCCTGGCCGCCCATCATCATCTCGGTGACGATGGTGACGATCATCGACACCGGCAGCGCGACCTGAAGCCCCGTCAGGATTTGCGGCAGCGCCGCCGGTAGGATGATCTCGCGCAGCAGGTGACGCTCACCGGCACCGAGGCTGCGCGCCGACCACAGCAGATGCCGGTCGACGCCCTCGGCCGCTGCCATCGTCGCGGTGATGACGTGGAAAATCGCGTTGAACACCGCCATCGAAATCTTCGACACGTCGTAGAGGCCGAGCCACAGCATGAACACCGGCAGGAACGCGATCTTCGGCATCGGGAAGCCGACCGAGACGATCGGATCGAAGAACCAGCGCACCCAGCGGCTTCGCGTCATCACGATGCCGATAACGACACCGGCGATGCCGGCGATCACGAAGCCGGTCAGCGCGCGGTAGAGGGTCAGCCCGAGGTTGACGGCGAGCTCGCCCGAGGCCGCGTCGTCCCAGACCCGCGCCAGCACGGCTGAGATCGGCGGCAGCAGAAAGGCGCTGAGGAGACCGCTTCGCGCCAGGGCTTCCCAACCGGCGACGAGGACGATCAGCGGCATCAGGCTGGCGAGGCGGCGCGCCAGTGCGCCGGCGATGTCGAAGCTCGGGCGAACGAGAGCCGGCCGGGCGGCGATCTGCGTGTCGAGCCCGGTCATGTACGCCACGCCAGGGCGCGGCGCATGATCACCAGATAGAGCCGGTCGGCGGCGAAGCCGAGCAGCGCCACCGTCAACACCACCGCGAACATTGCGTCGTAGGCGCCGCCATCGCCGAGCCAGCCGATCATGTAGCCGAAGCCGCGGCGGGCAACGAGCAGTTCCGAGCTGACCAGCAGCACGAACGACAGCGCCAGCGCCGTGCGGATGCCGCTCATCAGCTCCGGCAAGGTGCTCGGCAGCACCACTTCCCATAAGATCCGGGCGCGGCTGGCGCCGAGCGCGCGCGCCGACCAGATCAGCACCTCCTCGGTGCCGCGGGCGCCGTTGAATGCGGACAATGTCACCGGCAGCATGCAGCCGATGAAGATCAGCACGATTTTCGAGGCGTCGCCAAACCCAAGCCACAGCACCATCACCGGGATCAGTGCCGATTTCGGCATTGGGTAAAAGAACTGCACGATCGGGTTCACCAGAACCCGCACCGGCTGATACCACGCCATCAACGTGCCGATCGCGCTGCCGCAGACGATCGCGAGAGCGAGCCCCGATGCGGCGCGCCAGATCGAGGACGCGCCGTTGGTCAGCAATTCGCCATCGGCGGCGAGCCCCCACCACGCGCTCGCGACCTTGTCGAGCGGCGGCAGCGCCGATGCCGGCACCAGCCCGGCCCGGGTCACCGCTTCCCAGGCCAGCGCCAGCAGCAGCAGCGGCGCGTAGCGCGGCAGCACGCCTTCGGTCAGGGCGCGGGTCATGCGCTCTGCTGCGCCAGGATCGCCTCGGCGCGCACCAGGTTCCAGACATGGTCGACCCGCTCGACGAATTCCGGGCGGCGGAACAGGTCGGGGTCGTTGCGGTCGAAGCGCGCCTCGACGATTTCCTTGATGTGACCGGGCCGCGCCGACATCACCGCGATGCGCTCGGCGAGAAACACCGCCTCCTGCACGTCGTGCGTTACGAAGATGACGGTCTTGCGCGAGCGCTGCCAGATGCGCAGCAATTCCGCTTGCATCAGGCTGCGCGTCTGCGCGTCGAGAGCGCCGAACGGCTCGTCCATCAGCAGGATGCGCGGATCGACCGCCAGGGTGCGGGCGATCGCGGCACGCTGTTTCATGCCGCCCGACAATTGCGACGGATAGCTGTCCTCGAAGCCCTTCAGACCGACCAGGTCGATGAAATCGCGCGCCCGGGCGAGGCGCTCGTCGCGCGGCAGCCCCTGCTTTTCCAGCCCATAGAGCACGTTCTGGATCACCGTCTTCCACGGGAACAGCGCAAAGTGCTGGAACACGATCCCGCGGTCGGGGCCAGGGCCGGCGATCGGCCGGTCCTCGACCGCAATGCTGCCCTGCTCGACCGGCAGGAAGCCGCCGATCAGATAGAGCAGGGTGCTCTTGCCGCAGCCGCTCGGACCCAGCAGTGCGACGAACTCGCGGTCGCGCACCTCGAGCGACACATTGTCGAGCGCCAGCACCGGCCGGCCGCGCGGCGGCCGGTATTCGTGACTGACACGGTCGATCCGGATTTGCGCCGCGCCGTTCACCGCCAAATTTGTCACTTGCCGTCGATCCGTTTCTTGGCGTCTTCGATCAGCGACAGATCGACATATTTCGGGCTGATCTCGACTCGTTTCGGCAAGACGCCGAGCTCGACGCTTTCATCGATCTCCTTCTGCACCGGCGCGACCTCCGGCCGCGCGTCGGGCGACCGATAGAAATCCTTGTCGGTGAACGCGTAGTCGATATTTTCCTTTGGCAGTTTCGTCACTTCGGCGGCAAGCGTCAGCGCCGCGTCGCGGTTCTTCGGGTCGAGAAACCACCGCACGGCACGAATATGGTCCTCGAAGAAATCGACAAACACCGGCCGGTTCTTGGCGATCGTGTCGGACCGCATGCCCCACATCACCGCCTGGGTCGGACCGACCGCATCGACGGCGCGGAACAGAACCTTGTATTTCGGATTGTCGATGATGCCCTTGGCGAATTGCGGCAGCACGCCGATCATATCGACCTTGTCACCTTCCAGCATCGCCGGCATGTTGGCGAAGTTGGTCTCGACGGTGGTGAAGTCGCTGTCCTTGATGCCATGTTTCCTGAACATCGTACGCATCGCGGTATCGCTGGCCGAGCCGATCGCGTTGGTCGCGATGCGGTGGCCCTTGACGTCCTCCACGGTTTTGATCGGGCCGTCGCTGCGCACGACGTAGTACTGACTGAAATGGCCCGGATGGCCGTCCTGCAGCACGTCGGCGACGACGCGCTCGTCGAGATGCGCATTGAGGATCGCCAGAGCCAACGCGCTCGAGGATTGCGAGGCGATCTCGAGTTCGCCGATCGCCTGTGCCTGAATCTGCGGCGTCGTGCCGTTAAAGCGCACCGCCTGCATCACATAGCTCTGGCCGAGATGCTTGACACCTCGGGGTGGGCCTTGCCGAGCGCCTCGACCAGCGGCGCCAGATGGCCGGGCGTCTGCACCCAGCCGACCCGGATCGTTAGCGGATCGGCCTTGGCCGACCCGACCAGCACCAATAGAAGCGCCGCCGCGATGGCGACCTGCCTCCAACCCATTCTTCCTCCCGCGCGTGCCGGCCGCGGCGATACTACCAGCCTCGCCGAACGTAACAAAAGCCGGCAACCGCCGGGCTACGCCCTTATTGGCAGGGATGGATTGCCGCAGCGGGCGTGGCACAATGCCGTGGTGGGTGTGACCGGCGGAGGCGGGAATGGCGCTGTTGCAGGACAAAATCGCGCTGGTGACCGGCGCCGGCGCCGGGATCGGCCGCGCGACGGCGCTGGCGATGGCCGCCGAGGGTGCGCTCGTCGCCTGTGCCGATATCGATGCCGCGGCGGCGCAGCGCATCGCGGCCGAGATCGCCGGCAACACCAAGCGCGCGATCGCAATCGAGGTCGATTGCGGCGATCTCGCCCAGATCGACGCGATGGTGACGCGCACGGTCGCTGAGTTCGGCCGGCTCGACATCACCGTCAACAATGCGGGCGTCACCCGCTATTCGACGATCATGGACCTGACCGAGGCCGATTGGGACCGCATCCACCGGGTCAACGCCAAGGGCGTGTTCTTCTGCCTGCAGCGTGCCGCGCGCCAGATGATGGAGCACGGCGGCGGCCGCATCATCAACATCGCCTCTATTTCGGGGCGGGGTTATCCCGGCGCCTCGAACGCCGCGTATTCGGCCAGCAAGGGCGCGGTCATCGCGCTGACCGAGAAAGCGGCGCACGAGCTCGGGCCGCACAACATCAATGTCAACGCGATCTGCCCCGGCGTCACCCGCACCGAACTCGGCATCCGCAATGCCGCCGGCCGCGCGGCCGAGCGCGGCATCCCGGTCGAACAGCTTTATGCCGAGCAGGAAGCCGGCATTCCCATCCGCCGCGCCAATACGCCCGACGATATCGCCGCGATGGCGGTGTTCCTCGCCTCGCCCGGTGCCCGCAACATCACCGGGCAGGCCTATAACGTCGACGGCGGCCTGGTGAACAGCTGAGCGCCGCCGCCGACAGCGCGCCGGCGCTGCCGCGCTCGCTGGCGGCGCGGCTGCCGTTTTATTACGGCTGGGTCGTGCTTGCCTGCCTGTGCTGCGCCGGCTTTTCGCGGCAGGGGCCGGCGGTCGCGACCCTCTCGATCTTCGTCGAGCCGCTAACGCGCGAGTTCGGCTGGTCGCGCACCGCACTGTCCGGTGCGGTATCGCTAGGCGGTCTGCTGGCGGCGATCGCCTCACCATGGATCGGGCCGCTCTTGGACCGGCGCGGCTCGCGCTTGGTGCTGTGCCTGGCGGTGCTTGCCAATGGCGTCCTCTTGCTGCTGCTGTCGTTGACGCCCTCGCTCTTCGTCTTCTACCTGCTGTTCTGCCTCGCGCGGATGAACTGGGCCAGCCCGTTCGAGCTCGGCATCTACGGCGCCCTCAACAACTGGTTTGTCGCGCGCCGCACCGCCGCCGCCTCGGTCGCCAACC
>DATARH010000255.1:0-2328 GCA_036264235.1 Allostellaceae bacterium
TCCTGTTCTTCGGTCCGCCCGGGCTCGGCAAGACAACACTCGCACAGATCGTCGCCCGCGAAATGGGCGTCGATTTCCATGCCACGGCAGGCCCGGTAATTCAGCGCGCCGCCGATCTCGTCGCGATGCTGAGCAAGCTCGCCCCGCGCGAGGTGCTGTTCATCGACGAGATCCATCGTCTGCCGCCGGCCGCCGAGGAGTACCTCTACCCGGCGATGGAGGACTACCAGATCGATCTCATCATCGGTCAGGGGCCGGGAGCGCGATCGATTCGCTATCGTCTCGCGCCTTTCACCTTGATTGGCGCGACAACGCGCTCGGGTTTAATCACCCGGCCGCTGCGGGAGCGTTTCGGTATTCCGCTGCGTCTGGTCTTTTATGAGCCCGCGGAGCTCGGGATGATCGTCAGCCGGGCGGCAGGGGTGCTCGGCATCGAGCTGCTGCCCGATGGCGCTGCCGAGATCGCGCGGCGGTCGCGTGGCACCCCGCGCGTTGCGATACGCCTGCTGCGCCGCATTCGCGACTTTGCCGCCGTCATCGGCCTGACGAGCGTCGACGCCGCCGCCGCCGACGCGGCGCTGTTGCGGCTCGATGTCGATGCGCGCGGTCTCGACGGTATGGACCGGCGCTACCTGCGCTGCATTGCCGAAAACTATGCGGGCGGGCCGGTCGGGGTCGAGACGATCGCAGCGGCGCTCGGCGACGAGCGCGATGTCGTCGAAGAAGTCATCGAGCCGTATCTGCTGCAGGAGGGCTTTGTACAGCGGACGCCGCGCGGCCGCCTGCTGACGCGGAACGCGTTCCGGCATCTCGACCTGCCAATGCCCGCTAGCATGCCGGCCCAGCTCGATCTTCTCGCGCCGTTGCCATGCGAAACGGAGAATCCATGCTGACCCCAATGATCATCCAAAAGACGCCATAAAGGGCCGACATCAATGCAGCCTAACGCCATCGACACTTTGCCGCTCGCCGGTTCGATTTCGCATGACCTTTCGATCATCGGCCTGTTCTTGCAATCCGATGCCATTGTCAAACTGGTGATGCTGATCCTGTTGCTCGCGTCTTTCTGGTCGTGGGCGGTCATCTTCGACAAGGCGATCCGGATCCGCCGGTTGCGGCATGCCGCATCGAACTTTGAGGAGACGTTCTGGTCGGGCGGATCGCTCGACGACCTCTACGAACGGGTCGGTCAGCGCCCGCCCGATCCGATGACCGCGGTCTTCTCCGCGGCGATGCGCGAATGGCGGCGCAGCGCGGCGAAAAACCTGCTCGGCACGCCCGGCATGCGCGCCAGCCTGCAGCAGCGTATCGAGCGGGTAATGAACGTGACGGTCGGCCGCGAGATGGAGCGGGTCGAGCGGTTCATGGCTTTCCTCGCGACGGTCGGCTCGACCGCGCCCTTTGTCGGCCTGTTCGGCACGGTCTGGGGGATTATGGACAGCTTTCAATCGATCGCCGCCTCTAAAAACACCAGTCTCGCAGTTGTCGCGCCCGGGATTGCCGAATCGCTGTTCGCCACCGCGCTCGGGCTCGTCGCCGCGATACCCGCAGTCATAGCCTACAACAAGCTGGCCACCGATTTCGGGCGTTACGCCGGCCGGCTCGAAGCTTTTGCCAGCGAATTCAGCGCGATCCTGTCGCGCCAACTCGACGAGCGGCCGTAACAGTGGCGATGCAGGGCCTCGGCGGCAACGGCCACCGCCTCGCCGGGCGCTATCGGCCGATGTCGGAAATCAACGTGACGCCCTTGGTCGACGTCATGCTGGTCCTGCTGGTCGTCTTCATGGTGGCGGCGCCGCTGTTGACGGTCGGAGTTCCGGTGGATCTGCCTCAGACTCAGGCGCCGCCAATCAACGAGCCGAAGGAGCCTTTGGTCATCACGATCAATGGCGAAGGCCGCATCTATATCCAGGAGACGGAAGTCCCGACCGATTCGCTGATTCCGCGCCTACAGGCGATTACCGGCAGCAACCCCGACGCGCTGCTCTATGTCCGGGGCGACCGGGCGATCAACTACGGCCGGGTCGTCGAAGTGATGAGCCTGGTCAGCACCGCCGGATTTCGCAAGGTGTCGCTGATCGCCGAATCGCCGAAGGGAGCGTCCGGCAAGACCGCCTCCGGCGGAACCACGACTGACCGATCGGCGCGGACGGTCAGGCACTGAGTACGGCTGCGCCCCTTCCGCCGATGAGCCTGGCGCTTGCTGAACCGGCACTGACCGGGCCCGCCGAGGTCCCCGACGAACTGCCGGCGGGCATCGGTTCGCGCGGCCTGGTACTGTCCGCAGTGCTGCACGTGGTGCTCGGAAGCCTCTTGATCATCGGTCTG
>DATARH010000265.1:0-1601 GCA_036264235.1 Allostellaceae bacterium
AAACCGACCCTCCGCTCACCGTCGCATCCGGGCACGTTAGATTGGCCTGCGTGCGCCCAGCTGCCGGTCGGTGGCGCCGCCGACTCGCAATCTGCCGTCGGTTATCGGATTATGATTTGGAGTGCGGGCTATCGGATCGCCGGAACACTGGCGCGCCTCACGCGCTGGCCACCTAGAACAGGAGAAACCGAATGATCGACCTCTATTTCTGGCCGACCGGAAACGGCAAGAAGATCATCATCCTTCTCGAGGAATTGGGGCTCCCCTGCACGATCAAGCCGATCAATATCGGCCGCGGCGACCAGCTCACTCCCGACTTTCTGAAGATTTCCCCCAACGGCCGGATGCCGGCGATCGTCGACCACGAGCCCATGGGAGGAAGCGCCCCGATGTCCATTTTCGAATCCGGTCCGATCATGATGTATCTCGCCGAAAAGACCGGACGGTTCTGGCCGCAGGACCCGCGCAACAAATACGAGGTCGCCCAGTGGGTCGGCTGGCAATTGGCCAATCAGGGTCCCAAGCTCGGCGAACAAGGTCATTTCCGACGCGCCGCCGAGAGCGGAAACAACGGCGATCTTTCCTACGCAGTTCGCCGGTTTGACAATGAGGCACATCGCATCTATGGCGTCATGAACCTCGGTTTGTTCAACAAACGTTATCTCGCCGCCGGCGCCTACACGATTGCCGACATGATCTGCTACCCCTGGGCATCGAGCTGGGCGACCCGGAAGATCGAAATCGACGAGTTCCCGAATGTAAAGCGCTGGCTGGAAGAAATCGGCGAGCGGCCGGCCGTCAAGAAAGCGATGGCGATGGGGCCGGAGTTCCGGGAGGATCCGGCTTCGATCAGCGCCGAGGAGCAGACCCGTCGCAGAAAACTCGTGGCGGACCAGCGGGCGCAGCCGATTCCCTCGGAATGGATCCGAGCTGCGTAAGGGGTATTTGTTGCGTCGCGGACGTAAATAAGGCTCGAATAACGCTAGGGGCCAATCACCTGCCGGAGGGGTGCGGGGGACGGTATCGCCTGGGCCTGCCGGACCCTCGGCGGGCGACCTGGCGGGCCGGAGCGCTCCGCTATCGAGGTCATGGCGATGAGCCGCCCCGCATCTTCAAATCGTGGCAATGACACTCACGATCGGGCCAACACCACACCACGCAGAATCGCTGCGTAATGGAAGCTGGCCGCGACCAGCACGAAGCTGTGCCAAATGGCCTTCTGGAAGGGCAACGCCCGCCAAACGTGAAAACCGACCCCGATGGAATAAAGCACGCCACCAACTCCGATCAAAACCGCTGTCCGAACGTCTACCGAGCCGAGCATGGGTCGGATCCCCACCAGGATCACCCAGCCCAGCGACAGGTAAGCGACGACCGAGCCTCGCTCGAAACGACACGGAAAAAGCAGCTTTGTGAGGGCTCCCGCGACCGCTCCCGTCCAAACCGCGCCAGTCATCCCGATCGCCCAAACACCGTGCAGTCGACATGTCGTGAACGGGGTGTAGGTACCGGCGATCATCAGAAAGATTGCGGCGTGATCAAGTTGGCGCAGAGATTTTCGTCGGGATGGGTTAGAGACGAGATGGTAGGCTGCCGAACAG
>DATARH010000295.1:0-20285 GCA_036264235.1 Allostellaceae bacterium
GATATGGCGCGCGATGAATTCGCGCGTCAGCCGCCGGACGAGAGCAAAGGAATGCGCCCCATCCGTAAAGGTTCGCGCGTTTTCCGCCATCAGGCCCCCGCCGCAGTCTTAGAGGCGAGGGGAGCTATTGGCAAGGCGGGCAGCAAAGCCGCGATTGCGGTCTTACGCCGGATAGGAGACGAAACACTTCTCCGAGGCGAAGATCCAGGTCTCGACGTAATCGTGCACGACCGGCTTCTTGCGGCCAAGTTTCTCCATCGCACCGGCAAGCGCCATCCAGTTCAGCATCTCGTGCTGGCCGGCGGCCTCCATATCCTTCAAAGAGCGTGTACGCCAGGAATCGTAGTCGCCCCGCGACAGCGTCTCGAACATGTGACGGTCCGCGTCCTGGTCCGGCCAGATATAGCCGTTGGTCGGCGACAGAAAGCAGTGCGACCAGCTCGACGACGCGATTACTGCAACCCGCCAGGGCGAGGCCGCCAGCGTCTCGGCGATGGCGGCGCCGACCTCCATCACGCGCCACGGATGCGGCGAGGGCGGGTCGGGCATTTCGCCTTCCGGACGCGGCGGGATGAACAATGCCGAAATGCCGCCTTTGGCGTGCAGCAAATTGCTGCCGTAGCAGTTAATCGCGAACGGGATCACCGGGTAAGGGAAGCCCTTCCGGTCCCAATCGAGATAGAGGAACGTGTTGGTGAAGGCGTGCGCCAATGGGTTGTGCAGCGGCTTGTACGAATAGGCGACATCGATGCCGCGCTCGATCAGGCCGGTGGCGAGATATTTCGCGGCGTCGCGCTGGCCGCGCAGCTTGAGCTCGAAATCGCCGGGCTCGTTCCATCGGTTCGGCTTACCGCCATTTCCATTGTTCCATGGCTTGACCGCGAACTCGTCGTCATAGCCGTGGACGCAGAAGGCCGGGATGATGTCCTCGCGGAAATTCTCGTACTGGTCGTCGCCCCAGACGAGCACGAAATCCGGGTTGAAATCGTCGAGCGCCTTGCGCACGGCGCGGAAGCCGTTGGCCATGCGCTCCCCGTAACGTACGGCAGAGGCCTGCCCGGCATCGTTGCCGAGCTCGGCCAAGAGGTCGGCTGGCCAGTTTTTCGGCTGCTTGTAGTGCTCCGGCACATTGGGCGCGGTCAGCAGATGGTGAAACAAGCCCGGCAGCTTGTCATCGGAGCCGAGCAACCCTGGGTAATGCGTGCAGCCGAGCCCGAGTATCTCGCCCATGTGTCTTTCCTCCTAAGATGCCAAGCCGGCAACGCCGGCGCCTTAGCCTGCCGCGATCATAGCCGATTTCGCCGGCTGCCAGCAGTGCAGCCTTTGCGCGCCGCTTAAGCGCAGGCGGCGACCGCGCGGCGGGCCATCACCGTCACGAGGTGGGCGCGGTACTCGGCGCTGGCGTGGATGTCCGAGTTGAGCCCGTCCTGCGGCTGCTTGATATCCTTGATCGCGTCGGGCGTGAACGAGCGGCCAAGCGCCTGTTCCATCTCACTCTGGCGGAACACGCAGGACCCGGCGCCGGACACCGCGACGCGCACGCCGGCCAGCGTCTTTGTGACGAAGACGCCCACGATCGCGTAGCGCGACGCCGGGTTGCGGAATTTCTGGTAGTTGGCGGTTGCGACCTTCGGGAATTTCACCGCCGTTACGATCTCCCCGGGTTCTAGCGCGGTCTCGAACAGGCCGGTGAAGAAATTGTCGGCGGCGATCTCACGCTTGTTGGTGCGCACCGTTGCATTCAGCGCGACGACCGCGGCCGGATAATCGGCTGCCGGATCGTTGTTGGCGATCGAGCCGCCGATCGTGCCGCGGTTGCGCACCGCCGGGTCGCCGATCATGCCGGCCATCTGTGCCAGCGCCGGGATCGCGCGCTGCACGACCGGCGAACGGTTGACGTCGGCGTGCCGGGTCATTGCCCCGATCACCACCGCGTCGCCCTCTTCGGTGATGCCCTTCAACTGCGACAGCGCGGCGAGGTCGACCAGATCGGAGGGTTTGGCGAGACGCAGTTTCAGTGTCGGGATCAGCGTCATGCCGCCGGCGACCAGCTTCGCGTCCTCGTTGCCGAGCATCTTGGCGGCGTCGTCGAGGTTCGTCGGGCGGTGGTATTCGAATTCGTACATCGTGCCTCTCCTTATCTAGTCCGCCGCCGCTCGCGGCTGGTGCTGCTGGATCGCGCGCCACAGCCGCTCCGGCGTTGCCGGCATTTCCACATGCTTGATACCGAGCGGCCTCAGCGCGTCGACGAGGGCGTTGGCGATCGCCGCCGGGGCGCCGATGGCGCCGGCCTCGCCGCAGCCTTTGACGCCGAGCGGGTTGTGGGTGCACAGCGTCACATGCGTCGATAGCGAAAATGACGGCAGGTCGTCGGCGCGCGGCATCGCGTAGTCGTTGTAGGAGCCGGTCAGCAGCTGGCCGGTGCTCTTGTCGTAGACGCAGCCTTCGAGCAGCGCCTGCCCGATCCCCTGCGCCAGCCCGCCATGCACCTGTCCGGCGACGATCATCGGATTGATGATGCGGCCGAAATCGTCCGAAGCGGTGAAGTTGACGATCTCGACCCGCCCGGTGTCGGGGTCTATCTCGATCTCCGCGATGTGCGCGCCCGAGGGGTAGGTGAAGTTTTTCGGGTCGTAGAATGCGGTCTCGTCGAGGCCGGGCTCCAGCTCCTCGTGCGGGAAGTTGTGCGGCACATAGGCGGTCAGCGCGATCTCGCCGAAACTTTTCGAACGGTCGGTACCCGCCACGGAAAATTTGCCATCCTTGAACTCGATGTCGGCCTCCGAAGCTTCGAGAAGATGGGCGGCGATCTTCCTGCCCTTGGCGATGATCTTGTCCATCGCCTTGACGATCGCGGTGCCGCCGACGGCGAGCGAGCGCGAGCCGTAGGTGCCCATGCCGTACGGGATTTTCGCGGTGTCACCATGGACGATTTCGATGGACTCGATCGGGATGCCGAGCTGGTCGGCGACCAGCTGTGCGAACGTCGTCTCGTGACCCTGCCCGTGCTGGTGCGAGCCGGTCAGGATGGTCACACTGCCGGTCGGGTGTACGCGGACCGTCGCTGCCTCGAACAGACCGGCGCGGGCGCCCAGCGAGCCGACTACCGCCGAGGGCGCGATGCCGCAGGCCTCGATATAGGTGGCGAGGCCGATGCCCCGGTACTTGCCGCGGCGTCCGGCCTCCTGCCGCCGTGCCTCGAAGCCGGCGTAATCGGCGGCCTTCAGCGCCAGCTCCAGCGTCGATTGATAGTCGCCGCTATCGTATTGCAGCGCCACCGGGGTCTGATACGGGAAGGCATTCGCCGGGATGAAGTTCTTGCGGCGCAGTTCGGCCGGGTCGATGCCGAGTTCGTCGGCGGCGACATCGACGATGCGCTCCAAGAGGAACGTCGCCTCGGGCCGGCCCGCGCCGCGATAGGCATCGACCGGCACGGTATGGGTGAACACCGCCTTGGTCTCGACATAGACCGCCGGGGTCGTATAGGTGCCGGCAAGCAGCGTCCCGTAGAGATAGGTCGGGACGCAGGTCGCGAAGGTCGACAGATAGGCGCCCATATTGGCGACCGTCGAAACACGCAGCGCGGTGAATTTGTTCTGTGCGTCGAGCGCGAGATCGACATGGGTAACATGGTCGCGGCCATGCGCGTCGGACATGAAGCTTTCCGAGCGCTCGGCGATCCATTTCACCGGTCGCCGCACTTTGGGCGCTGCCCAGGTGACGATCGCCTCCTCGGCGTAGTGAAAGATCTTCGAACCGAAGCCGCCGCCCACATCCGGGGCGACCACCCGCAATTTCGATTCCGGGAGATGCAGTACGAACGCACCCATCAACAGCCGGATCACATGCGGGTTCTGGCTGGTCGTATAGAGCGTGTGCTCGCCGGTGGCGCGGTCGTATTCTCCAATCGCAGCGCGCGGCTCCATCGCGTTTGGCACCAGCCGGTTGTTGACGAGGTCGAGGCTGACGGTCTTCGCCGCGCCCTTGAAGGCGGCATCGACCGCGCCGGCGTCGCCGAGTGCCCAGTCGTAGCAGAGGTTACCGGGCGCCTGCTCCCAGACCTGCGGCGCGCCGGGTTGCAGCGCCGCTGCCGGATCGACCACCGCCGGCTCGATTGTGTAGTCGACATCGATCTTCTCGGCGGCATCGCGCGCCTGCCCGAGACTCTCGGCGATCACCACCGCGACAGGATCGCCGACGTGCCGCACGCGGTCGAGCGCCAGTACCGGGTGCGGCGGCTCCTTCATTGGCGAGCCGTCTTTCGAATTGACTAGCCAGCCACAGGGCAGGCCGCCGATCTCGTCGGCCGCCATGTCCTTGCCGGTGAATACGGCGACGACCCTCGGTGCCGAGGCGGCGGCGCTGGTGTCGATGCGGTTGATGCCGGCGTTGGCGTGCGGGCTGCGCAGAATGTAGGCGTAGGCTTGGCCCGGCCGGTTGATGTCGTCGGTGTAGGTGCCCTGTCCGGTTAGAAAGCGGTAATCTTCGCGCCGCCGGATCGGCTGGCCGATCGATCCCTCCGCCATCGCCGTTACTCCGCCGCCACTCCATGCGGATTGGCGGGCGGTGCCTCGCCGCGCATCACCGCCGCGCCTTCGGCGATCGCTAGCACGATGTTGTGGTAGCCGGTGCAGCGGCAGAGATTGCCTTCGAGGTATTCGCGGATCTCCCGGTCGGTCGGCTTCGGGTTGTTCTTCACCAGGTCAAGCGCGCTCATCACCATCCCGGGGGTGCAGAAGCCGCATTGCAGCGCGTGGTTGTTGCGGAAGGCTTCCTGCATCGGGTGCAGCTCGTCGCCATTGGCGACCCCCTCGATCGTCAGCACGTTTTTGCCCTCGGCCTGGACCGCCAGCAGCGTGCAGGACTTGACCGCCTCGCCGTCGACATGCACGACGCAGGCGCCGCACTGGCTGGTGTCGCAGCCGACATGGGTCCCGGTGAGGCCGAGATGCTCGCGCAACAACTGGACCAGCAGGGTGCGGCCCTCGACCGTCGCGCTCGCCGGCTTGCCGTTGACCGTCAGGCTCACCGTTTTTTGCATCGAAACCTCCCTGGTAACGCGCCCCGCTCGGGACCCTCGCCATGCGGCGCGGCCCCTCTGCGGCGGAGTTTCGTGCGCCGCCGCGCCTCGGTCAAGGGTAGGTCAAGGCGGCAGCCGGCACGAGCCCTTTCGGCCGGAAGCAGCAATCGGTCATCTCCGGCGTCTTTACGGCGATCCGGGAGAAAACCTAGTCTGGACTGGTTGGGGACCGAGGGCGGGAGCTCCCGCTATCCCAAAGATTTAGAGCGCGTCGCCAAGGCCAGCGAAGGCCCAGCGGGTGCCGTTCGGGATTTCCGACCTACAGCAGGATATGGGTGATCTCGCGGTAGGGTGGCGCGTCGAGGAAATGGCGGTCGCGGGTCGCTCGCGCGATGTAGACGAAGAGCTGCACGACAAACACGATGTTGACGCTCTCGCCGCCCTCCGACAGCGGCATGAACAGCACCTTGGTGTGCCGCTCGGGCGCCTGCCGGTGCGATCCCAGGAACAGGCATTCCGAATAGAGCGGCCGCCGCTCGCGCACGCACTCGTTGTAGAGCGCCACCACATGCGCCTTGTATTCGTCGCCGGGCAGCACCTCGTCGAGATACCGGCCGGTGGCGTTGATCCCATGGGCGCGGGCGTTCTCGGTGCCGATCAGGCGATAGCGGTAGCGGCTATCCGGCATCACATCGACCAGCATCACATCGGGCAGCAGCTTTGGGATTTCGGTCGGGTCGATATCGGCGCGCCGCGGCATCGCACGGTCGCCGGCCTTCTGCTGCCAATAGCGGTACGCGGTCTCCAGCCGGTCGTCGGTGAACGGCAGCGCCAAGGCTTCGAGCCGGCCCGGCAGGCCGCGAACCTCGCTCGCCGGCGCCGTGGGCTCCCGCATAAAAGGTGCAACAGACATTCGCTTCTCCTCGAATGCCCGGAAGTTTCGCGCGGGAACCTTAAAAATAGATTGAGCCGGTCCGCCCGGATTTTGTTGTGCGCTGCGTCAGCGGCAGTCGAGATCGCGGCCGCGCAGGGTGCAGCGGGCCAGGACGGCGTCGTCGGGCGTGTAGAAGACGCCGTCCCAGCCCTCCGCGGTCCGGTCGAGCACAAAATAGCCGTAGCTCTTCTTCGCAAACCCGGCGGTGATCGGCAGGCCGTCGATCTGCGCTCCGACGACCGGTCCCTCGGCGAGGTCGAGCAGGCTGTCGCCGCCGGTGCCGACGATCAGCTGCGGCGGCCGCTGCGGCCCGAAGGCATAGGCGGCGAAATCGTGCAGGTGGCCGGACATCACCATGTCGAGGCCGCCCGGCACCTGATCGCGGATCGCGGCCTCTTCGCTCAAATTGACACTGAGCCCGGTCAGCGAGCCGCCGGCCAGCGCCCAGACCGGCCGGTGCGTCAGCAGCCAGGAATGCGCCGGCGCTTCGGCCAGCAGCGTCTTGAGCTGGCTGCGGTAGACCGCGACTTTATCCGGCTCGACCTTGAAATCGTCGGCGTCGGCGCTGTCGAACAGCAACAGGTCGAGCCCGCCGGCGGCAAGGCGGTACGGGGCGGTGAAATCGGTGCAGGCCAACTGGCTCGGATGCGGGTCGAGCAGGCGCCGCCAGCCTTCGCCGCCGCGGCGGCACAGCTCGTGGTTGCCGCGCACCAGCACCCACGGCGCTGCCGCCAGCAGCGGCGCCGCCGGGTCGAAGAAATCGGCCTGCCAGGTCGGCCAATTATCGCCGTACGGGCTCCCGGCGCAGCCGCTGTTGCCGGCCGGGCAGGCTGCCAGCCGGTACAGATAATCCCCGACATGGATCACCAGGTCGGGGTGCCGCGCCGCCGCTCGTTCGGCGATGCTGTGGAACGGCCACTCCTGCGGGTCGCGGCAATCCTGGAACGAATGCCCCTCGATGCGGCAGCCGGTGTCGCCAATCACCACGATGCGGCGTACCGCCGTCGGCAGGCTCGGCACCGGCTTGCCGGCGACCGCCATCTTCGTGCTGGTCGCGCTGGCATGGGCATCGCACAAATCCAGCGGAAAGCGGTCGTTGCCGCCGGCTCGCTTCGCCGCGGGGATGTCAGTGCCATCGGCGGTCACCTTGGGGCAGGGCGTGCCGGCGGCGACGATCGCGCGGACCGACAGCGTTCCGTCCTCGGCCAGCTCGACCCAGGGCTGCGGCGTTGCCGCGCGCGCGAGCCATGGCAACCCGACGCCGAGCAGCGCCAGCAGCAAAAGCAGGGTGCGCGTCATCGTATCGTCTCGGCTAGTGGCGCCATTGGTTGGCGGCGGGGCCTTCGCCGAGCGGCGTCGGCGGCGGCGCGACAAGTGGCGGCGCCGGCAACTCCCCCGGCTCCGGTTTGCCCGCCGCTTCATACGCGCGCTGCGCCCGATAATAGGCGCGGATCGTCAGCGGGATCGAGCCGGTATAGACGATCCCGATCACGGTCAGCGTCGGCCAGGGAGCAGTCATGAAAAACCCGGCGAGGACACCAACCCCCAGGAGGCTCGGGACCACCAAATGGTTCGGGATCCTGATCTGTTTCAGCGACACGGTCGGTACGGTGCTGACCATCAGCAGCGCGACGCCGCTGATCCATACCGCGTTGAGATAAGGCGAGCGCGCGACCCAGTCGCCCCATTCGAAGCTGACGAACATCGGCACCAGCAAGAGCCCGGCCCCTGCTGGGGCCGGCGCGCCGGAGAAGAACTTCGTCGCGTATGCCGGGCGCTCGGCGCTGAGCTCGCTATTGAAGCGCGCCAGGCGCAGCGCGCAACACACCGCGAAGAACAGCACGATGGCCCAGCCGATGCTGTGCAGCCCGGCCATGGTCCACAGGTAGAGCACTGCCGCCGGCGCGACGCCGAAGCTGACGAAATCGGCGAGGCTGTCGAGCTCGGCACCGAAGCGCGAGGTCGCTTTCAACAACCGCGCCATGCGGCCGTCGAGCCCATCGAATACTCCGGCGGCGATAATCGCGTAGCAGGCGGTCTCGAAATCGCCGGCGATCGCGAACCGGATCGCCGTCATGCCGGCGCACAGCGCCAGCAGCGTCAGGACGTTCGGTATCATGCGGTTGACCGAGTGGCCGGACAGGCGGCGCCGGACCCGCACTCGCGGTCGCCGCTCGCGCGGCGGACGGACCCTCACGATGTTCTCCTCTTTGCCGAAGGCGGCGAGTCTACACCAAACCGGCGGCCCGGGTTAATGGGCGATGCCGGCGGCAACGGGCACTGCTGCGGCGCGGTCGGCGAGCACCGTTTCGCCGGCCACTGTGCGCTGGCCGATAGCGACAACCGGCAGGTAGGGTGGTGGGCAATAGACGTCGGCGCGCGAGCCGAAGCGGATGATGCCGATCCGCTCGCCGGCGGTAACGATTTGCCCGACCCGCAGCCCGCAGACGATGCGCCGCGCGACGAGGCCGGCGATCAGCACGAACGCGATCGGCGGGCCGTCCACGGGCGCGATGCGCAGCGCCAGGCGCTCATTGTGCTCGCTTGCCTTGTCGAGGTTGGCGTTGACGAAGCGGCCGGCGATATGGCGCGCCGCCGTGACGGTGCCGCCGGCCGGGGCGCGCGCGACATGCACGTCGAGTAGGTTGAGGAAGATGCCGATGCGCGGCACCGGCTCGCTGCCCATATCGAGCTCGGGCGGCGGCGGCGCTGGGCCGATTGCGACGATGAGCCCATCCGCCGGCGCGACGATAATGCCGGCGCGGTCCGGCGTCACTCGCCATGGGTCACGGAAAAAATAGGCGATCCACAACGTGGCGATCAGCGCCAGCCAGCCGAGCGGCGCCCACAGCAGCCACAGCACCACTGTGATCACGGCGCCGCTCGCGACGAACTTCCACCCGTCCGGATGGATCGGGGCGAGGATCTGCCTCAGCATTTCGGTGGGGAAATCCTTCGCCCGCGCCGCAAGGCGGAGAACCTAACAGATCAGCGGCCCTCGCGGTGCCAGGCCGCGATCAGCATCCCGAGAGCGAGGAACAACGCCGCGATCCCGGGCAGCAGCGGCACCTCGCTGAAGCCGGTGACGACGTAGTCGCCGTTTTGGCGGAAGCCCATCCAATTGTGCCCCGCCGCCGCCCGGCCCGGGCTGACCCGGCGGATGTCGGGCATCGAGCCGTCGCCGACCCAGAAGATGCCGCCGCCAGTTGCCTGCGTCACCGGCGCTAGCTTCTCGGCGGTGGTCCGCACATCGGCAAACTCGACCGGGTTCAGCGGCCCGGCGGCGGCGAGCGCGGTGCGGCTGCCGTCGCTGACGTGGTAGAGCCCCATCTGCGAGATCGCCAGTGTGCCGACACTGACGCCGCCATGCGCCGGGGTCAGCGCCAAGGGCGAACTGGTGCCGTCCGGCGGGGTCACCGTCACCGGCTTGTCATCCGGCTCCAGCGACTGTCGGGTCACGGTCAGGCGGTCGCCCTCGATTGTAGCGCGCAGATCGTTCTCCTCGAGGTCCGGCTCCTTCATTAGCCAGTAGGCTAGGCGGCGAAGCAATTCGGCCTGCGGCCCACCTCCTTCGAAGCCACGCGCCCACAGCCACATCTGGTCCGACAACAGTTGCGCCACTCGACCTTGGCCGACACGGTCGAGCACCAGCAGCGGCTCGTTGTGATCGCCGCTCATCACCGTCGCGCCGTGGTGGACCCGGGCGTCGACCTGGCGGAACCAGCGGCCCCAGCTCGGCGGCTCGCCTTCCTTGCCGGCGCCGGGCAGGTCTTCGGTGACCGGATGGCGACGGCCCGGCGCGGTCAACTGCGGCTTGAAGCCCTCCTCGTCAACATTGCCGGTCGGCTCGGTCGGCAGGATGTCGCCGAGCGGCGACCGGTAGAGGCTCATCGGCGTGCCGAAGCTCGGCCCGGCCGCTTCGAGGAAGGCGCCGCCCTTGCGGACATAGCGCACGACATTCTCGATGTAAGCCTGTGGGATCACGCCGCGCCGCGAGTAGCGATCGAAGATGATCAGGTCGAACTCGTCGAGCCTGACATCGAACAGTTCGCGGATCGGAAACGCGATCAGCGACAATTCCTTGATCGGCGTGCCGTCCTGCTTTTCGGGCGGCCGCAGGATCGTGAAGTGGACGAGATCGACCGACGGGTCAGATTTGAGAATGTTGCGCCAGACCCGCTCACCGGCATGCGGCTCGCCCGATACCAGCAGCACGCGCAGCCGGTCGCGCACGCCGTTGACGACGACCGCGGCGCGGTTGTTGACGAGGGTCAGCTCGCGCGGCCCCGCATCGACCGACAGCTCGATGACGTTGGGGCCGCCATGATCGATTGCGATTGGCAGCGGCACGTCCTTGCCGACCGTGACCGTTTGCTCGTGCGACGCGCCGCCATCCTTACTCCAGGTGAGACGCGCCTGTGTCCCGGGCGCGTTCTTCGCGTCGGAGGCCGGTGCCGGCAAATCCTCGACCCGGACCGTCAGCGTCATCTCCTTGCCGACTAGCCCGAAGCTCGGCGCTTGCGCGATCACGAGACGACGATCGCCCTCATCCGGTTTTCCGGACAGCAGCGCGTGCACCGGCGCACCGATCTGTTCGGCAATTGCCGCAGCGGTCCCGGTCGGAACGTCGTGCACCTGCCCGTCGGTGACGGTTACGATCGCCGCGAGCCGCTCGCGCGGCACATCGGCCATCGCTCGGCCAAGCGCGGTGAAGAGCCGGGTGCCGTCATCGCCGGCGCCCGGCTGCACCTTGCCGGCGCGGATCACGCGCACATCGAGATCGTGTTCCTTTTCGAGCCGCTCCGTCACCAATTTCAGCGCGGCCTCGCTGCGCTGCGCCCGATCCCCGATCTGCTGGCTCGGAGATTCGTCGACGACGATGATCGCGACGTCCCGCAGCGGTGAGCGTTTCTCCTCGACCAGCGACGGGTTGATGAGGATCGCCAGCAGCATCGCGATCGCGGCAAAGCGCCAGGCAAGACCCCTGGCCCGGCGCCATAACCCGAGCGCGAGCACAACCAGTGCTGCGGCGGTGAGCGCGCCAATCGCCCACCACGGCAACAACGGCGCCACCGCGACCGTATAGGCGCTGCCTCCGAGCGCGGCGATCACCGGCCCGTCCTCATTGGCCCAGCCGTTCCAGGATCGCCGGCACGTGCACCTGGTCGGATTTGTAATTGCCGGTCAGAACGTACATCACGAGGTTGATGCCGAAACGGAACGCCTGTTCGCGCTGCGGCTCGCCGCCTGGAACAACGGCATAGGCCGGCCGACCTTGAGCATCGATCGCCCAGGCGCCGGCCCAGTCGTTGCCGCCGATGATGACGCTGGCGACCCCGTCATTGACCCGGTCCTCGACCGGCTCGATCCACACCTGGCCACTGTTCCAGCGGCCTGGAAATTCGTGCATCAGATAGAAGGATTTCGTCAACACATGTTCGGGCGGCACCGGCACCAGCGGCGGGATTTTGACGCCGAGCAGCAGCCGCCGCAGCATCGCCTCTGAGAAGCCGGCCGTACCATATGTGCCCGGGGTCTGCTCCCCGGCGTCGCGGGTGTCGAACAGGACCGTGCCGCCGGTTTCGAGATAGCGGTTGATGCGCTCGGCCGCGGCCGGCGACGGCGGGCGCTGCTCCGCAGTCACCGGCCAGTACAGCAGCGGAAAGAAGATCAAATCATCGCTCTCGATATCGACCGCCAGCGGCTCGGCGGTCTCCGCCGCGGTGCGCCGGTTCAGCATCGCCGTCAGCCCGTCCAGCCCGGCGCGACTGACCGCATCGACACCAGTGTTGCCGGTCTGGATATAGGCAAGACGCAAATCCGAGGTCGCGCGGACCACAAAATTGTCATCGGCCCGCGCCGCGCCCGGAGCGAGCAACGCGGCAAGAAGCAATCCGGCGGCGATCTGCGCCGGTCGGCGGTGCAATAGTCCCCGCAGGCCATAGGCGATCAGCAGGTCGATCAGGGCCAGCAGCACCGCTGCGACCAAAAGCGGCGGCCGCAGATCGGTCTCCGGGCTGGCGGCGAAGCTCTCTTGCGCGGTTCCGGATGGGAGATCGGTAATTGGCTTCAGTGCGCCGATGCCGGTCGATAGGTTCAACGCACGCCGCATATCGGCGATGCCGTAGAAGCCGGGTGGGTGGCGCGGCGACGGCGCTGCGGTGGCGATCTCGTTGCCGGCAATCGGCCGCGCTGCGGCCGGAGCATGCTGCAGCCGGCCGAACCCATCGAGTGTTTCGAGCGGCGGCAAGGCGGCCTCGCCGGCATCGGCGACGCCTTCGCTCATCCCCACGATGCGGCGCAGCATCTCGACAAAGAGGCCCGACAACGACAGGTTCGACCATTCCGCATTAGCGGTCGTGTGCACCAGGACGATCCAGCCTTTGCCGCGCTTCTCGGCGGTGACCAGCGGGGTCCCGTCGGCGAGCCGAGCCCAGGTCTTGCCGGCGAGATCGAGGTCTGGTTCCGCGAGCACTTGGCGCGTAACGGTCACGTCGCTCGGCACCGCGAGACTCGCGAACGGACTGTCGGTGGCGAACGCCGCCAGTCGCGCCGGCTTCTCCCATGACAGCGCGCCGCCGATCGTACGGCCGCCGCGACGTAGTCTCACCGGCAACAAGCGATCCTGCTGATCGGCCAACCGCGGCCCGGCAAAGCGCAACACCATGCCGCCGGCCTCAACCCATTTCCCGATCGCCTGCTCCTCCTGCGGCGAATCCGGCCCGGAATCGGCAAAGACCAGCACGGCGAGTTCGCGCTTCAGCAGATCGGTGGCGCTGCCGCGGCGGATCTCGGTGAATGGGGCGAGCGCACGTTCGAGGTAATAGTTCTCACTGAGCAGCGGCTGGCTGCCGGCATTGGCGGCCGCGGCGATGCCGACCGGGCGCCGCCGCCAGCGCTCGTCAGTCAGCAATACGCCTCCGGCCGACTGGTCACCCTCGATCTCGATCCGGCTCATCCGATTGCGCAATTCGGCCGGCATCGGCAGGCGCACCAGCACGCCGCTCTCGCCGGGTTCGACCATCGCCGTCTCCCGCGCCAGCAGTGCGCCGTCCTCGGCACTGGCACGCACGGTGACCTGGCGAGGACCGGTCGCCGGCAGCGATTCGACCCTGACGGCGAGGTCCCGGGCGGCCAACTCGCCGCTAGCGGGCTTGGTTCCGTCGCCGGGCGCGAGCAGGCGCGGCGCATCGCCGGGATCGGCGGCGATGTATCGCAACGTACCCTGATCGGCGAGATAGGTGGCGAGAGCGGCGGCGCCGCCATCCTCGACGCCATCCGCGACCCACACCGACCCGGTCGTTGGCGGCACCGGCAGCGCCTGAAGCCGGGCGAGGGCCGCCTTGCGGTCACTCGCCCACGGCTTCGGCTGCAGCGATTGCACCGCCGCGCGCGCGTCGGCGGCGCGGTTCCCGGCGAGCGGCGGCGGCGGCTCGTCCGAGGCGAGCGGCGCCGTCGTCACGAGGATCACGGCGCGATCCTCGCGCTCGGCCTCGGCGAGAAGATCGGTCGCCGTCTGCTGCCGCTGCGCCCAATTGCGCGCCGCGGCCCAGCCGTCGTCGATCACCAGGACCAGGGGCCCCGTACCGGAGAGGTGCGCCCGCGGGTTCAGAAGCGGATGAGCCAGGCCGATGATAACCAAGCCGGCCAGCACGGTGCGCAAGAGGATCAGCCACCACGGCGTCCGCGCCGGCGTCTCTTCGCGGGGCCGCAATCCGAGCAGCAGCCCGATTGCCGGGAAGGCAATGCGGCGCGGCGCCGGCGGGGTGACCCGCAACAGCCACCAGATCACCGGCAGCGCGGTGAGCGCGACCAGCAGCCACGGCGCGGCAAAAGCGAACGAGCCGAGGGCAAGCATCAGGGGACTATAGGGCCATGCATACTGTCGCCGTGCCCAATCCCATCTACGTTACCGGCGGCGGTCGGCGATGAGCGCCGCATGCAGCGACAAGAGCGCCAAATGCGGTGGCCGATCGGTGCGGTGAAAACCGACCGCCCAGCCGACACCGCGGGCGATCGCCGCGAGCCCGTCGCGATGCGCGCGGTAGCGCTTTGCGTAGTCGCCGCGCAGCGTCTCGACGCGGCTGACCAGCAGCGCCTCCGGCTCCTCGACGCCCTCGAACCGCACCCGTCCGACGAACGGTAGGTCCTCCTCGGCCGGATCGGCGATCTGCAACAGATGGCCTTTGATGCCGGCGCCGGCGAAGCGCGTGACCGCGGCGTTGACGGTCTCAAGCGGTGCCAGGAAATCCCCGATCCAGACCAGCTGCGCCGCCCGCGGGATCGGCTCGAACTCCGGCACCCCTGGCGCGGGGGCCCTGACAGCTTCGCCATGCTCAATCAGCTCGACGATCCGGGTCAGCGCGGCCCGGCCGCTGAGGGGGGCCCGGCCGCTGCCCTGCAACGCCACCCGCTCACCGCCGCGCACGAGCAGGCTTGCCAGCGCGACCAGCAACAATTCGGCGCGGTCGCGCTTGGTCGGCCAGGAAGCGCCCGCGACATATTCGGCCGAGCTGTAATCCATCGAGCCGGATGGGTCACGCCACAGCCAGACGCTCTGCGCCGCCTCCCATTCCGTCTCGCGGATGTAGAGGCGCTGCGACTTGGCGCTTTCGCGCCAGTCTATGCGCGCGCTGTCGCCCGGCTGGTACTGGCGAAATTGCCAGAAGGTCTCGCCCTGGCCGACGCGGCGGCGGCCGTGGATGCCCTGCGCCACCGTCGCCGCAACGCGCTCCGCAGCCACCATTAGCGGCGGCAAAGCCGCCGCCGTCTGCTCGGCCCGAATCCGAAGACCGGTGCGCCGCGCGCCCGTCACTGTGCGGCGTGCCGTCATCGGGTTGAGCACCCCGGCCGAAATCACCGCAGCGGTGCCGTCATCTGCTCGATCACATCGGCGACCGAAACACCCTCGGCGCGGCCGGCGAAGCTGACCGCCATGCGGTGCCGCAAGACCGGCGGTGCCAACGCCAGCACGTCGTCGATCGAGGGCGCATAGCGGCCGTCGATCAGCGCCCGCGCGCGGCAAGCCAGCATCAGCGCCTGGCTGGCGCGGGGTCCCGGTCCCCAGGCGACGAATTTGCGCGCTCCGTCGCCACCGCTTTCCGGTCGGCCGGAGCGGACCAGTTGCAGGATCGCATCGACGACGCTGTCGCCGACCGGGATTCGCCGCACCAGCCGCTGTGCCGCCAGCAATTCGTCGGCGCTCATCGCTGCGCGCGGCACGTCCTCGGCCGCCCCGGTCGTCGCCAGCAGCATGCGCCGCTCGGCGTCGCGGTCTGGATAATCGACATCGATCTGCAGCAGGAAACGGTCGAGTTGAGCCTCCGGCAGCGGGTAGGTGCCCTCCTGTTCCAGCGGGTTTTGCGTCGCCAGTACATGGAACGGGCGGGGCAGCGGGTGGTATTGGCCGGCGATCGACACCCGCTGTTCCTGCATTGCCTGCAGCAGTGCCGATTGCGTGCGCGGGCTGGCGCGGTTGATCTCGTCGGCCATCAGCAACTGACAGAAGACCGGCCCCGGGATGAAGCGGAACGAGCGTCGGCCGGTTTCGCTTTCCTCCAGCACCTCGGAGCCGAGAATGTCGGCCGGCATCAAATCCGGCGTGCATTGGATGCGCTTGTCGTCGAGCGCGAGGATCGTGCCGAGCGTCTCGACCAGCCGGGTCTTGGCGAGCCCGGGGACGCCGATCAGCAGCGCATGCCCGCCCGAGAGCAGCGTGATAAGCGCTTGCTCGACAACCTCTTGCTGGCCGAAGATGACTTCGCCGATGCGTTCGCGGACGAGGCTCAGGCGCTCGCCGAGCGCTTCGACCTCGGCGACGAGGTCGCCCGGAGGGGCGTTGATCGATGAGGTGGCAGCCAAACCGTTGTTTCCTCGTTACACGGACCCGGATCGAGACTGATGGAAAACCCCGCTTCGGGCAATTCCTCCCACGCCGGCCGACGCCAGACCCGCGACAGACCGCCGCCGGTCGATCACGGCGATCTCGACATGCGCATCGCGCGCGATGGCACCTGGTTCTATCGCGGCACCCCGATCAATCGCCTGCCGCTGGTCAAACTCTTCGCCACCGTGCTGCGCCGCGAGCCGGACGGCGGCTATTCGCTGGTGACACCGGTCGAGCGCGGGCGGGTCAGCGTCGAAGATGCACCGTTCATCGCGGTCGAGGTCGAGCGCAAGGGAGAGGGCAGGGGCCAAGAGCTGATCTTTCGCACCAATCTTGACGAGATCGTGACGGCCGGACCGGAGCATCCGATCCGCGTCGAGACCGCTGCAAACGACGAGCCAAGGCCCTATCTGCTGGTGCGGCCGGGACTCGAGGCGCTCCTCGCCCGGCCAGTCTTCTACGAACTCGTTGACTACGCCGACGCGGCGCGCGCAGCGGGAGACGCTGAATTCGGTATATGGAGCGGCGGCATGTTCTTCAGCCTCGGCGATCCGGGAGACGAGTGATCGAACCTTTGCGCGATCCGGCTACGAGCCGCGACCGTATTGTCGCGCGCCTGTCCGGTCATCATCCCGGCCGGCGCGGCTTCGGCGGCACCTCCGACCCGGTCGAGGCCGCCGAGTTCCGTCAAGTCCTGCGCGGCGACCATGACCTGAATCCGGGCATGTCGCCGCCGAGCACGGCTCTGCGTCCGGCGGCGGTGCTGGTGCCGCTGATCGATCACAGTGGCGGAATGGCGGTGCTGTTGACTCAACGCACCGCGCATCTGACCGCACATGCCGGGCAGATCTCGTTTCCTGGCGGCCGGATCGAGGAGCATGACACGGATCCCATCGCCGCTGCGTTGCGCGAGACCGAGGAGGAGGTCGGCGTGCCCCGCGACCGGGTCGGCATCATCGGCCGGCTCGATACCTACATTACCGGCACCGGATTCGAGATCACGCCGGTCGTCGGCATGATCGAGCCGCCATATCCGCTCGCGATCGATCCGTTCGAGGTCGCGGAGGCATTCGAGGTGCCGCTGTCCTTCATCCTCGATCGGCGCAACCATCAGCGCGTCGAGCGCGAGAGCGCCGGCCGACGGCGGAGCTTTTTCATTCTGCCTTACCAAGGCCGAAACATCTGGGGAGCGACGGCAGGGATCCTGGTGAACCTCGCCGAGGTGCTCGCCGATTGAGGCGGCGATGCTGCGGGTAATCCTCACCATTGTCGTGCCGCTGATCCTGCCCACTGCGGTCTATGTGCTGTGGATGCGCACGGTGCGCTGGGACGGTCCCGGCGGCGCGGCGCGCTGGCGGGCGCTGCCGTGGATTTGGCTCGCCGGCGCCGGCGCGGTCTTGCTGGCGCTGGTGCTGTTCGTGGTAACCGTACATTTCGGCACTTCGCAGCCGGGGGTCTACATACCGCCGCGATATGAGGGCGGCCATTTGGTTCCGTCGCATATCGAGCCGAAGCCGCCGCAATGATCCGCCTCGACACGCAGCCCTGGATGACCGAGCCGGCGACGCGGCAGTTGCTCGCCGCCTTGGAGAGCGCCGGAATAGCGGCCCGTTTCGTCGGCGGCTGCGTTCGCGACGCGCTGCTCGGTCATGAGATCGGCGACATCGACATCGCGACCCCGGCGCGCCCCGAGGAGGTCATCGCCGCGCTCGCCAGTACCAACATAAAGACCGTACCGACTGGGATCGCGCACGGCACGGTTACCGCCGTGGTGCCGCCGCGACATTACGAGATCACGACCCTGCGCCGTGACGTCGAGACCTATGGGCGCCGCGCCCAGGTTGCCTTCGACGCCGATTGGGCTGAGGACGCCGGGCGGCGCGATTTCACGATCAACGCGATTTATCTCGATCCGGACGGCACGCTCCATGATCCGGTCGGCGGCCTCACCGATCTGAAGTTGCGCCGTGTGCGCTTTGTCGGCGACGCGGCGCAGCGCATCGCCGAAGACGTGCTGCGGCTGCTGCGCTACTACCGCTTCGAGGCCCGGTTCGGGACCGGCCAGGGCGACACGGCGGCGCGCGCCGCCTGCCGGGAAGCCGCGCCGTTGTTGCCGAATCTCTCGGCCGAGCGGGTCGCCCAGGAATTGCTGCGGTTGCTCGGTGTCGCCGATCCGGTTCCGGCGCTGCGCATGATGCAGGAAGACGGCGTGTCGCCGGTTATTTTGCCAGAGCCCGTCCGCCTCGACCGGCTCGCAAGCCTGATCAGGATCGAAGGCGAGCTGGATCCGCTACTCCGGTTGGCGGCGCTGATCGATGTCGACCGAGCCGGCGCGGTCGCGATCGCAGAGCGGCTGCGCCTGTCGAATGCGCAACGCGATCGCTTGGCCGCGCTGGCGCTGCCATGGGCGGTCGATCCGGAAGCCGACACTCGTGCGCAGCGCCGGGCGCTCTATGATCTGGGCGCCGAACGCTACCGCGATCTGGTCTTGCTGCTCGCTGCCGAGGGCCGGCTCCCCCCGCCTCGGCGCCGCAAGCTGCTGGACCTCGCCGAGGCCTGGTCGCGCCCCGAATTCCCGCTCGCGGGCCGCGACGTGACGGCGCTCGGCATCCCGCCGGGGCCCCGCGTCGGCCATTTGCTCGACGCCGTGCGCCGCTGGTGGGAGGAGGGCGATTTCGCCGCCGACCGGGCGCGATGCCTGCGAAAGCTCCGCGACATCGCCGCCAAGTGAACACGGCGCCTTAGCCTACCGCCCCTTGCGGATTGCGCGCCAGATCCGCTCCGGAGTCGCCGGCATGTCTATATGGTCGATCCCGAGGGGCGCGAGCGCGTCGAGGATCGCGTGCACGATCGTCGGCGGCGCGGCGATGCAGCCGGCCTGGCCGGCGCCCTTGACCCCGAGCGGGTTGACCGTGGTGTGCAGCTCTTCCAACCGGATGTCGAGCGACGGCAAATCGTCGGCCCGCGGCAAGGCGTAATCCATCAGCGATCCGCTCAAGAGCTGCGCCGACCCCGGCTCGTAGACCGTGCGCTCTAGCATCGCCTGGCCGATCCCCTGCGCCAGCCCACCCTGGACCTGGCCGATCGTCACCATCGGGTTGATCAGCCGGCCGTAATCGTCGATTGCGATATACCGCAGCAGCGTGACCTGCCCCGTATCGGGGTCGATCTCGACCTCGGCGGCATGCGCGCCGCTCGGGAACGTGAAGACATCGCACGGGTTGACCGCCTCGGCATCGAGCCCCGAGCTCATCCCGTCGGGCAGATTGGCCGGATCGATAGCGGCCCGCGCCACCGCCATCACGTCGATCGCGCGGTCGGTGCCGGCGACCGTGAACCGCCCTTCTGTGAAGTCGATCGAGCCGGGCTCGGCCTGCAGCAGATGCGCGGTGACGCCGCGGCCCCTCTCGATCACCGCCTGCGCCGCCTGATACAGCGCGGCGCCGCCCATATGCATCGATCGGGCGCCGCCATGGCCGTTGCCGGTCGCGAGGGTACCGGTATCGGCCTGGACCAGCCGGAACGCGTTGATCGGCAAGCCCAAGAGATCGGCGGCGATTTGCGGATAGCTGGTCTCGTGCCCCTGGCCGTTCGATTGCGTGCCGAGCACGAGATCGACCGACCCGTCCTCGCGGAACCGGATCGCGGCACGTTCGGTCGGGGTGCCGCGCGAGGTTTCGAGAAAGCAGGCGATACCGAGCCCGCGCAACCGGCCGCGGGCCTCGCTGTCGCGTCGCCGTGCGGCAAAGCCTTCGCGGTCGATCCCGCCCGCGAGATCGTCGAGGTTGCCGACGAAGCGCCCGCAATCGATCGTCACGCCGAGGCCGCTGCGGAACGGGAAGTCACGGACCACATTGCGCTGGCGCATCTCGAACGGATCGAGGCCGAGCCGGCGCGCCGCCAAATCGACCAGTCGTTCGGTCAGGTAGTTGGCTTCGGGCTTGCCGGCGCCGCGATAGGCGTCGATCGGGACTGTATTGGTGACCGCGCCACGCACCCGCATCGACACCGCCGGGATCGCATAGACGCCGCCCATCGCGCTCGCCGGCGAATTGGTCGAGCTGCCCGGCCCGTTGGTCGACAAATAGGCGCCGAGATTGGCGTAGGTCTCGACTTCAAGCGCGAGAAACCGCCCGTCCCTGTCGAGTGCCAGGCGCCCCTTTGTGCGGTTGTCACGGCCCTGCGCCGAGCTGACAAATTCCTCGCCGCGTTCGGCGAGCCACCGCACCGGCCGGCCGAGTCGCCGTGCCGCCCACAGCACCAGCACCCATTCCGGGTAGAGAAAATTCTTGACCCCGAAGCCGCCACCCACATCCGGTGCATGCACGCGGATCTGTTCCGGGTGTACCGAAAACACCGCTTCCGCCAATTGCTGGCGCAGGCTGTGAACCCCTTGTCCGGTCAGCAGAAGATCGAAGCTGCCGCTCTCCTGGTCATAAGTCCCG
>DATARH010000320.1:0-1823 GCA_036264235.1 Allostellaceae bacterium
CAGATGCTTGGTTCTGGCCCGGATCGTCGCTAACTGAGGACGATCCCGAACTGCCGATCAATCTTGTTGACGCGCTGTTCCAGTCCACCACGGACGAGGTCTACCGGCTCAGGGTCGCTGACATGAGCCTTCGCCACGCCCGTCTCTCAAAGAGAAATGCCGCCGCCCGACGTGCGCTCGACGAGATGCCTTCCTCGTGGGCGAGAGACAGAATTCAGAGGCTCCTTTCGGAGCCCGACGGTCCCGTCGCGGGGTTGGTTGGAAATGGGGGTGGCGTAGTCTCCGGGGTGATCAACCTCGAATCATCCGGCGTTAGCGCGTCGGACTGGAGACCACGCCATGACGAACGTTACCACGAAGCCTGATTCCTTGCAGCCTGAAGCAGTGATGGCTGCACATCTTTTTGACGATTGGTTCGATCCGATCGAGGCCGAAGTCCGCGGTCGGGCGCGACAGTTCATCGAGGAATTGATCCGCGGCGAGCTCGATGAAGCCCTGGCCCGGCCGCGTTATGGACGCAGCAAGCTGGCCGGCGGTGAAGTAAGAGCCGGTGTCGTGGGGCATCGCCACGGGAGCCGGACGCGGTCGCTGACAGGCACCTTTGGGCCGGTCGAGATCGAGGTGCCGCGCGCCCGGCTGAACACCCCCGAGGGCAGGACGAGCGAATGGAAGAGCCAAGCGCTGCGGGCCTATCAGCGCCGTACGCTGGCCGCCGATGCGCTGATCGCGAGTTGCTACCTCGCCGGCACCAATACGCGTCGTGTGCGCCGTGCGCTTGCCGCCCTGTTCGGCGGCACGGTCGGCAAGGACACGGTGAGCCGGACTTGGCGCAAGGTGAAGAGCGACTGGGACGCATGGACCGCCCGCTCGCTGGCCGCGGAGCCGATCGTGCGGCTCATTCTCGACGGCACGGTGGTGCGGGTGCGGCTCGACCGCAAAGCGACATCAATCTCGCTGCTCGTCGTTCTCGGCGTGCGCGCGGACGGCCAGAAGGTGCTGCTGGCGATCAAGAGCATGGGCGGCGAGAGTGCCGAGGCCTGGCGCACGGTTCTCGACGATCTCATCCGGCGTGGGCTGCCGCGGCCCGAGTTCCTCATCGTCGATGGTGCGTCGGGGCTCGACAAGGCTATTGCCGCCGTCTGGGATGGCGTGCCGGTCCAGCGCTGCACGGTGCACAAGCACAGGAACCTGCTGGCGCATGCGCCCGAGCGCCTGCATGAGGAGATCACCGCCGATTACAACGACATGATCTATGCGGCCACCCGTGCGGAGATGGAGGTCCGGCGCAAGGCCTTCATCCGCAAGTGGCGCCTCAAGCATAACGCCGTTGCCGACAGTCTGCAGGAAGCAGGCGAACGCTTGTTCGCCTTCACCCGGCTGCCGCCAAGCCAATGGCGCAGCGTGCGGACCACGAATGCGATCGAGCGATTGCACGAAGAGTTCAAACGAAGAATCAAGACGCAGACCGTGCTGCCATCCGCCGACACCGCCGCCATGCTGTTCTGGGCACTGCTCGCTTCCGGTCAGATCAACATGCGAAAGGTCGATGGCTGGAAGACCCTCGCCACACCACCCCTCGCTCAGCCAATTGACCTCGCAGCCTGAAACGATACCTTCATGTTACCGGAGAATGCGCCACTCCAAATGCCAACCACTTTCCGGACGGCACCGCCCAAAGGGTGAGCGCGTTGTCTTTAGCGGCGAATGTCAGCCACGCCTCTGCGGGGGCGGCCACTTTGGCCTTATGTTCTGGGTGGGCGGTTCTTTCCGCGACCTCAAGAAGGATCAAGGCGCGTTCTCTGCAATTTTTCATGGCTTTCCCG
>DATARH010000055.1:0-17180 GCA_036264235.1 Allostellaceae bacterium
AGCAGATCGATCGCGCGGAACCGATAGCCGGGCAGAATGAAGAGCCGCGTCTCGCCCGCGAACGGCGCGATCTCGCCGGTCTCCGCCGCGGCGCTTTCGAGGAGGCGCAGGCTGGTGGTGCCGACCGCGACGATGCGGCCGTCGCGCCCGCGGGTGTCGGCAATCTTGGCTGCAACGTCGGGCGGCACCACGCCCCACTCGGCATGCATCCGATGCTGGCGCGGGTCGTCGACCTTGACCGGCAGGAAGGTGCCGGGGCCGACATGCAGAGTGACGGTGGCCCATTCGATGCCCCGCGCGGCGATCGCCTGCATCAGAGCCGGGGTGAAATGCAGTCCGGCGGTCGGCGCTGCGACCGCACCCTCCTCGCGCGCGAACATCGTCTGGTATGCCGCGCGGTCGGACGGGTCTCCGCCCGGATATTGTGCCCTCGGGCGCTTGATATAGGGCGGCAGCGGCATCGCCCCGTGCCGATCGAGCGCGGCGCGCAGCTCGGTGGGCGGGAGCGCGAAGCGCAATGTCACCTCGCCCTCGGGGCTTTTTTCGACCATTTCGGCCGCGAACTCGGCGGCAAAGTCGATGCGGTCGCCCGGGTGCAGCCGGCGCGCGCCCTTGGCGTAGCCGAGCCATGTCCCGCCGCCGAGCTCGCGCGCCAGCGTGACCTCGACCGTCGCCTCGCCGCGTCGGCCGACCAGGCGGGCGGGGATCACCTTGGTATCGCTGAAGACGAGCAGGTCGCCCGGTCGCAAAAGCACGGGCAGGTCGGCGATGCGGCGGTCGGCGAAATCGCCCGATGCCGGCACATGCAGCAGCCGCGCGCTGTCGCGCGGTTCGGCCGGGCGGTCGGCGATCAGATCGCGCGGCAGGTCATAATCGAAATCGGCGAGGCGCATCGCGCTTATGTAGGGAGGCTGCGGCCCTATTGCCGCCGCGGCTGACACCAAAGCGCCACCCGACAGGCGGCCCGGTTCTTGCTATCCTCGCGATAAGAACCAGGCTTCGGGAGGCCTCACATGACGAAATTGAGCCGCCGCGATTTCGGCAAGACCGCCGCCGTTGCGGCGCTTGCCGCCGGCATGCCGTCGCTGTCGGCGCGCGCTGCCAACGACAAAAAAACTCTGCGTTTTATCGCGCAGTCCGATCTGCGTGTGCTCGATCCGATCTGGACCACGGCTTACATCACGCGCAACCATGGTTATTGCGTGTTCGATACGCTGTTCGCGATCGACGCCGAATTCGCGCCGCACCCGCAGATGGTCGGCGAGCACTCGATTTCTGCCGACAAGCTGACCTACCAGTTCAAATTGCGCGGCGATCTCGGCCCGTTTCACGACGGCTCGCCGGTGCGCGGCGCCGATTGCGTGGCCTCGATCAAGCGCTGGATGGCGCGCGACGGGCACGGCCAGGCGCTGGCGAAGTCCATCGACACGATGACCCCGGACGGCGACAAGGGCTTCACGATCAAGCTGAAGGAGCCGTTTCCGCTGCTAATCGACGCCTTCGCCAAGGTGTCGAGCCTGGCGCTGTTCATCATGCCGGAGCGGCTCGCCAACACCGACCCCTACACCCAGGTGACGGAGATGGTCGGCTCGGGACCGCTCAAATTCGTCAAGGAGGAGTTCCAGCCGGGCCATCAGGTCGTGTACGTCAAGAACCCCGATTACGTGCCGCGCAAGGAGCCGCCCTCCTGGGCGTCGGGCGGCAAGGTGATGAAGGTAGATCGGGTCGAGTGGCTCTACATCCCCGACGCGATGACCAAGGTCGCGGCGGTCAACAACGGCGAGGCCGATTGGTGGGAGAACCCGCCGCACGACAATCTGCCGCCAATGGCGGCAAACCCGGACATTTCCATCGTGCCGGCCGACGCGCTGCCGGCGATGACGATGGTGCGCCTCAACCACTTGTACCCGCCCTTCGACAATCCGAAGATGCGGCAGGCGCTGCTGATGGTCAGCGACCAGGCCGATTTCATGCGGACGCTGGTCGGCGACCCGAAATATTGGAAGGTGTGCGCCTCGTTCTATACCTGCGGCACGCCGATGGCGAGCGACGCCGACGCCGACGCAATGACCGGCAAGCGCGACTTCGACAAGGCCAAGGCGCTGATCAAGGAGGCCGGCTACAAGGGCGAGAAGATCGTCGTGCTCGATGCGGTCGATCAGCCCAACCCGCATACGCAGGCGATCGTCACCTACGATTATTTGAAAAAGCTGGGCCTCAATGTCGAACTGGTGTCGACCGATTGGGGGACGGTGGTGACGCGCCGCGCCTCGAAGAAGCCGCCCGAGGAAGGCGGCTGGAACGTCTTCGGCACCGGCTGGGTCGGCGCCGATCTGCTCGACCCGATCGGCAACCTGCCGCTGCACGCCGACGGCGACAAGGCGTGGTTCGGATGGCCCAAGGACGACAAGATCGAGACGCTGCGCGCGCAATGGATCAAGACCGAGAGCGTGGAGGAGCGCAAAAAGCTTGCGGTCGAGATCCAGAAGGAGGCGTTCCAGAATGTACCCTACATCCCAACCGGGCAGTGGACGCCGATGACCGCCTACCGCAAAAGCGTGAAGGGCGTCATCACCGCGCCGGCCTTCCTGATGTGGAATATCGAGAAGGTGTAACGACGGAGCTCACCAATGGCCATTCGCGTTCTCGAAATCCATCACCACGCGGTGCGGATCGGCGACGACCCAAAGCTCGACGAGGTACAGAATTTTTATCAGGGTGTGCTCGGGCTCGGGGTCGATCCGGGCCGGCCGAACATCCCGAAGGTGCCGGGCTTCTGGATCAATGTCGGCGACGGCAGCCAAATCCACCTGATCGGCGGCGCCCAGCCCTCAACGCTGGCGAAGGGGCCGGGCCAGGACCCGACGATCCCGCATGTCGCGTTGGCGGTCGCCGACATCCAGGAGACCAAGGCCGAGCTCGACCGACTTGGGGTCAAATACTGGTCGATGACAGGGATCAACGGTCCGGAGGCCGAGCAGGTCTTCGTCAACGATCCCTGCGGCAACATGGTCGAGCTGCACCAGATCGACCAGTGCCGCTGCCGCGCCGCCAACCGGACCGGGTAAACGCCGTCATTGCGGTGACGATACGCAGTCTCGGGCATTTGAGAGGAGCCGCATAGGCGTTCACCAAATCTCAATGACGGCCCCCGATCCTCTTTCACCAATTCCTAACCATGGCTTGGAAGCGGAGAGAAAGCCGAAGATGGCGCGGGCGATCGCATTCTTGCGTGATGGCAAATGGCTGACGCTCGGTCGCGCCCGGGCGTATGCGACCATAATGATCGGCATCTCGGTCGCCACCATTGGCTGGGCGCTCAGCGGGCCGGGTCTCGACGATCCGGCTGGCCGTCCGGTGGGCACCGATTTCGTCAGCTTTTGGACGGTATCCTGGGCGCTCCTGAATGGGCACCTAAACGCGATCTACGATCCGACCGCGCTCGCTGCGCTAGAACAGACCGTGGCGCCACGCAGCGCCGCCGCATTTTACGCTTGGCAATATCCGCCAATTGCCTTGCTGATCGTCTATCCGCTGGCGCTGCTGCCGTATTTGTGCGCGCTCGGCGTCTGGCTGGTCGCGGGAGCTTGCTGTTATCTGAGTGCCATTTGGCGAATTTTTCCGCGCCCGCTGGCGCTCTGGATCGCCCTCGGTTTCCCCGCGGTCTTGTTGACGATCACCCACGGCCAAAACGCCTTTTTGTCGGCCGGCCTTCTCGCCTGGGGATTGCTGTTGTTGCCGGATCGGCCGATTGCGGCCGGCATTCTGGTCGGCGTTTTGTCCTTCAAGCCACAATTGGCGGTGTTGGTGCCGATCGCATTTGTCGCCGGTGGTTATTGGCGGGCGCTCATCGCGGTGTCGCTGACGGTGCTCGCATTGTCAGCGGCGACGATCCTGTTTTTCGGGATTGATATCTGGCGTGATTTTCTTGCCAGCACCGAGTTCGCGCAGCAGATGCTGGATACCGGATCGGTGTCTTATTTCAAGTTGCAATCGGTGTTCTCCGCAATACGCCTGGCCGGCGGCAACCTGATGCTCGCCTATGCAGGGCAAGGCATTGCTGCGGTCGCCGCGGCGATCGTCGTCGCCCGGGTTTGGCGAAGTCCCAGCGATTCCGACACAAAGGCGATCGCATTGCTTGCGGCCATTCCGTTGGCGACCCCGTTTCTGCTCGATTACGACCTGATGCTGCTCGCGCCGGCCATCGCTCTGATGGTCAGGAAACAGAGCCGCGAGGGCGCGCTCCCTTGGGAAGCGACTGTATTGGTTGCGGCTGCCGCGTTGCCGCTCCTCGCCAGGCCGGTCGCGGAATACACGGGTCTCGCGCTTGCCCCGCTGACAGCGACGGCTCTTCTTGCGGTCGTTGCCGTACGCTGCTGGCGATCGCTCCGCCGAGACGATTGGCAAACCGACGCCGGTGCGCTTCCCGCAGGTTTCCCGAGGAAACCTTAAAAAGACGGCCCGCTGCGGCAGAATCCTAATCCCGGGGCTACTTCTCCAGTAATTTGGCGTCCGGCGGGGTCGGCACCTCGAAGGTGTTGAGCGTCACCGACACGAACGAGTAGTAGCCGATCAGCCCGGCGAGATCGACGATGCCCTGCTCGCCGAAGCGCGCGACGACGCGGTTATAGGTGCTGTCGTCGACGCGGTGGTCGTCGTAATAGTCTTGGCAGAAATCATAGACGAGTTGGTCGTCAGGATCGGTGAAGCTCGGGGTGCGGCGTTCGGCGATCGCGTCGATCACCTCCTGCGGCACGCCGGCGTTGCGGGCGAGCCGGACATGCGCGGCCCATTCGAACTGCGCTGTCCAATAGCGCGCCGTCATCAGGATCGCGATCTCGGTCTGCTTCTGGGTGAATTGCGTTCCGAAGCGGACATGCGCGCCCAATTTGTGGGCGTTGTCGGCGAGGCCCGGGCTCTTCAGCCAGACATGCACCGGCGGCGGCACCGAGCCGCGCGGTCCGGATTTGCACTCGTTCCAGATGCGCCGCTGCGCATCGCTGAGCTTCGTCTCGTCGAGTTGCTGGTAGCGAGGCATGTCGTTGTCTCCCGATGGTCGTTTATATGTTTCAGTCGGCAATGAAGCGGTCGATCTTGCGGTGACGGAACAGCCACTGACCGTTCTGCTTCACCATCTCGTCGGCATAGCCGCCGCCGGAGCCGATCTTCGGCCCCTCGGCGCTGTTCGTCACCACGGTCCAGTTCGAGCGCACCCGGGCGCTGTCGCCGTCGAGCGCGATCACGATGTTGGTCGTCAGGTGCACGCCGCGCGGCCGCGGCTGCGTTCCGCGCTCGCGCAGGCCGCGGGCGAAATCGGCGATCGCGGCGCGGCCGGTCGCCTGGCCGAACGCGGTCTCCCAGGTGCCGTCCTCGGTGAACAGCGCCGCCATGTCGGCGAACTGCCCGCCATCGAGGCGGAAGCAGTACTCGGCCAGCACTTCGCGGATCGCGTCTTTTTCTTCCAATGCGGTGGCCATCTTTTCCTCCCGGTCCGGTTCAGGCGAGCCAATCGAATTCGGCATCGGAACGCGCCAGCAATTCGGGCAGGCAGCGCTCGGCGATGCGTCCGTGCGGCACGCCGGAGACTTCGATCTTGTAGCGGCGCGCGAGGCGGCCGGCCAGAGCCGGGCCGAGACTGGCGAGCCTTGCCGCGATCCGCTGGCCGACGGCGCGGGAGAATTCGCCGGTCTGCCGCTCGAAATAGACGACCCGCAACGCGCCCGGCCGCGCCGGTTCGGCGGCCAACCGGTCGCCGAGCCAGCGGTCGATCGCCTCGATCCCGCGCAGCGGCTCGTCGATGTTCGGGTCGCGGCCGTAGAGGCCATCGAAGACGAAGAACTCGTCGGGCGGGTGGTGCGCGCTGGCGAGCGCATCGACCGCCGGCATGCCGCCGCCGGAATGCGCTGCCAGGATCAACCAGCCGCAAGTGAGCGCGCGGGGGCTCGGCAGCGCCGCCGCGAGCCGCTCCAGCCCGTATGCGACGAGCCGGTCGAGCCCATCCCCGAGCAGCGCTGGGAAATCGTACCAGCTGTGCCGCAGCCAGTTGCCGCGCGGCAGCAGCGCCAGGGTGGGCCGGGCCCGGCCGGACAGGTCGAGACCGCTGGGCGCGACCTTCTCGGCTATTTGCATGCCGCCCGCTCGCTGCGAGAAGCCGTGCAGGAATACGACGACATCGATTGCCGAGGCCGCCGCCGGCACCGCGTTCCAGCGCAGGAACAGGTCGGGCTGGGTGCCTCTGTGAGACGCCAGCAGCGGCGTATCGTTCAGATACGCCTCGCCCGGGGCGGTAGCGCTGCCGTGCGTTTCGAGCGCCAGCATTGGCATGCTCCTTGGCGTCCCTATACTGAGGCCGACTCTGAGCGAGGGCCGGTCATATGCAAATCGACGCCGCCGTTTTTCGCAAGGTCCAGGAACCGCTGACGATCGAGCCGGTCGATCTCGACAAGCCGATGGCGCGCGAGGTGCTGGTGCGTACCGTCGCGACCGGCGTCTGTCACAGCGATCTCCACGTCGTCGACGGCATTGGCCGCTTTCCGCTCGACCGGCCGATCGTGCTGGGGCACGAGGGCGCCGGCGTGGTCGAGGCGGTCGGGCCGGATGTCACCAGCGTGCGGGTCGGCGACCATGTCGTCGCCTGCCTCTCCGGCTTCTGCGGCCACTGTCCGCAATGCCTCTCGGGCCATCCGAATTTATGCACCGGCAACATCGTCACCAGGAAGGATAGCGAGGCGCCGCGGCTGTCGCAGAACGGCGCGCCGTTCCGCCAGTTCATCGGCATTTCGAGCTATGCCGAGAAGATGCTGCTGCACGAGAACTCGGTGGTGCGAGTCGATCCCGATCTGCCGCTCGACCGCGTCTGCCTAATCGGCTGCGGCGTCCTGACCGGGGTCGGCGCGGCACTGCGCAGCTCCGGATTGCAGGCCGGCCAGACGGTCGCGGTGTTCGGCTGCGGCGGTGTCGGGCTGTCGATCGTGCAGGGCGCCCGCATCGGTGGTGCCCGCCAGATCATCGCGGTCGATATGTTCGCGTCGAAGGAAGAGATGGCGAAGCGCGCCGGCGCGACCCATTTCGTCAACTCGACCGGGGATGATCCGGTGAAGGCGGTGCGCGCGCTGACCGGCGGCGCCGGCGTCGATCACAGTTTCGAAGCGGTCGGCAACGCCAAATTGTGCCGGCAGGCGATCGAGAGCCTGGCGATCCGCGGCACCTGTACGATTGTCGGCGTTCTGCCGCCGGATGCGACGATCGAGTTTCCGTGGATGGCGATCCGTCCCGAATGCAAGGTGCAGACCTCGCGCATGGGCTCGAACCGCTTCCGCTATGACATCCCGATGTATCTCGATTTCTACCGGCAGGGCCGGCTCGACCTCGACGACATGGTGACGAAACGCGGCCGGCTCGGCGACATCAACGAAGCGTTTCGCGCGATGAAGGCCGGCGAGGTCGCCCGCACCGTGCTGACCTTCGATTGAAGCTGACGGGAGACAGACATGAAATACCAGCACATCCGGGTCGAGCCGCTATCGGCGCATGTCGGCGCCGAGATTGCCGGCGTCGATCTGGCGGCGCCGGTGCCGGACGCGGCAATGGCCGAGATCCGCCACGCCTTTGGCGAGAATGGCGTCGTGTTCTTCCGCGACCAGCAGCTAACGCCGGAGCAGCATGTCGCCTTCGCCGAACGCTTCGGCCCGATCGACATCAACCGCTTCTTTGCGCATGTGCCCGACTATCCGATGATCGCCGAGGTGCGCAAGGAGCCGGAGCAGCAGCGCAACATCGGCGGCGGCTGGCACACCGACCACAGCTATGACGGGGTGCCGGCCCTCGGCTCGATGCTGTATGCGCGCGAGGTGCCCAAGACCGGCGGCGACACCCTCTTCGCCAGCATGTACGCCGCCTATGACGCGCTGTCGGACGGGCTCAAGGCGACGCTGGAAGGGATGCGCGCCTGTCACTCGAGCCGGCATGTGTTCGGCCCGGAGGCGATGGCGCGGCGCGGCGATCTCAACGGTCGCATCGGAAATTCCGAGCTGGCGACGCAAGACGCGGTGCATCCGGTCGTGATCCGTCACCCCGATACAGGACGCAAGGCCCTCTACGTCAATCCCGGCTTCACCTTGCGGTTCGAGGGCTGGAGCGACGACGAATCGCGGCCGCTGCTCGAATATTTGTACCGGCATGCGGTGCGGCCGGAATTCACCTGCCGCTTTCACTGGCGCGAAGGCTCGCTGGCGCTATGGGACAACCGCTCGACCTGGCATTTCGCGGTCAACGACTATCACGGCGAGCGCCGCCTGTTGCATCGCATCACGATCGAGGGAACGCCGCTGCACTAGGTGCCGATGCGCCAGCCGGCGTCTTTCGCGAAGCTCTCGAAAAAATCGGTGTCATAGGCGCGCTCCGGCGACTGCCGCACCAACTCGTCGATTTTGTGCGCGTCGTCGCCGACCAGGATGCGCCAGCGCTCGGCCTTGACCCCGTCGAGGATGATCGTCGCGGCCTCGGCGGCGCTGGTCGGCGCCTCGTCGCGGAAGCGACGCTCGCGCTCGGCGACCAGCTTGCGGATGTCGTCGTCGGACAAGGCTGACACATCGCGGCCGCCGGCGGCGAGGCGGGCCCGCGCCTGCGAAATTTGCGTCGCGGTCACCTCGTCAGCCAGGCTGCCGCCCTGAATCTTGCGTGAGTTCTCCGGAATGCCGGTGCCGATATGGCCGGGCATCACGACAGAGCATTTGATGTGCGGCGCGTTGATCCGCAGATCGGTGATCAGCGCCTCGGTGAAGCCCTTGACCGCGAATTTCGCGGCGGCGTAGGCGGTGTGCGGGATGCGCGGCCCGAGCGAGGCCCAGAAGCCGTTGACGCTGCTGGTGTTGACGATGTGGCCCTCCTCGGCGTTCTGCAGCATCGGCAGGAAGGCGCGGGTGCAATTATAGACGCCGCCCCAGCAGATGTTGAAGGTCCGCTCCCACTCGTCGCGGCTGTTGGCGATTATGCTGCCGCCGCCGCCGATCCCGGCATTGTTGAACAGCAGGTGGATCTTGTCGGCGGCGTGGCGCTCGGCGACCTCGTCGCGAAACCGCTCGACCTGCGCCGCGTCGGAGACATCGGCCAGATGCGAGGTGATCCGCAGCCCCTGCGGCACGCCGGCCGCTTGGCACAGGCGCTGGGTTTCCGCCATGCCGTCGGCCGAGACGTCGCACATCGCGATGTTGCAGCCTTCATCGACCAGCTGCCGCACCAGCTCCCGACCCATCCCCGAGCCGCCGCCGGTGATCACTGCGATCCGCCCCGCGAAGTCCTTCATCTCGCTGTCCCTTGGGATCGATTGGCTTCATGTGCAAAGCTAACCGCTCTGACTTTCCGATGAAAGCCGACGGCTCAGCGGATCAATATGATCTCCACGCCGACATCCACCCTTGCCCAGGCTCGATCGGCGGTAACGGCTGGCTCCCCGAGCCGTAATGCCAGTGCTAGGCACGCGCGGTCACCAAGTGAGAGCCCGGCGCGTCGCGTCACTGTCCACAGATCAGCAGTGGCTCGCGCTTGTTGGCCGTCGAAGGGGAATATACGCAGATCTAGGGCATCGACCGCCGCGTCGGCCTGCGCTTGGTTCAAGCCGTCCGCCGCTAATTTTGTCAGAACCTCGGAAAGATTGACCGCGCTGATCGCTGCATGGACCAGACGCTCGGGACTGATTTTACTGAAAGGCTCCTCCTTGAGCGCGGCGAGTATTGCCGAGGCATCGGCAACGACCTCACTCCCTCTCACGCCGCGCCTCTTTGCGACGCTCCGCGATTAACTCTGCGACGAGATCGCGGCCGGAGCCATAGCGGGCCACAATGCGCTGAGCCTCTTTGAGGGCCTGTTTGGGAGTGCGGAGCCGCAGTTCCCCTTCGCCGATCGCCTCGATCAGCAGTTCGTCGCCGGGCTTGATTCCGGCCGCCGCGCGGCACTCCGCCGGAATCACGATGCGGCCTTGCTGGTTGACCTTGGCCCGGGCCGTCATGACATATACCGAATTTTCTGACAAGCATGTTATGATATGACACTCGTACTGTCGCGTGTCAATTTCTCGATGACTCAAGACATTGGTAACCTGGAGCCTCCTTTCAGAGGGATAAGCCATGCTGACCACGACCCGCGACATGGTCCTGCCGACTGCGATCACCGGCTCCTATCCGCGTCCCTTATGGTACGACGCAAGCCTCGGCGGCCGTTCGTTCAAGACCGCGATGGGCGACTCGTTGTTCCGCGAGCAATATCTCGATGCGGTCGCCGCGATCATCAACGCGCAGGAGGCGGCCGGGCTCGACATTGTCACCGATGGCGACAGCCGCTTCGATCTCGCGGTCGGCGGCAAGAGCTGGTTCTTCTACCCGATCGAGCGGCTGGGCGGCGTCACCGGGCATCGCGACACCTCCCGCGGTTGGATGCAGCGGCACGGCCTCAAGCCCGGCAAGATCCTGTGGGAGGTGCAGGAGGCGTATCAGCCGGGGGTCGTCACCGAGAAACTGACGCGCGGTCCGCTCGAATACGCCGCGCTGTGGCAGGTGGCGCAGCGCCTCTCCGACAAGCCGGTGAAGTTCGGCGCGATCTGCGCCCCGGGCCTCGCCAGCATGCTGTGGGATGAGCACTACCATGACGACAAGGCGCTGGTGCTCGATCTGTGCGACATCATGAATGCCGAGTTCAAGGAACTGGCCGCCGCCGGCTGCCCGGTGATCCAGGTCGAGGAGCCGCGCCATCACGGCCTCTCGACCCTGCCAGACTGCAAGGACAGCGATCTCGAATTCCAGACCGAGGCATTCAACCGCCAGCTCGACGGCGTCGAGGCCGAAATCTGGGTGCATTGCTGCTGGGGCAATCCCAACCAGCAGCGCGTCTATTGGGAGGTGCCGAGCTATGAGCGGGCACTGCCGCACCTCCTACAACTGAAGTGCGACGTGATCACCTTCGAATGCGCCTCGAGCGACGGCAAGGACCTGCATTTGTTCGGCAAGTACCCGACCGACAAGAAGATCGGCATCGGCGTCGTCAACCATTGCAACACCGTCGTCGAACCGGCCGAGCACGTCGCCAATCTGATCCGCAAGGCGCTCGAATTCATCCCGCCGGAGCGGCTGGTGATCACCACCGATTGCGGCTTTGGCCGCGAGGGCCTGTCGCGCCGGATCGCCCATTACAAATGCGTCGCTATGGTCGAAGGCACCAACATTGTGCGCTGCGAGCTGGGCCTGCCGGAAGCGCACATCCGCGCCGCTGACCCGCGGCTTTACTTCGCGACCGCCGGCCGGGGATAGGAGCGAGATCGACCGCGCGAGCGGTTATTCGGCCGGTACGGCCGCTAGGTGGCGGTGACGGTGCGGGCCTCGGCGTTGGGCCGAGGCCGCAGGATTTGGATGCCGCCACAGCTCTTGGCGTTCCACGATCGGATCGCGAGCCGGCGCAAACGCGAGTGCCGATGCACCATGAATCGAAGATTTGGCGATCCTGAAGGCTTCGACATGGACGTCGCCCGCCTCTTGTCCGGCTTCCCACAATCCGCACTGGGTGGCCCACCAGCTCGAGCGCAGATTGAGATAGGCCGGCTGCAGATAGTCTTTGTGCGACTGCGATTTGTGGCAGGCGATCGCCGCCAGCTTCTTTGACGCGAACGGGCTCACATCGACGAACAGATTGGGTTCGAACGCGCGTGAGCCGCGCGGCGGCTCGACCTGTAGCAGCAGCTCGATTTCGGGCCGCCGCTGCACGACATTCAGCACCGCGCGCGATACCGCGAGGTGGTCCTGATGATCGATATCGCCTGGATGGTAATCGTGCGTCACGACGATCGCCGGCTTGTAGTCGCTGAGCCATTGCTCGACTTGCATGATCAGGCGGCTGCTGTATTGCAGATCGCCGTCGGGCAGCGCACCGCGAAGGAGTTCGAACCCATGATCGCGCTGGCGCGTTCGGCTTCCTGAACGCGGCCATTGATCGCGGTGTACGGCGATCCGGCGGTGCCGTCGGTGACGATCCCGACCAGCACTCGGTAACCGCGCGAGTGCAGCACACCAAGCGTGCCAAAGCAGGTTAGCTCGGCATCGTCCGGATGCGCGAAGACGGCGAGGACAGACTTCAAAGAACGCTCCACTCGAACAAATTCGAGTTCAATCAGGCCCGACGAGATTTGATATTTGGTAAACCGGTCTCAGCGCAGCGACCGGGCTGCGAGGGCGCCAAGCAGGCGGCGACCGACGACCCGTTCGAACACGCGGTAATACCGGCCGGAATACACCATCCGGATCAGCGCGTCGCGCAATAGGTCCGTCTGCAGAAACTCGACGGCAAAGCTTGTTCCCGTAATTTCGGCAATGCGCGCGCGAACGACGCCGAATTCCGGCAGGCTCAGGAACACGGTCGCACCTTGCGGCCAGGGCGCGGGAGCGAGGATGCGGCCGCCGCCGACCGAAATATCGACCAGTTGGGCAGTCACCGCCTGATCCGCAGTAAAGGCCCGCACCGGCTCCGATGTGGCAAAGCGCTGTTCGCCGTCCTGGCGCGGCAGCTCGATGCAGGCCCCGATCGCAAGGATCAGGACGACGAGGTTGTAGACGCTCCAGAACAGCACGATCGCCGTTGCCTCGACCGATTGCCGCATCGGCCCGAAATCGGCGGCGCTCGAATAAAGAAGGCCGAGCAGCGTCAACCCGGCGATCAACCCAAAAAAGCCGACCAAATCCCAGTGAACCAGCACGCGATGCCGCAACCGGCCTTTGGCCGTCACCTTGAACGGGTGACCGTGCGGCTTCAGCAGCCCGATGAAGGTCGCCTTGAGCGCCGCGGGCATCGTCAAAACATGCGACACGTCGGTCAGCACCGGCTGGACCAGCCCGCCGGTGCACCAGTAGAGCGTGATCATGACGGAGACGTAATACGGCAGGAAATGCTCGATCACATCCGCCGCCGAGGCGGTTCCGACCGTCACACCGGTAAACCAATAGACGATCGGCGTCGACAGGCAGAGCAGCTTGAACGTGAATGTGCCGGCCCAGTACAGGAACGCGTCGATCAGCCCGATCCGATAGCGAAGGCTCAGCCCGGATCCGCCTAGGGGGCCGAACTTCGAGCGTACGATCTGCATCAGGCCGAGGCACCAGCGGCCGCGCTGCGTCAGATACTCTTCCATGCCTTCGGGGGCGAGACCGGCGGTCAGCGGCTCGTTCAGGTACACGGTGCGCCAGCCCTTTGTGTCGAGCTTCAGCGTCACCAGAAAATCCTCGGTGACGCTCTCGGTCGGAAACCCGCCGATCGCGTCGAGCGCGGTCATTCGGATAACCGACGAGGTACCGCAGCAGAACGCCGCGCCCCATGCGTCTTTCGATGCCATGACATGGTCGAAGAAGAAGCGCTGCTCGTCGGGCCAGACGTCGCCGACGAGCAGGTTCCACTGGATGGGGTCCCAATTGAAAAAATGCTGCGGCGTCTGTACCAGCCCGACGCCCTGATCCTGGAACAGTGGGATGATCCGCCACAGGAAGTCGGAATTCGGCACGAAATCGGCGTCGAGCACCGCGATGAAATCCGGCGGCTCGGGGCCATCGCGCAGGTGGGCGAGGGCGTGATTGATGTTGCCGGCCTTGGCATGCTTGTTGTCGGGCCGCGTCAGATAGTTTGCGCCCTTGCTGTGGCACAGCTCCTTCAGCCAGCCACGGCGCTTGTCATCGAGCACCCAGATTTGCTTCCCCGGGAAATCGACCGCCAGCGCTCCGACAATGGTGCGCCGCAGGATGCTTTCATCCTCATTGTAGGTCGCGATCAGTATGTCGACGCGCGGCAGCGCGGGTTGGGCGGTCAGCGACTTGGTGAGCGCGGTCGCATCGGCGCTGCGATCGCGCGTGCGCGACAGCGTGATGAAGCCCAGCGTCCAGCCGATGTTGACCGCCGCCTCGACGAGCGCGAACCCCCACGCGTAGAGGCTCTCGAAGGTGAGCTGCAAGGGCGGCAGCGTCTCGGCGAACCGCCATCCCACATACCGCCAGGTCAACAGGATGCAGATGCCGAACAGTACGGTTCGGGCCCAGTTCGACTTGGGGTCGAGAAACGGGACGACCAGAATACCGGCGCCGACCAGGACCAACGTTAAGCCGAAATAGTCCATCCCAAAGCTGTCGCCGCTCAGGCCTGACCGAGGAATCGGCGAACGCGCTCGACCACCCGGCTGCCGGTACCACGTCCGCGCCCATCGAATACGAGCTGTCCGCTGCGGCCGACGGCACAGCTGTCCGGCGAGCTCTTCGGCAGGTCGACGAGATGCACGGCTACCTGGTGGTGCCGCTCTTCCGGTGGGATTGCCAAGCTGCGACCGGTGGACGTCAGCCCGAGCTGCGAGACCTCGCCATGATATTCGCGGTCGGTCCCGGCGACGCGGAAGCGGGCCGGATCGCCGAGCCGCAATTCGTTGTAGTCGCGCTCGGAGACGGACGCGGTGATGACGACCGTCGAGCAGTCCAGGATCGTGAAGAGCTCCTGGCCCTTGCGCACGTACTCGCCGCCGGCGGCTTGCGCCGTCCACAGATTGCCATCGATCGGCGCGGTCAGCACCGCACGGCTCTGCGCGTCCACCCGCTTGCGTTCGTCGGCGAGCCGAAGCGCGATCAGCTCGGACTTTTGCGTCAGTTCGTCGATATTTGCCTTGATCTCCTCGATACGCACCGACAGGTCGGCGACCCGCTGATACGAGGAGGGCACGTCATTGTAATTGTCGCCGAGATAGGTGCCGTGTTTGGCGGCTTCGAGTTCGACGACGAGCGTGTCGATCCGCTTGCGCGCCGCGATTGCATCCTGCCGCGCTACCTCGCGAGCGTGAAACACCTTTTCATAGCCCTGGTCCGCCAGGTAGCCGCGTTCGTGCAGGACCGCGCCGCGCTGTTCCGCGGCCGCCGCTTCGGATTCGCGTGCCGTCGCCGCCATGGCGCTGGCCCGGGCCTCTTCGATGCGCAACTCGTCTTGCCGGATGCGGCCGAGCCGAAACGCTTCGACCTGGGCCGCCGCGGTTACGCGCGCCTGTTCGAGATCGGCCAATTTGCGCGACAGTGTGTCACGCTCGCGGTGAGCCGCCGCCGCGTCCTGCTGCAGCTGAAACCAGCGCGCATTCTCCGGAACCGGGTCCTCGACTTTCGCAATCGCCATGCCGGCGGTAACAATGGCGCCCGGCGCCGTCGCCGCTGCGTTGAGAATTCCGTCGATCGGGGCACGGATTGATATGACGCGAGCGTTGACGATCGCTTCACGGCTGACCCGAACGATGACCTGCTGGTAGATCGTCACTGCGCCCAAGCCGAGGAGCGCGGCGCCGGCGGCAAACTTCAGCAGCCTCGGCCAGGGGACGCGCAGGGCAAACTCTGCGGCTGATTTCGCCGACCGGGCCAATGCCGCGCTCGCGTTCGTCGAGGTGCCGGGCAGCCCAAGCCCGGCTCCACGAGTAATGTCCGACATGATGCACCAGCTCAACGGGTAATTGCGGTGTGCGACGTATGGTTAAACACGCGAAACATGTACGAATGGTTAGCAGATGGTCCGATACGGATCGGTTATTGCCTTTCCTGGGCGATCCGCGTCAGCATCCGATGCGCGCGCGAGGCGAGGAGGCGGCGATGGCGGTGACAGCGATCCCGGACGGCTACAGCAGCGTGATCCCCTACCTGATCGTCGCCGACGCGGCCGGCGCGATCGCGTTTTATCAGAGCGTCTTCGGCGCCAGGTTGCGCATGAAGCTGGACGGGCCCAGCGGCAAGATCGGCCATTCCGAGCTGGAAATCGGCGGCAGCGTGATCATGCTCGCCGACGAGCACCCGTCGATGGGCGCGCTGGCGCCGCCGACGGTCGGCGGCAGCCCGGTCGGCATCCACCTTTACCTGGACGATGTCGACGCGGTGGCGGCGAAGGCGGTCGCCGCCGGCGCGACGCTGAAGCGGCCGGTCGAGACGCAGTTCTACGGTGATCGGCTCGGCACGATCGTCGATCCGTTCGGCCATATCTGGCACATCTCGACGCATGTCGAGGACGTGTCGCCCGAGGAGATCGGCCGCCGCGCCGCGGCGATGGCCAAAGGCCAGGGCGCATGATCCCGCGCGAGCGCACCCCGTATTCGGCGATCGTCGACCGGCCGCCGCTCAAGCTGCCTGCCGGCGCCCGGCTGGTTGTCTGGACCATCGTCAATCTCGAGGTCTGGGACATTTCCCGGCCGATGGCGCGGCAAGTGCTGCCGGCGCCGACCGGGCAGGTGCTGCTGCCCGACGTGCCGAACTGGTCGTGGCACGAATACGGCATGCGGGTCGGGGTGTGGCGCTTCTTCGATTTGTTCCGTCGCCTCGGCATCCGCCCGACGCTGTCGATCAACGCCCGCGTCTGCGAGGATTACGAGCGCGTGGCGCGCGCCGCGCACGAAGCCGGGTGGGAATTCATGGGCCATGCCTACGAGCAGGGGCCAATGCATCTGATCGACGACCAGAAGGCGATGGTCGAGCGCTCGATGTCGGTGATCGAGCGCTTCACCGGCAAGAAGCCGGTCGGCTGGCTCGGGCCGGGGCTGACCCAGACCTACGACACCCCCGAGCTGCTGGCCGCCGCCGGCATCAAATATATCGGCGACTGGGTCTATGACGTCGAGCCGACCGAGATCGCCACCGGCAACGGGCCGCTGGTGACGCTGCCCTATACCGTCGAGCTCAACGACATTCCGATGATGATCGTGCAGCATCACCGCGCCGATGAGTTGCTGAGGCGCTCGGTCGATCAGTTCGACCGGCTCTACATGGAAGGCGCGACGCGCGCCAAATTCCTCTCGATCGCGATCCACCCCTACATCAGCGGCGTGCCGCACCGGATCAAATATCTCGAGGCTTTCCTCGAATATGCCAGCCGCCATAGCGGCGTCGCGTTCTGGACCGGCGAGCAGATGCTGGCCTGGTACCGCAGCCAGAAGAGCGCCCGCTGAACCGTGCGGCTATTGGTTGGTCGCGACCCGCACCGCTTCGTGGTCGACGCCCGAGGCATAGACGCCGCTGTCGAGGCGGTGGATGACCTTCACCGGATGGCCGACCGCCGGCGAGAACCAATAGGTGATGGTCTCGCCATACGCCGAGCCGCCCTGGCTGCCGACCGACCAGACGCGCGCCTCGACGACGAAGGCGTCGAAG
>DATARH010000097.1:0-13157 GCA_036264235.1 Allostellaceae bacterium
CAAATATGCGTCAAAGGTGCGGGTTGCCGCCGGTCAGAACACGTGGGCAGAAAGCCCCGGCCGCCTCAGACCCGGCCGTGGCAATGCTTGAATTTCTTGCCCGAGCCGCACGGGCAGGGCGCGTTGCGGCCGGTGCCGGCCCAGGGGGCGCGCGGGCCGGCCTGGCGCTCGCCGCCACGCTCGTCGGAACGGGCGGCGCCGTTGCCGCTGCCATTCGCGCCGGCATGGCCGTTGCTCCGCCGCGCCGACCGCGTCGGTGCCGGGCGCTCGCCGCTGATGCCGCCCGCACCGGGCTGAAACGCCGCCTCGGCCAGCGCCGGCTCGCGCAGTTCGGCGGCCGCCGTCTCGGCGAACTCGGCGCTACCGGAGAAGCTGACCTCGCCGAACGGCGTCATCTCCGGAGGCGGCGGCGCCATCCGCAATTCGACATGGCTCAAGACCGAGGTCACCTGCTCACGCAGATTGACCAGCATTTCCTCGAACAACTCGAACGCCTCCCGCTTGTATTCATTGAGCGGGTCGCGCTGGGCGTAAGCACGCAAATTAATGCCCTGACGCAGATGGTCCAGTGACAGCAGGTGGTCCTTCCAGACCTGGTCGAGCAACTGCAGCAGCAGGCCCTTCTCGGCCATCCGCATCATCTCGGGGCCGTAATTGGCGGTCTTTTCCGCCATCCGGCGATCGGCCGCGGCGGCGATCCGCTGCTCGACCTCCTCGCCGGTGATGCCCTCCTCCTTGACCCAATCGGCGAGCGGCAGGTCGAGCGCCAAAAGACGCAGGCATTCGGCGTGCAGACCGGTCAGGTCCCATTGCTCGACCAGCGAATTCTCTGGGATCGCGCGCTGGACCATCTCGGCGATCGTCTCGTCGCGCATGTCGGCGATTTGCTCGGCAACGTTCGGCGCCTCCATGATCTCGCGCCGCTGCTCGTAGATGACCTTGCGCTGGTCATTCATCACATCGTCGTATTTGAGCAGCTGCTTGCGGATATCGTAGTTGCGCGCCTCGACCTTCTGCTGCGCCTTTTCCAGCGCCTTATTGACCCATGGGTGGATGATCGCCTCGCCCTCCTTGAGCCCGAGACGCTGCAGCATCGAATCCATCCGCTCGGAGCCGAAGATTCGCATCAAATCGTCTTCGAGCGAGACGAAGAATTTGGAGGCGCCGGGGTCGCCCTGGCGACCGGAGCGCCCGCGCAACTGATTGTCGATGCGGCGACTCTCGTGTCGCTCGCTGCCGATTACGAAGAGGCCACCGCCTTGGCGCACGATTTCGCGCGCGGCGTCGATCTCGGAACGGATCGCGGCCGTGCGCTTCTCGCGCTCGGCCGGCTCCGTGAGCTCGGCGAGCTCGTTCCTGACCCGCATGTCGAAATTGCCGCCGAGCTGAATGTCGGTACCACGGCCGGCCATGTTGGTGGCGATCGTCACCGCGCCCGGTCGACCGGCCTGGGCGATGATGTAGGCTTCCTGCTCGTGGTAACGCGCGTTCAGCACGTGGTGCGGGATCTTGTGTTTCTTGAACAGCTCCGACAGCGCTTCCGATTTTTCGATGCTGACGGTGCCGCACAGCACCGGCTGCTGCCGCGCCCGGCACTCGAGCACCTGCTGCGCGATCGCATCGTATTTCTCGCGGCCCGAACGATAGACCTCGTCGTCGGTGTCGTCGCGGATGCACGGCTCGTTGGTCGGAATCTCGATGACTTCGAGCCGATAGATGTCGTTGAACTCCTCGGCCTCGGTCATTGCCGTGCCGGTCATGCCGGCGAGTTTCGGATAAAGGCGGAAATAGTTCTGGAAGGTGATCGAGGCGAGCGTCTGGTTTTCGTTCTGGACGGTGACGCCTTCCTTGGCTTCGAGCGCCTGGTGCAGCCCCTCGGAATAGCGCCGACCTTCCATCATCCGGCCGGTGAACTCATCGATGATGACGATCTTGTCGTCCTTGACGATGTAATCGGTGTCGCGGGCGAACAGTTTGTGCGCGCGCAGCGCCTGATTGGCGTGGTGAACCAGTGAGATGTTGTGGATGTCGTAAAGTGACCCCTCCGTCATCAGCCCGCTCTGGCGCAATTGCGCCTCGATCTTCTCGACCCCCGGCTCGGTCAAGGTGACAGTGCGCTGCTTCTCGTCCTTCTCGAAATCATCGGGGCCGAGCGCCGGGATCAATTTGTCGACGCGGATGTAAAGCTCGGAATTGTCCTCGGTCGGGCCGGAGATGATCAAGGGCGTGCGCGCTTCGTCGATCAGGATCGAGTCGACCTCGTCGACGATCGCGAAGTTGAACGGCCGCTGCACCATATCCTCGAGCCGGAACTTCATATTGTCGCGCAGATAGTCGAAGCCGAGTTCGTTGTTGGTGCCGTAGGTGATGTCGCAGAGATAAGCCTCTTGGCGCTGGGTGTCGTCCAATTCATGGACGATGCAGCCGACGCTGAGGCCGAGGAGCCGGTAAATCTGGCCCATCCACTCGGCATCGCGCTTGGCGAGGTAATCGTTGACGGTGACGACATGGGCGCCCTTGCCGGTCAGCGCATTCAGATAGACCGGCAGGGTCGAGACCAGGGTCTTGCCTTCGCCGGTCTTCATCTCGGCAATCATGCCGCGATGCAGCACAATGCCGCCCATCAGCTGCACATCGAAATGACGTTGCCCAAGGGTGCGTTTGGCCGCCTCGCGTACGGTGGCGAAGGCATCGACGAGGAGATCGTCGAGCTCGGCGCCGTCTTCGAGCTTCTGGCGGAATTCGGCGGTACGGGCGCGCAGCGCCTCGTCCGAGAGTTTTTCCAGCTCGGGCTCGATCTCGTTGATTTGTTCGACCAGCGATCCGAGGCTTTTGATGTAGCGGTCGTTGGCCGAGCCGAACAGCTTTCGGGCTAAGGCGCCGAACATGCAGACCTCGAAATCGCTATGAAATGGACGGAAATGGCGGGCGCGGCCACGGTTGACAGATAGGCCGGCCCGGTCGGGGTGTCAATTCGGCGGGCCGCCGCAGGATATGGGCTGTTGCTGTGTGGCGCCGGGGGCTGAACCATGCTGGAGAGACCGCCAATTTAGGGCTCCACGCCCGAAAGGACGCGGACCGATCCGGCTATCAACGCCCGGTAGCGCCGATGCATTCCTCCGCTGGGCAAGGAGGCGTGCATCCCCGAAAAACTCGAAGGGCTTCGCGGTTTCCAGCGAAGCCCTTCATTCGATTGGTGGAGCCAACCGGGATCGAACCGGTGACCTCTACAATGCCATTGTAGCGCTCTCCCAGCTGAGCTATGGCCCCACAGTGCCGGCCGGGCCGGGCGGCCCGAAGTTAGGAAGGCCGGCAGCCGCCAGCAAGGGAAAAATCGCGGCTTTAGGGCTCCTCATCCTCGACATTGTCGATGACTTCGGCCATGTCGTCTTCGTCCTCGCCGAGTTCGGAGGCGTCCTCGATGATCTCCTCCTCCTCTTCCTCGGTTTCGGCGAGCGGCACCGCGGCCTCGTCTTCCTCCTCCTCGTCCGCGATCGTTTCCGGCTCCTCGGCCTCGATCTCGGGATCGATGTCCTCCGCGGCGACCGGTTCGAGCTCGCGCTCGACCGGCGCGACCGGTCGGCTGCGGCGCGCCCGCAGCAACGCTTCCGGATCGAACGGGGTCTGGCATTTCGGGCAGACGATCGGGTCGTGCTGCATATCGTAGTAGCGGGTGCCGCAGCTCGGACAAATCCGCTTGGTGCCCCATTCGGGTTTCGCCACGTTCGCTCCTCGAAGGTGTATGCGTGAAGGCGGTGCTATGGAAAGCGGTGGGCGCCATTGCCACACCGGCCGCGGCCATGTCAAAAACAAACCGGCAAACGCTGAGCCGGCGCGGCGTTCGGCAGCGCCATATGGGCGTCGTCGCCCGCTCCGGCAAGATCATTCCGGCGGCAGATCGAACCACGATGCCCGATGATGTCCTGACCCGTCCCGCACCGCTGACGGCGAGCCGCCCGACGGCGCCGCTGAGCGGCACTGTACGGGTACCGGGCGACAAATCGATCTCGCACCGCGCGCTGATGTTCGGCGCCCTCGCGGTCGGCCGCACCGAAATTACCGGGCTGCTCGAGGGGGAGGATGTCTTGGCGACCGCGGCGGCGCTGCGGGCGATGGGCGCCGGGGTCGAGCGCAAGGGCGGCGGGCGCTGGATCGTGGACGGCGTCGGGGTGGGCGGCCTCGCCGAACCGGCCGAGGTGATCGATCTCGGCAATTCTGGGACCGCGGCCCGACTGCTGCTCGGCATTCTGGCGACGCATCCCTTCACCGCTTTTGTCACCGGTGACGCCTCGTTGCGCAGTCGTCCGATGGGCCGGGTGATCGAACCGCTGTCGCGCTTCGGCGCCCGCTTCGTCAGCCGCGACGGCGGCCGGCTGCCGCTGGCGGTCACCGGGGCGACAAGCCCGGTACCGCAGGAGTACCGGTTGCCGGTGCCGTCGGCGCAGGTCAAATCGGCGGTGCTGCTCGCCGGCCTCAACACCCCCGGCACGACCAGCGTGATCGAGCCGCAGCCGACCCGCGACCATACCGAACGGATGCTCGGCCATTTCGGCGCCCGCATCTCGATCGAACCGGCCGAGAGCGGTGGCCGGCGCATTGCGGTCGAGGGCTGGCCCGAACTTGCCGCGGCCCCGATCGGGGTGCCGGGCGACCCGTCCTCGGCGGCGTTCCCGCTGGTCGCCGGGCTGGTCGTGCCCGGCTCGGCGGTGACGATCTCCGGCGTCGGCCTGAACCCGTCGCGCACCGGGCTGCTGACCAGCCTCGTCGATATGGGTGCCGACATTGCGCTGCTGAACGAGCGCAGCGAGGGCGGCGAGCCGGTAGCAGATCTGCGCGTCCGCGCCGGCACGCTCCAACCCGGCGAGATCCCGGCGGAACGGGCTCCCTCGATGATCGACGAATACCCGGTCCTCGCCGTTGCCGCCGCCTGCGCTAACGGGACGACAGTCATGCGCGGCCTCGCCGAGTTGAGGGTCAAAGAAAGCGACCGGCTCGCCGGCATCGCCGAGGGACTGGCGCGCTGCGGTGTCAAGGTCGAGATCGAAGGCGACACCTTGCGAGTGACTGGCGACGGCGGCCCGCCTAAGGGCGGCGCCACTGTTGCGACGCGACTCGATCACCGCATCGCAATGGCGTTTCTGGTGCTGGGGCTGGCGGCGCGGAGCGCGGTCGCGATCGACGACAGCCGGCCGATCGCCACCAGCTTTCCCGATTTCGTGCCGCTGATGCGCCGACTCGGCGCGAGCTTCAGCGAGCCGGCTTGACTTTCGTCGTCGCGATCGACGGACCGGCGGCATCGGGCAAGGGCACGCTGGCGCGCCGTCTCGCCGAGCGCTTCGGTCTAGCCCATCTCGACACGGGCAAGCTCTACCGCGCGACTGCGCTGCTCGCGCTCGACAGCGGCACCGACCCGGCCGATGCAGCCGCGGCTGAGGCTGCGGCGCGGCGGGTCACCCCGGCGCTATTATCGGACCCACGCCTTACAGGCGAGAGCGTCGCCGCGGCGTCTTCCGTGGTGGCCGCAATCCCGCAAGTGCGGTCCGCGCTTCTGGCGTTTCAGCGCGACTTCGCCACCCATCCGCCGCCGCCGGCCACGGGGGCGGTACTCGACGGCCGCGACATCGGCACCGCCGTCTGTCCTGAGGCCGCGGTCAAGCTCTTCGTTACCGCCAGCCCGGAGATCCGCGCCGCGCGGCGGCTCAAGGAGTTGCGGGAGCGCGGCGCCACCGCTATATACGACCGCGTCCTGCAGGACATGAAGGAACGTGACGCGCGCGACAGCCGACGTCGGATCGCGCCGCTTATGGCGGCGGCCGATGCGGTGACGATCGATACGACGAGTCTTGACCCCAACCAGGTGTTCGAGACGGCTTCCGACCTTATTGCCCGCGCGCTCGCCGCCCACGGTCAGCCCCAATAGGCCGGCCCGCCGCGATTTCCCTCTATAGCTGCCCACAGGACCGGGTCCCTGCGGCCGCGCCCGTTCGATGCCGGCTGCCGCTCCGCATCGATCCCGGCGGGGCGCCTCTCATAACCGGGATCGAGGACAAGGAATGACAGCCGTAACCGAAACCGCCCCCAATGCCTCCGCTGGCAAAGAAAGTTTTGCCGCGCTTCTCGACGAGTCGATGGGTGTCTCCAACAGTCTCGAAGGCACCGTCGTCAAAGGCCGGGTGATCTCGATCGAGAATGACGCCGCGCTGATCGATGTCGGCCTGAAATCAGAAGGCCGCGTCCCGCTGAAGGAATTCGCGGTCGGCGGCAATGGCCCCGAAATTCATGTCGGCGACACTGTCGAAGTCTTCCTCGAACGCATGGAGGACAAGAACGGCGAGGCGGCGCTGTCGCGCGAGAAGGCGCGGCGCGAAGAGGCCTGGACGCTGCTCGAACAGAATTTCCAAAAGAACGAGCGCGTCACCGGCGTGATCTTCGGCCGGGTCAAGGGCGGCTTCACCGTCGATCTGAGCGGTGCCGTTGCCTTCTTGCCGGGCAGCCAGGTCGACATCCGCCCGGTGCGCGACATCGGCCCGCTGTTGGGCTCGCCGCAGCCGTTCCAAATCCTGAAGATGGACCGCTCGCGCGGCAATATCGTCGTGTCGCGCCGCGCCGTGCTCGAGGAGAGCCGCGCCGAGCAGCGCTCGGAACTGGTCGCCAGCCTCAAGGAAGGCCAAATCCTTAACGGCGTCGTCAAAAACATCACCGATTACGGCGCCTTCGTCGATCTCGGCGGGGTCGATGGCCTGCTACACGTCACCGATATCGCGTGGCGCCGCATCAATCACCCGTCGGAGGCCCTGCACATCGGCCAGAACGTCAAGGTGCAGGTCATTCGGTTCAACCCGGAGACGCAGCGCATCTCGCTTGGCATGAAGCAGCTCGAGGCGGATCCGTGGGAGGGGGTCGAGCTGAAATACCCGGCCAGCGCCAAGTTCAAGGGCCGCGTCACCAACATCACCGACTACGGCGCGTTCGTCGAATTGGAGCCGGGGGTGGAGGGGCTCGTTCACGTCTCCGAGATGAGCTGGACCAAGAAGAACGTGCACCCCGGCAAGATCGTCTCGACCAGCCAGGAGGTCGAGGTGATGGTGCTCGATGTCGACCCGCAGAAGCGCCGCATCAGCCTCGGCCTGAAGCAGGTGATGCCGAATCCGTGGGATGCGTTCGTCGAAGAGCACCCGGTCGGCAGCATGGTCGAGGGCGAGGTTCGCAACATCACCGAGTTCGGCCTGTTCATTGGCCTGCCCGGCGAGATCGACGGCATGGTCCACCTGTCCGACATCGACTGGAGCAAGCCCGGCGAAGAGGCCATGCAGGACTATCGCAAGGGCCAGATGGTCAAGGTCAAGGTACTCGACGTCGATGTCGAGAAGGAGCGCATTTCGCTAGGCATCAAGCAGCTCGAGGCCGATCCGTTCGAAGCGGGGATGGCGACAGTAAAGAAGGGTGATGTCGTCACCGCGACGATCTCGGCGATCCAGGATGGCGGCATCGAAGTCAGCCTGCCCGACGGCATGCCCGGCTTCATCCGCAAATCGGAGCTGGCGCGCGAGCGCAGTGAACAGCGGCCGGACCGTTTCGCGGTCGGCGAGCGGGTCGATGCCAAGGTGACCGCGATCGACCGCAGCACGCGCAGGCTGACGCTGTCGATCAAGGCACGTGAGGCCGACGAGGAGAAGAAGGCGATGGCCGAGTTCGGCTCCTCCGATTCCGGCGCGAGCCTTGGCGACATTCTCGGCGCCGCAATCCGTCGTCGGCAGGGTGAGGCCGAGGCCGAGACCGAGACCGAGGACAAGGGCGAGTAGGAATAACGCGGAACGGCCTGGGCGCCGCCTGCGTTTCCCCGGCCGGACGCTCGTAATCCGGCGGCGCTCTGTGCGCCGTCGGATTACGCAAAAACCGAAACGACGGCGGGATTGAAAGCCGCATCTAGTCCATCGAATATTCGGCTATCCTGAACCGGTTGCCGCGGTGGTCAGCGTCGCGCGCCGATGGTGGATAAGGGGCGGGCCTATGGATGACGGCATTCTCCGTGCGGTCGATAACACGATCGGGTTCTTGCGGATGACCGCAGTCGAGTTGCGCCGGATCGCCGAGCGCAGCCCCGAAGTCGCCGAACAATTGCGCCACATTGCCGACAAGCTCGACGCAGACGCCAACGATCTGACCGGCCGCACCGCCGGTCTGCCGCGGCCCTGAGCAGCCTCTCAAGCTGACCTAATCTTAGATTTCCGGTGCATTGTCGGGATCGATCCGCCGCGCCATCCGATCAAACCGTTCGGCGAGATCGAGGAGGTCACGACGTGCGTCGGGGGCCTGCACCTGACGCGCCAGGTGCCGAAGCTTTCCGGCAGTGTCGCGGAATTCCTTGGCCCGGCGCAAATCGTCATCGACCATCTCTTCCCCCGATCGGGCGATCTGTTAGGGAAGACCATCTATCGCATCCGTTGGTTCCCGTCACCCCGAACGGACCGCCACGAAATCCGGCATCAATCGCGTCATTGGCGTTCCGTGCCCGCCTTGACGCTTGTCGGCCGGTTTGGCACCGTGCTTTGCTAAAGGCCGCGGGGGGCTTCGAAAATGACAAAATCAGAACTGGTTCAGAAACTTGCGGAGGCCAATCCACACCTCTATCAGCGCGACGTCGAGGTCATTGTCAACGCGATTTTCGACGAAATCGCCGCCGCGCTCGCCCGCGGCGATCGGGTCGAATTGCGCGGTTTCGGCGCGTTTTCGGTGAAGCGTCGCGACGCCCGCCTCGGCCGCAATCCGCGCACCGGCGACAGCGTCTCGGTTTCGGAAAAGCACATCCCGTTCTTCAAAACCGGCAAGCAGCTTCGTGACCGCTTGAACCAGCGCCCGGGGCGATGAACTCGTCCGCGGCGGTCGCTTGATGCGCGCCGCCTTCTGGCTGTTCGTCCTGATCGTAGCTGCCGGGTTGGCGCTGTTCGCCGTCTCCAACCGAGAAAGCGTCAGCCTCGCGCTCTGGCCGCTGCCGTTTCTCGTCGAACTGCCGCTTTATCTGCTTGTCCTCGGAGTTTTGATCTTAGGCTTCATCTTGGGTGAATTCGCCGCGTGGGTCGCCGCGCGCCATTGGCGCCGCGAAGTGCGCCGGCGCGGCCGCCGCATCGCCTCGCTCGAGCGAGAGCTCTCGGCCACCCAGGCGCAACTCGCACCGCTCGAAGGTGACAGAAGCGCCACTGTTGTCCGCCGCTAACGCCATGCGAATCGTCAGCGCGACGGAAATCCACGGCCTGCTCGATTATCCCGGTTTGGTCGAGGCGTTGCGCACGATGTTCCGCAACGGCTGCGAGGTGCCGCCGCGTCACCATCATCCGGTCGCGGTGCCGGATGCCGCGGCGGGAACGCTGCTGCTGATGCCCGCATGGCAGCCGGGCCGGCATCTCGGCGTCAAGATCGTCACCGTCTTTCCGGATAATGCCGCGGCGTCGTTGCCGGCCGTGTACGGCTCCTACGTGCTGCTCAACGCGACCACTGGCGCACCCGTCGCGCTGCTCGACGGCACCGCGCTGACGCTGCGGCGCACCGCGGCGGCTTCGGCGCTCGCCGCCGACTATCTCGCCCGCCGCGACAGCGCCGTGCACCTCGTGGTCGGCACCGGCGCCCTCGCGCCGCATCTGGCCGCCGCACATGCCGCGATGCGGCCGATCCGCGAGACCCGCATCTGGGGCCGCGACCCTGCAAAGGCCGAGCAGGTCGCCCGCCGGCTCGAGGGCGAAGGACTATCGGCTGTACCTGTTCGCGATCTGGCCGGCGCTGCCGCCACCGCTGATGTCATCACCTGCGCCACCCTGTCGTACGGACCCCTGATCCGCGGCGAATGGCTGCGCCCCGGCACCCATCTCGATCTCGTCGGCGGCTTCCGTCCGGACATGCGCGAGGCCGATGACGAAGCGGTGCGGCGCGCGACGGTTTACATCGACACCGACGCAGCCCTGCACGAGGCGGGCGACCTGACGCAGCCGCTCGCCTCGGGCGTGCTGACCCTAGAGCGCATCGCGGGTGATTTGTTTGCGCTCGCTCGCTGTACTTCGGCGGGCAGGCAAAGTGCGGCCGAGATCACCTTATTCAAGTCGGTTGGCACCGCACTCGAGGACCTCGCCGCGGCCGAGCTTGCGGTGGGCCGGCTCGACCGAAACAATCCAGCATAAGCGCGGTAACAAACCGCAGGGGGACGCAATGAGCGGCTTTCTTATCTTTTTGCTCGTGGTTCTGGTTATCGTTCTGGCAGTCATCGCGCGCGGCGTGCGGACCGTGCCGCAAGGCTACCAATGGACGGTGGAGCGGTTCGGGCGTTACCGCATCACCCTGTCGCCGGGGCTGCGGCTGGTGAACCCGTTCATCGATGCGATCGGCCGCAAGGTCAATGTCCAGGAGGCGGTGCTCGAAATCCCGGCGCAGAATGTGATCACCCGCGACAATGCCTCGGTCATTGTCGACGGCATCGTATTCTTCCAGGTCGTCGATGCGAGCCGAGCGGCCTATGAAGTGCAGGACCTTCAGCTGGCGATCACCAACATTACGATGACCAATATCCGCACGGCGATCGGTGCCCTCGACCTCGACGAAACCCTGTCGAAGCGCGACGAGATCAACGAGCGGCTGCTACGGGTGCTGGACACCGCGACCGAACCCTGGGGCACCAAGATCACTCGTGTCGAGCTGAAGGATGTTCGCCCGCCCGAGGACGTGCAATTGTCGATGGCGAAACAGCTCACCGCCGATCGCGAGCGGCGTGCTGCAGTACTGCGGGCCGAGGGCATCAAGCAGGCGGCTATCCTGGAAGCCGAGGGCGCCAAGCAGTCGCAAATCCTCAGCGCGGAGGGCCGCCTTGTAGCGGCGCAACGCGACGCGGAAGCACGCGAGCGTCTCGCCGAGGCCGAGGCGAAAGCGACGGCGGCGGTCTCGAAGGCGGTGGCCGAGGGCGATGTGCAGGCGTTAAATTATTTCATCGCGCAGAAATACGTCGAAGCGATGACCCAGATCGGCAATTCGACGAACGCCCGGCTGGTTCTGATGCCAATGGAGCTCAGCGGCCTGGTCAGCACGATCGCCGGCATCGCCGAGCTTGCGAAGAGCGGCGGGCGCCCGCCCGGATAGGATGTGTAATGATGGCCGGCTTTCATTGGTGGGCGTGGATCATCCTTGCCGGCGTGCTTGGTTTGGCCGAGCTTCACGTCCCCGGCAGCTATCTCGTGTGGATTGCGCTGGGCGCGGCAGTTACCGGCGGGACGGACGCCGCTTTCAATCTGGATCTCACCGCACAAATTGGCACCTTCGCGCTCGCTTCTGCGATCAGCTGCGGCGGGGGCTACTTCGTCTATCGCTGGGTCAGCCGGCCACACCGCACCGATGTCGTGTTGAACGAGAGGAACCGGCTTCTGCTCGGCGCGCGGGGCATGGTGTGCGAGCCGCTCGTCAATGGCGAAGGCAAGGTTCGCATAGCAGACGGCGTCTGGCTCGCAGCCGGACCCGATCTGCCACAGGGCACGGCGATCGTCGTAACCGCGGTGCACGGCACCCGGCTGCATGTTGATGCCTATCGGGCGCAGAGGGTCGAAGACGCCACCGAGACACCTGCGGCCTGAGCCGTCCCGTCGCAACCGCTGGACGGAAATGATCTCCGGGCCCGGCAAGGCGCGCGGGGCGCACCTATATCTTCGGACATGACGATCTCGGCCAAGATCTGCGGGTTATCGAGCGAAGCTGGCGTGGCAGCCGCCGTAAACGGCGCCGCCGCCTATATCGGCTTCATGTTTTATCGGCCGAGTCCGCGTGCCGTGACGCCGGCGCGGGCCGCCCAGCTCTGCGCCGCAGTCCCGGAGCGGGTGTACCGGGTCGGCGTCTTCGTCGACGCCACAGACGCCGCGATTGCCGCGGTACTCGAAGCGGCGCCGCTCGACATCCTGCAATTCCATGGTCACGAAAGTCCCGAGCGGGTCGTCGAGGCGAAGGCGCGGTTCGGGCTTCCGATCATGAAGGCAATCCCGATCGCCGCGGAGGAGGATGTCGTCGCGGCGGCGCCCTACGAGGAGGTTGCCGACCTGCTACTGTTCGACGCCAAGCCGCCGCGCCGGCCGGATGCCTTGCCCGGCGGCAATGGCCTCGCCTTCGACTGGCGGCTGATCGCCGGCCGGCAATGGCGGCAGCCCTGGATGCTGTCGGGCGGCCTGACGGCCGAATTGCTGCCGGAAGCAGTCGCGGTCTCCGGTGCGGCGGCGGTCGATGTCTCATCGGGGGTTGAGCGCCGGCCCGGCGACAAGGACCCGGACAAGATCCGCGCTTTCCTCAATGTCGCGCGCGGACTATAGGCAGGCGATGCAGACACCGAACACCTTCCGCGGCGGGCCAGACGAGCGCGGTCATTTCGGTCTTTATGGCGGTCGCTTCGTCGCCGAAACCTTGATGCCGCTGATCCTCTCGGTCGAGCAGGCGTACAACGCCGCCAAGGCCGATCCGAGCTTTCAAGCCGAGCTCGATTACTACCTCGACCATTATGTCGGCCGGCCGAGTCCGCTGTATTTCGCCGAGCGGCTGACGGCGCATTTCGGCGGCGCCAAGATCTACTTCAAGCGCGACGAGCTGAACCATACCGGCGCGCACAAGATCAACAATGTGCTAGGCCAGACGCTGCTCGCCCGGCGCATGGGCAAGCGCCGCATCATCGCCGAGACCGGCGCCGGGCAGCACGGCGTCGCAACCGCGACCGCCTGCGCCCTCTTCGACATTCCGTGCGTCGTCTACATGGGCGCGACCGACATCGAGCGGCAGAAGCCGAATGTCTTCCGGATGAAACTGCTCGGCGCCGAGGTCGTGCCGGTGCATTCCGGCACCGCGACCCTGAAGGACGCAATGAACGACGCGCTGCGCGACTGGGTCGCGCATGTCGACGACACGTTCTACGTGATCGGCACCGTGGCTGGTCCGCACCCTTATCCGGCCATGGTGCGCGATTTCCAGTCGGTGATCGGCAACGAGACACGGGCGCAACTGCACCAGGCCGAGGGCAGGCTGCCGGATACGCTGGTCGCCTGCATCGGCGGCGGCTCGAATGCGATGGGCCTGTTCCACCCGTTCCTCGACGATCGCTCGGTGGAGATGATCGGGGTTGAGGCCGGCGGGCATGGCATCGAGACCGG
>DATARH010000131.1:0-1550 GCA_036264235.1 Allostellaceae bacterium
GAACGCGCGGCGCAAGGCTGCTGCTGGCTGACACGAGACTGCCGGTTCACTGTTGGACGAAGGCGAGGTAGGCCGCCAACGTCTACGGATTTATGAGTTCACGCCCTACCCCAAGGCGTTCGTCGCGTCATCAAAGCGAAATCGCCGACCAGGGCGGCGCACCGCGGTGGAGCCCCGCTCAGATCTGCGTGAACTCTTTCGTCAGCGTTAGGCGGCGGCGTAGCGGGCGAAGCCGTCGGCCACCGTCGCCGTCAGCGCCTCGATCGCACGCTTCAGATTGCCGAACTCCCTCAGATGGATCAGCCAGATATCGAGCTGCATGTCGAAACCGGTCGCCTTCACGATCGCGATCTCATCGCGGCTGGCGCTGGCCCGCAGCACGCTGCGCGGCGCCAAGCCAAGTCCCAGGCCGGACGCGATCATGCGCAGTTGCACCTCCGTGCCGTAGGTGTCGATCGCGACGCGCAGACTGCCGTCGCGCTCCTTCATGGCGCTCTCCAGCGCGGCGCGATAGCCGCAGCCGATCGGGTTCAAGATCCAGTCCTGCTTCGCCAAGTCAGCCAGTGCAACTGCCTTACGCACGCGCGGGCGCCGGCGGCTCTGCACGATTGCCACATCGACGGTGGCGATGGTCCGCCCGATCAGCGGTGCTGCCGGCTGGGTGCCGGCCGGTAGCATGACGATGGCGGCGTCCAGTTCGCCGGCGCTGACCTGGGCGGCTAGGCTGGCGCCCCAGCCGGCGCGCACCCGAACGTCGAGCGTCGGGAACTCCCCCGACAGCTGCTCGACTGCGTCTGCCAGGATAACATCGCCGATCGCCTGCGACATGCCGAACCGCAGGGTGCCGGTCGGCGCTGCATCCTGCCGCGTGAGCGTCATCAGGTCCTCGACCGCGCGCAGGATCGGCAGCGATTGCTCATAGACGCGCTGGCCGAGCGCAGTGGAACTCGGCGGTCGCTGTGTCCTGTCCAGCAGCGTGCCGCCAAGCGCCTCCTCGAGCTGCTGAATGCGGCGTGAGATGGCCGACTGGGTCAGGAACAGGCGCGATGCCGCTTTGGTCAGCGACTTGCTGTCGATGACCGCCGCGAAGGCTTTGAGGTTATCGATCATAATGCGAGACTCTCATGATAACTATCATAATTATGCGATTGAAGCATCCCACTGTCGAGCCTAAGTTCGAGTCGTCCGAACCCAAGGAGGGCGCCGTCTCATGCCTCTCGTCAGAATCGACATCAGCAAGACCGCTTCGTGCGAACGGGTCCGTGATGTCGGCGACGCTGCCTACAATGCGATGATCGCGGTCGCGAACGTGCCGAACTACGACAGATTCCAGGTCGTCTCCCGCGACGGGCCGGACGAGATCATCTATCCGGAAGAGGGATCATCTTGGTCGATTCCGGCCGCGAGGACTGGTCGTTCGGCAACGGCGATGTAGTACGCCCCGAAGTGACGGCGGCCAGAGGCCGGCAGGAGAGAGCTGCCGGCATCCTGCAGCGCCTATCGTGGTCTTCGAAGACCCGTTACCTGACGGCAGAGTCTTTTAGGCTGAA
>DATARH010000134.1:0-7602 GCA_036264235.1 Allostellaceae bacterium
ACGCTCGATCGTCAAGACCGGGACGATCGAGGTCGAGCGAAACAGGCGGTGCATGGCGGTGTCCTCCTCTGCCGGGGAGGCATTGGCGCATCCTAGCCCGTCAACGCCGGCGGTAAAGCGCCGTCGCGCGGTTCCGCTACAGGCATAGCCTGGCGCGCCGGGGGGTTTCCCTGCTGAGTTTCCGGCAGAGGAGAATCGGCGGTCAGCCGGCCGGCATCGCCTGCGCGCGCCACAGATCCCAGGCACGGTTGATCACCCCTGCATTAGTTTCGGTCGCGTTCGCCGCCTCCTCAGCGTTGAGGAACACGACCTTGTTGCCGCCGAGCCGCAGCGCCTCGGCTTCGAGCCGGGCGTTGACCTCGGTATAGACCGCGCGGAACACGACCTCGCGCAACGACCGGCCGACGACCACGTCGCCATGGCCGCGCATCAGCGCCACCGGCGCTGCGCCGAGGCATTGCGCGAGGGCGGCGCCGAGCGCCGGGGTGCGGATCAGCATGTCGGTCGCCGGGCCGCCGGATTCCCGAATCTCGAATACCGGCGCGCCCTGCGCCAGGAACGAGCTCAGATGGAAGATCGGCTGCAGCTTCGCGGTCGTGACGCCGAACGGGATTACCGCCGGCGAGTGGCTGTGCACGACCGCCCGAATTTCGGGCTGCGCCTTGTAGATTTCGCTGTGGATGTAGCGTTCGAGATAGAGGATTCGGCCGTGGAGCTCGACCGCCGCTTCGCCGTCACGGTCGTGCTCGACGATGTCCTCGGCAGAGACCAGCCCCGGCGCCATGCTGCGCGCCAGGAGGAAGTGGTCGGCGTTCTTGTCGTGCCGCACGCTGACATGCCCGAAGCCGTCGACGACGCCTTGGTCGTAAAGGATGCGGTTGGCGGCGACGAGGTCGGCGATCAGGGTGGGATCGGCCGGCCCGCTGTTCAGGGTCAGTGCCATCAGAATTCCCCGTCATTGCGAGCGCAGCGAACCAATCTTAGGCGGACTGCACTCCTCCGCGCGAGATTGCTTCGTCCCTTCGGTCCTCGCAATGACAAGCCCAAGGGTGGATTGACAGGGGGGCGCGGCGGGACATTTGATCCGCCCGCCTAGAAGAAGGAGAAGGCAATGGAAAAGCGCCGGCTCGGCAGGACCGGGCTGCAGGTCTCGCTGCTCGGCTTTGGCTGCGGCGCAGTCGGCGGGCTGATGGTCAAGGGCGCCGCCGCCGACCAGGAGCGCGCCGTCGCCCGCGCCCTCGAACTCGGGGTCAATTATTTCGACACCGCGTCTATGTACGGCAATGGCGAGAGCGAAAAGAACCTCGGCCGCGTCTGGAAGGCGCTGAAGCGCAACGCCTATGTCGGCACCAAGGTGCGGCTGCCGCCGACCGAGCGCGGCAAGATCGGCGCCGCGATCGCCGCCTCGCTCGACGCCAGTCTCGCCCGCCTGCAGATGGAGCGGGTCGACCTGTTTCAGTTCCATAACGCGATCGTCGGCGCGACCGCCGAGGCCAATTTCGGCGCCGACGCGGTGCTCGAGGAGGTCGTGCCGGCCTTCGAGCGCCTGCGGCAGCAGGGCAAGATCCGCTTCCTCGGCATCACCGCGACCGGCGACGCCGCGGCGCTGCACCGGGTCGTCGATGCCCGCGTGCTCGACACCGCCCAGGTCAGCTATAACCTGTTGAACCCGAGCCCGGGCGGGCCGGTGCCGGCCGGCTTCCCGGCGCAGGATTTCGGCAATTTGCTGGCGCACACCAAGGCCGCCGATATGGGCGTCATCAACATCCGCGTGCTGGCCGGCGGCGCCCTCAGCGGCACCGAGGAGCGGCACGCGAACGCCTCGCCGCCGCCCGACCCGATCGGCTCCGGCAGCAGCTATCAGATCGATCTCGAACGGGCCCGGCGGCTCACGCCGCTGGTGCAGGAAGGCCATGCCGGGAGCACGGTCGAGGCGTCGCTGCGCTATGTGATCGCCAACGATGCGGTCTCGACGGTGCTGATCGGCATCGCGACCCGGGAACAATTCGAAATCGCCGCGCGGGCAATCGAGAAGGGACCGCTCTCCCCCGGAGCCCTGGCCCGCGTTGCCGAATTGCAGCGCGGTTTTGTCGGCGAGCAGCGTTGAGCCGTGTTCAGGTGATTTCCGTCGCGGTGATCGTATAGGCGAACGATGCCGGATCGAGCGGGTCCGGATTGCCGCCGGCGGCTTCCGCATAGGGATACATCAGGAAGCCGAGCGGGGCTTCCTTCTGGCCGGGCAAGATCAGATCGCGCGCATAGTTGAACCCGGTCCAGTTCATTTCCCAGCTGCCGAAGAGCCGCTCGCGCAATGCCTTGACCTTATCGCTGTCGAGCGGCACGCCTTCCTCGAGCACGACCTTGCGCACATCGGCGGGATCGACCGGGAACCAGCCCTTGCCCTCGATATGCACCTCGGCGCGGCAATGCTGCGCCTTGGTGACGTCGCCGGATTTCCCGAGCGATTTGGTCACCCCGGAGTCGGCAACCCGGATACCAAAGACGTCGCGCGCCGGCAGCCCGGCGGCCCTGGCGAGACCGACATAGAGCGAGTTGATGTCGGCGCATTTCCCACCCATGTCGCCGCTTTCCAGCATGAAAGCCACATTGCCAAGACCGCAGCCGCGCGTCTCCGCGCGGCGGAAGGTGCCGTCGACGACCCAATCGTAGATCGCGCGGGCCTTGTCCAGGGGCGCCGTTCGGTCGCCCACGATCTCGCGGGCCCGGGTCAGTACGATGCCGTCCGTCGGCGAGCTTGCGGTCGGCCGCAGGTACTCGGCCAGCTCTGCGGCGCCGCTGCCGGGCGAAAAGGCGGAACGATCGCGCGTCGCGACCCGAACCGTGATCTCCGCCTCGCGCGACGTGGGGTCGGCCGGCCAAGCAACCATCACGACCGGGGCTCGCGAAGCCGGCTCCCACCACAGCGTGGTCGGCGCCGATCCTTGCAATTTCAGATCGATGACGCGCTGGTAGTCGAGCGCATCCTGCGGTACCGGAACCCAAAGGCGCGCCGGTCCGGCCCCGGACGCGAGCGCGATGCGATAGCCAAGCTCGAACTGCCGCCAGCCGGACGGCACCGCGGCGGTGCCGCGGGCGCCGAACACGGCGCAGGCCGCGCCAATGATCCCGGAGTTGATGAAAGCACGCCGATCCACGCGCCGTCCTCCTAGTTCCAAGGGGTCAGATGACCGAGGGTACGTTCCGCAGGCAAACTCTATCGGGTAGAGTCGCTGGAGCGAGGCGCGCACGGCGCCCGTTCGTGCCGGTCGAACAAGGACGATAATGACTGCGGAAGCATCTGTCACCAGGATCATCGTAATCCCCAGCGGCGAAATCCTGGGTGCCAGGATCGAAGGGGTCGATCTGGCGCATCCGCTCGACAAGGCACAGTTCGCCCAGATCCTCGCGGCGTTCGGCCGCTACGGCGTGCTGTGTTTTCCGAAACAGGATTTGGACGCGGCGCAGCTGAAAGCGTTTGCCCGGCGCTTCGGCTCGCTGGAGATCAATGTCGCCGGCGCCTATCAGGAGCCGGGCCATCCGGAAGTGATGATCCTGTCGAACATCGTCGAGAACGGCAAGCCGATCGGCGCCCGCGACGCCGGCCAGGATTGGCATACTGACATGTCGTACAGCGCGACGATCGCGCTTGCCAACGCGCTCTACGCGCTGAAGGTGCCGTACCGCGACGGCAAGCCGCTCGGCGGCACCGAATTCGCCAACATGCACGCCGCCTATGACGGCATGCCGGATGAACTGAAGCAGCGGCTCGACGGAATGACCGTGCTGCACGATTTCGCCAAGTTCTGGGACATGATGCGGCAGCGTCCCGGCAGTTGGCGGCCGCCGCTCAGTGACGCGCAGCGCCGGCAGAAGCCGCCGGTGTCACACCCGGTTTTCCTGACGCACCCGATCACCGGCCGGAAGGTGCTGTACTGCAACCCCGGCTACGCGATCCGCATCAACGAGCTGCCGCAGCGCGAGAGCGACGATATGCTCGCCTTTCTTTTTGAGCACCAGCTACAGCCGAAATACCGCTACCTGCACTGCTGGAGCGAAGGCGATTTGCTGTTCTGGGACGACATCGGCACCTTGCACAATGCGCAGGCCGATTATGGCGCCGATGAGCATCGCCTGATCAAGCGCTGCCAGGTAATGGCCGACCGCGTCTTCGACCCGAGTTTCGTGCGCGGCGCGCTGAGCGCCGCCGCTACCGCTTAAACGGAGATCACCATGGCCGACACCATCGCGATCGAGCGGGTCGACCACATCGGCGTTCGAGTGCGCGATCTAGACGGCGCCCTCGAATTCTACCGCGTGCTCGGCTTCGACCTGGTCCGCCGCGCCGAGGGTGACGATGTCGCGATCGTGCGCAACGAACACGGCGTCGAACTGAACCTGGTCTTCAACGCCAATGCCGGAGACGCGACGGCCAACATCCTGATGGATGTGCCGGAGAAATTTCCCGGGTATACGCATAGTGCGCTGCGCGTCACCTCGATCTCGACAGCGAGCGCGACGCTGAAGGCGAACGGCATCGCGATCACTCAGGGACCGGTCAGCTTCGGCGATGCCGGCCAGGTCTCGGTGTTCGTGCGCGATCCCGACCGCAACGTGATCGAGTTGCGCGGCCGCGACCAGGGAGCGGTCGAGGGCGTGACACGCTACGTCCCATGACCCTCCAGCATTGGTTTTAGGCCTGTTTCCGTTGGCCGGGGTCGAACTCGAATCGCTGACGAAGCGCTTTGGCGACGCCGTCGCGGTCGACCGGCTCGACCTATCGATCCCGCACGGCACCCTGGTCTGCCTGCTCGGCCCCTCGGGTTGCGGCAAGACCACGACGTTGCGCCTCGTCGCCGGCTTTCTCGATCCCGACGGCGGCACGATCCGGGTCGGCGGCCGGATCGTGTCGGAGCCAGGCCGCAGCCTGCCGCCGGAGCGGCGCAACATGTCGATGATCTTTCAGAGCTATGCGCTGTGGCCGCATATGACGATCGCCGACAATGTCGGCTATGGCCTGAAGGTGCGTCGGATCGAGCGGGCCGAGCGCGAGCGCCGGATCGCCGCGATCCTCGATGTCGCGCATCTGAGTGAATTGGCGCGGCGCTACCCGCATGAATTGTCGGGCGGCCAGCAGCAGCGCGCGGCGCTGGCCCGCGCCCTCGTCGTCGAACCCGAAACGCTGCTGCTCGACGAACCGCTGTCGAACCTCGACGCCAATCTGCGCGAGGAAATGCGGTTCGAGATCCGGCGCCTGCACGATACCTACAAATACACGACGATTTATGTCACGCACGACCAGTCGGAGGCGATGACGACCGCCGACACCATCGTCGTGATGAACAAAGGCCGCATCGAGCAGGTCGGCCCGCCCGCCGACATCTATCAGCGGCCGCGCTCGGAATTCGTCGCCCGCTTTATCGGTGGCACCAACATCTTCCGCGGCCGCCGCATCGAGCCGGACATGGTCGATTGCGGCAGCGTCGTCCTGCGCTGCGGCGAGGGCGAGCCGGCGGCGGCGGGCGAGACCGCGGTGTCGGTGCGGCTGCACGATATCGGCCTCGGTGTCGCGAACGGCGCCGCGGTGGAGCGTCTGCCCAACCAAGTCGATGGCACGGTCTTGCGGCAGGCCTATCTCGGGGCGCATCGCGATTATCTCGTCGGCCTGATCGACGGCCAGCAGGTGCGCGTCATCGCGCCGCTCGAGATCGACGTACCGGTCGGGCGGCCGGTGCGGCTCAGCTTGCCGCCCGAGCACTGCCGTGCGCTGGCAAATTGAAATCCCGTTGGATTGGAGGAACGAGGCCGATGGTTTTCCGCTTTGGACTGGCCGCATTGCTGACGGCATTGGCGCTTCCGGTGCTTGCCGCGGCGCCGGCGCCGAGCCCGGTCACCCCTGATCTGGTCGCCTCGGCGAAAAAGGAAGGTGTCGTCGTCTGGTACACGTCGATCGAATTGCAGACGGCGGAGAAGCTCGCGCAGTCGTTCGAGGCGGCCTATCCCGGCATCAAGGTGCAGGTCGAGCGCAACGGCGCCGAGCGCAACTTCCAGCGCATCGCGCAGGAGCGCGGCAGCAAGATCCACAATGTCGATGTCGCCGAAGCCTCCGACATGGGCTCGTTCATCCTGTGGAAGCGCGAGCACTGGCTGGCACCGTTCGTGCCGGCCAACCTGGAAAAATGGCCGGAAGACCAGCGCGACGCCGACGGCACGTTTGCGACGGTGCGGTTCAACCTGTCGCCAATCGTCTACAACACGCGGATGGTGAAAGCGGAAGATGCGCCGAAGAGCTTCACCGACCTGCTCGACGCGAAATGGACCGGCAAGATTGTCAAGGCGCATCCCGGCTACAGCGGCACGATTATGACGGTCACCTATGAGCTGGTGCGCGATCTCGGCTGGGACTACCTGAAGAAGCTCGGTCAGCAAAAGGTGATGCAGGTGCAGTCGGGCGCCGACCCGCCAAAGAAGGTGGCTCAGGGCGAGCGCCCGGTGATGGCCGATGGCGGCGAATACCTGGTCTCGCAGATGATCGCGAAGGGCGCGCCGCTGGCGATCGTCTACCCGACCGAGGGCACGCCGTCGATCCCGGGCGGCGCCGGTATTTTCGCCGACGCGCCACACCCGAATGCGGCGCGCCTCTTCGTCAGCTACCTGTTCTCGCGCGACGGGCAGCAGGTGCTCGCCGACATGGCGTGGCTGCGCTCGTTCGATCCCGAGGTCAAATACCATGAGGGGGTGAAGCCGCTTTCGGAGATCAAGGTGATGAAGGCCGATTCGGCCAAGCAGGTCGATATGGAGGACGAGATCAAGAAGAAATACGCCGAGTATTTCGGCTTATAGACGCCCGCGATGCGAGGCATGGGTTTCCGCTTCACTTCCCCGTGAACAAAACCGCCGGTCGGGCGTTCGACCTATTGGCATTCTACCGTCGGTATCGACATAGGCGTGGAGCGGAGAACAAAAATGCGGCGCGGTCACCTGCTGGCGGTTCTAGCACTCACTGCATGTTCGGCTTCGGGTTTTGCCTTTGCGCAGCAGCCCGGACACAGCAAGATGACATGCACGAATATCCAGACGGGCATCGCGACGACAATAACGCGGTGCCAGGGCGGAAGCGCCGTAGATTCGGTCCTGCCAAAATCCGGCGGCACCACCGATCCCGCCGCCGCCGGAAAGCCATATGGGGCTTGGGGCAGCAGCTTCGGCGGTCAGCGCTGGGAAGGCTTGGGCAGATAAGACCATCGCCGATACCGCGCTAGCCGGCGACACGCGGCAGAGGAACGACGCGCACGCCCAAGTGTTTTACCGCCCGATGGCTATCAACTTGGGGGATATGAAGATGCGGTCACTGCTTGCGTCCGGATGCATTGCAATCGCGTTGCTGTCGGCGGCGCCGTCCTACGCACAAATCGATGTCGGCAGCGGATTGGTCGGTGCCGGGGCGGGCGCCGCGATCGGCGCGATTGCCGGCGGTGGCCGCGGCGCCGCCACCGGGGCGCTGATCGGCGGCACAGTCGGCGCCGCAACCGGCGCGTTCAGCCCACGCCCGGGTTACGCCTATCCCTACCGCGGCTATGTCGCGCATCGCGGCTGCCGTTGGAT
>DATARH010000143.1:0-3765 GCA_036264235.1 Allostellaceae bacterium
GCGGACGCTGACCGATGCGGATGATGCCGGCAAGGTCCGGGCGGAACAACTCTGCGCCTGCAGATTACGCATTTCTTGCAGCGGCGGGAAAGCGATTTCCCCGGCGGAATACCTGCCATCCGGCAAATCGTCGAAGGGCACCGCCAGGATCAGCGCTGCTGAAGCGCGCGACGGCCGCGATCGGTCTGCTGCTCACGGTCTGCTGTCACGCGAGCATGGCGGCGGATGAGGCCACCCCGCGCGAGGTCGCCTTTTTCGGCTTTCAGCTGATCAATACATCGCTGGAGCCGACGAGCCCGGCCGAGACCCGTCGCATCGAAATGCTCGATGAGCTTCTCCGCGAACGGCTCGACAATTCCGGCCGCTTTAAGCTCGTGTCCATCCCGCCCGACATCCGCCAGAAAATCGCCGCCGGCCCCGAGATCAGCGCATGCAACGGGTGCGAGCGCGGCTATGCCACAGCGATCGGCGCGGGCTGGGCCGCGTGGGGCACCGTGCAGAAGGTCAGCAACTTGATTCTGAACATCAACCTTTACATGGAAGATGCGGCAAGCGGCAAATTAGAGTTCGTCAAAAGCATCGATATTCGCGGCAATACCGATGAATCGTGGCGGCACGGGCTCGATTATATGTTGCGTCACTACTTGTTCGGGGAGCCCTGAGACAGTCAGGCGGTGGCCGCGGCTGCGTCGTCGATCGCCAGCTGCACGGCATCGCCGCCGCGCCAGCTATCGCGCCTGAGGTGGCCGGCAAGATGGATTGCGATGCCTCGCGTCTCGGCGAGGAACTGACCAAGCGGTGTCCCCGCGGCGCGGAAAGCGATCCCCCGCAGCCGAGCATTGTCGAGCGGATCGGCCAGGGTGCAGCGCAGATGGCTGGTCCCGACCGCCTCGGCATGGAGGACGCGAACACAGGAAAAAACACAGCTGGGTTCCGGGTTGGCCGCGCCGAACGGCGCCAGCCTCGCGATATGGTCGATCAACTCGCCCTGTGCCGCGGCGATCGAAAGCGTCGCGTCGACACGCAGTTCGGGGACCAGCGGCTCGTTGCCAATGCCGTCGCCCAGCCGTTCGATCAGGAAGGACTCCAGCGCGCCCAGCTTTTCCGCTGCGACCGTAAACCCTGCTGCCATCGCGTGGCCGCCGCCGTTGATCAGCAGCCCAGCCTGACGCGCCGCGATCACCGCGGGGCCGAGCGGCAACCCGGCGACCGAGCGGCCCGACCCTCTGCCAATGCCATCGGCGAGCGCGACGACGCAAGCCGGACGCTCGTAACGCTCCTTGAGGCGTGCCGCGACGATCCCGATCACACCGGGGTGCCAATTCTCGGACGCCGCAAAGACGAGGACCGGCGATTGCGCCGATCCCTCCACCATCGCGATCGCCGCCTCCAAGGTGCGCGCCTCGATGTCGCGGCGCTCGCGGTTGTACGCGTCGAGACGCGCCGCGAGCTCCCCGGCGATCACCGGATCGTCGGTTGCGAGCAGGCGAGCGCCGAGTTCGGCGTCGCCGACCCGCCCGCCGGCATTGACCCGCGGGCCGAGCACAAAGCCGAGATGATAGGCGTCAATCGGCTCCGCAACCCCGGCCACGGCGGCCAACGCGGTGAGGCCTGGGTTGTCGCGGCGCCGCACTACCTTGATGCCCTGCGCGACCAGAACCCGATTCAATCCGGCCAACGGCACCACGTCGCAGATCGTACCCAGTGCCACCAAATCAAGCCATTGCAGCAGGTCCGGCTCGGGGCGGCTGGCGACGTACCAGCCGGCCCGGCGCAGCTCACGATTGACTGCAACGATCAGCAGAAAGGCGATCCCGACCGCCGCCAACGCGCCGTGCGTGCTCGTCTCGTCGAGCCGGTTCGGGTTGACGACCGCAACGGCCCGCGGCAACAGCGGTTCGGCGACGTGATGATCAATGACGATCACCTCGAGCCCGGCTTCGTCGGCATCTGCCAGAGGCAGATGGGCGGTCGTGCCGCAATCGACGGTTACGAGGACGCGCACGCCTTCGTCGCGCAGGCTCAGCAGAGCCGGGGTGTTCGGGCCGTAGCCCTCGCGCAGCCGATCCGGGACATAGACCCGAGTACGAGTCCCGGTCGCCGCAAAGAACCGGGCCAGCAGCGCGGCCGAGGTCGCGCCGTCGACATCGTAATCGCCAAAGACACCGATCGTCTCGTCGTCCTGCACCGCCCGTACCAGCCGCGCCACGGCAGCATCCATGTCGCGCAGATGCGAAGGATCGGGCAGCTGATCGCGCAGGCGCGGCGCCAGGAAGCCCGGCGCGTGGTCGAGGTCAACGCCACGCTGCGCCAACAGCCGCCCGACGATCTCGGGAAGGCCCAGCCGCTCGGCGATAATCTCTCCCTCTAGTGCATCGCCATTGCGCAGACGCCAGCGACGGCCGCACACCGACCGTTCGACCCCCAACACCACCCCGGCAAAGGCGTCGGCGCCCCCCGCGCCGTCATCCATATGTGTGCCTAACCCAAACCCCTCATGTTCTTATCGTCACCGCCGCGAAAGCGGCGGTCCAGGGTTCCGCGCATGTGCTTGTCGGCCCTGGGTTCCCGCTTTCGCGGGAATGACGCGGTCGGGCGTTCGACGAGAATCGCCACTGCAGTCAGCGGGCGAAGGGTGCGAAGCTCTGCTTGCGCGTGAAGTCGTGCCGTGCCTCGACATAGCGGACGGTGCCGGATTTCGAGCGCATGACGACCGAATGCGTCGAGGCGCCGCCGGGAAAGCGGCGCACCCCGCGCAGCATCGTGCCGTTGGTGACCCCGGTCGCCGCAAACATCACATCGCCCGAGGCGAGATCGAGCAATTTATATTTGCGGTCGAGGTCGGCGATACCGATGCGGCGGGCGCGGGCACGTTCGTCGTCGTTGCGGAACAATAGGCGCCCCTGCATCTGGCCGCCGATGCAGCGCAGCGCCGCGGCCGCCAATACGCCTTCCGGCGCGCCGCCCGAACCGACATACATGTCGATGCCGGTCTCCGGCTCGGAGGTCGCGATGACCCCGCTGACATCGCCGTCCGAGATCAGGGTGATCCGGGCCCCGGCTTCGCGCACCTTGGCGATCAGCTCGGCGTGGCGCGGGCGGTCGAGGATACATACGACAAGATCAGAAACCTCGACCTTCTTCGCCCGGGCCAAGTTCTTCAGGTTGGCCGATGGCGGCTCGTCGATATCGACCAGATCGTCCGGCAATCCGCCCCCGACCGCGATCTTGTCCATATAAACGTCGGGCGCGTTCAAAAACCCGCCGGCATCGGCCATCGCGATCACCGCCAGCGCGTTGGCGCCGCCTTTTGCGGTGATCGTCGTGCCCTCGAGCGGATCGAGCGCGATGTCGATCGGCGGTCCGTTCCCGCTGCCGACCTTCTCGCCGATATAGAGCATCGGCGCTTCGTCGCGCTCGCCCTCGCCGATGACGACAGTGCCGGCGATCGCGAGGCTGTTCAACGCCTCGCGCATCGCATCGACCGCCGCCTGATCGGCGGCCTTCTCATCGCCGCGTCCCATCAGCCGCGATGCGGAGAGCGCCGCGGCTTCGGTCACCCGAACGGCTTCCAAAGCGAGATTGCGATCCATCTTCGAAGTCTCGGGCACGGCTTTCCTCCTCGGCTTTGTTAAAAGGCTGTTGTTCTCAGAAATCCTCGATGCGGATCATGCGGGGCGGTTCGAGCACCGTGTCGAGCGCTTCGATCCTCTGGAGCGCCCGGCGCATCGCCGCCTCGACGGTTATATGGGTCGTCATCACCAC
>DATARH010000236.1:0-3120 GCA_036264235.1 Allostellaceae bacterium
ATCTGGGTGTCGCCGTTCGAGGTCGAGGAGGCGCTGATCGGGCACACCGCGGTGCTCGAAGCCGCCGTGGTCGGCCAGCCGGACTCGGACGGGCTGATCAAGCCGCGCGCCTTCGTGGTTTTGCAGGAAAGCGCGCGCGACAGCGACCGCGCCGCGCTGTCAGCCGAGCTGCAGGAGCATGTCAAACAGCGCATCGGCGTCTGGAAATACCCGCGCTGGATCGAGTTCCCCGACAGCCTGCCGAAGACCGCGACCGGCAAGATCCAACGCTTCAAGCTGCGGGAAGAATGACCCGGTTTCCAGGATATCCCACGTTTTCCGTCACCACATGTCTTTAGAGACGTGGGTAGCCGGCATAAGCCCGGCCACGTGACGATTTAAAAGGCCACTCCGCAGCGATGCCTGAGCTTCTGCTTCTCGGCGGCTTCGCGATCCTCTGCGGGCTGCTGTTGCTCGGCTACCTTTTCATCAACGCCAACCCGGCGAGACTCGCGCGCGTGCTGAAATGGGCCGGCATCGTCCTCGGTGTACTGGCGCTCGTCGCGCTGGTGGTTTTTCACGCCGCCAGGCTCGCTGCCATTCTCGCTCCGCTCGCGGCCCTGGCGCCCCTGTTGCGCCGCTTTCGGTCGCTGTGGGGCGGGTTCGGAGCGCCGCGCCCCGGCACCAGCTCCGATATCGAGACGGCATATCTCCGAATGCGTCTCGACCACGACACCGGCGCCATGACCGGTACCGTCCTGCGCGGCCGTTTCACCGGGATGCGGCTCGATGAGCTCGGGCCGGCCGAGCTGCTGGCGCTGCTGCGCGAGTGCCGCGCCGAGGACGAGGACAGCGCACGGCTCCTCGAAGCGTATCTCGACCGCACCGATCCCAATTGGCGCGAGGAGATGGCAGGCGAGCGCGCCGGTTCCACCGGCTCGCGCGCGCAGCCGGCGGCACCCGATGTGACGGTCGAGGAGGCCTGGGCAATTCTCGGCCTCTCCCCCGGGGCCGACGCCGAGGCGATCAAGGCGGCGCATCACCGGCTGATGAAGCAAATGCACCCGGACCACGGCGGCACCGACTATCTCGCGACCAAGATCAATCGCGCCCGCGACGTGCTGCTCGGCCGCCGGACTTGACGGTCGGAGCGGCGCGCCGTCTGATCCGTCTGAAACAAAGGGCCCGACAGGGCGTTGTCTGCGGGCTGCGGCAATCGCGCCATGGCGTCCGGTCCATTGAGGAGAACGATGCGCAAGCCCATCCGTAAAGCGGTGTTTCCGGTGGCCGGACTCGGCACGCGAATCCTGCCGGCCACCAAGGCAATGCCGAAGGAGATGCTGACCGTCGTCGACAAGCCTCTCATTCATTACGCGATCGAGGAAGCGAAGGCGGCCGGGATCGAGCAGTTCTATTTTGTCACCGGCCGCGCCAAGAGCGCCCTCGAAGACTATTTCGATGTCGGCCTCGAGCTGGAAGCGGCGCTGGAGGAGCGCGGCAAGACCGAGCTGCTGGACGATTTGCGGTCGTGGCTGCCGGAACCGGGCGAGCTTGCTTACACGCGGCAGCAGCGCCCGCTCGGCCTGGGCCACGCGGTGTGGTGTGCGCGCCATCTGGTCGGCAACGAGCCGTTCGCGGTGATCCTGGTCGACGACCTGATGGTCTGCGAGCCGCCCTGCCTGCAGCAGATGGTCGATGCCTATGATCAGACCGGCGGCAATCTCGTCGCCGTCGTCGAGGTGCCGCGGGCAGAAACCCGCCGCTACGGCGTCCTCGACATCGTCTCGGATGACGGCGTGCTGGCCCGCGCCAAGGGCGTCGTGGAAAAGCCGGACCCGGCGAAGGCGCCGTCAAACCTGACGATCATCGGCCGATACATCATCCAGCCCGAGATCTTCGCCCATCTCGGCAATGTGGACCCCGGGGCCGGCGGCGAAATCCAGCTGACCGACGGCCTCGACCGGCTGATCGCCGCCGGACAAAGCTTTCATGGGCTGCGCGCCAAAGGGCGACGGTTCGATTGCGGCGACAAGCTCGGCTATCTCGAAGCCAACATCGCGCTCGGGCTCGAACATCCCGAACTCGGCGACGCGCTGCGTGCCGTGCTCGAACGCTACCGCTGAACCTGTTCCCGGGGGACCGGCCATGCCGCATCGCTTCGACCCGACGATCCTGCGCGAATACGACATCCGCGGCATCGTCGGCAAAACCCTGTTTCCGGCCGATGCGCACGCGATCGGCCGCGCCTTTGCCGCGACGCTGGCGCGCGACGGCAAGCATCGGGTCGCGGTCGGGTATGACGGGCGGCTGACCTCGCCCGAGCTGGAAGCGGCGCTGGTCGAGGGGCTCGCCGAAGGCGGCGCCGACGTCACCCGGGTCGGGCGCGGGCCGACCCCAATGCTGTATTTCGCGGCGGCGACGCTGCCGGTCGACGGCGGCATCATGGTGACCGGATCGCACAACCCGCCCGACCACAACGGCTTCAAATTCGTGCTCGGCGGCAAGCCGTTCTATGGCGAGGCGGTGCAGAAGCTGGGGCAGACTGCATTAGCGCTCGGCGACCCCGACCGGCCGCGCGGCAAAGTTACCCAGCACAGCGTCTTCGACGATTACGTCGTGCGCCTCGCCCGCGACTACGACGGCAAGCGAGAGCTGACGGTCGCCTGGGATTGCGGCAATGGCGCGACCGGCGACGTGGTGACGAAGCTGACGCAACGGCTGCCCGGCAGGCACACGCTGATCAACAACAAGATCGACGGCACCTTTCCGGCGCACCACCCGGACCCAACCGTGGCCGAGAACCTCGTGCAATTACAGCAGGCGGTCACCGCCGGGGGTTGCGACCTCGGCATTGCCTTTGACGGCGACGGCGACCGCATCGGCGTCGTCGATTCCAAGGCGCGCATCTTCTGGGGCGATCAGCTGCTCGTCGTGTTGGCGCGCGATGTTTTGGCGGCACATCCGGGCGCGCCGATCATCGCCGACGTCAAGGCGAGCCAGACGCTGTTCGACGAGATCGAGCGGCTCGGCGGCAAGCCGGTGATGTCGGAATCGGGGCACTCGCTGATCAAGGCGCGGCTCGCCGCGACCGGAGCTCCGCTGGCCGGCGAGATGAGCGGCCATGTGTTCTTCGCCGACCGC
>DATARH010000254.1:0-2147 GCA_036264235.1 Allostellaceae bacterium
TTGCGGAAGGCGGGCCACAGGACGTCGGTAAAATAGAATTCGCTATGGGCGCTCTGCCATAGCAGAAAGCCCGAGAGGCGGACCTCCCCGCTGGTGCGAATGATCAGATCGGGGTCGGGCAGGCCCGCGGTGTACAGGTGACCGGCAATGGCTTCGGGGGTGACTTCCTCGATTGCCTCGGCCAACGTCGTCTGCTTCTCAGCCATGCAGCAGAGCAAGGCGCGCACCGCGTCGGTGATTTCCTGGCGCCCGCCATAGGCGACGGCAATGTTGAGCTCCAGCCCGTCATAGCTCGAAGTGGCGCATTCAGCTGCCCTGATCGCGGCGAGCACGGGCTCGGGGAGCATCGCAAGGCAGCCGATCGCGCGAACCCGCACGCGCCGGCGGTGGATCTCGGGATCGCAGGCCAGCGCGGTCAATTTGGCCTCGATCGACGCCAGGATGCCGGAGACTTCGGCTGCCGGCCGCTGGAAATTATCGGTCGAAAAGACCCAGAGTGTGACTGTCGGAATATCGAGCTCGGCGCACCATTCGAGGATCTCGTCGAGCTTGTTCGCACCCAGACCGTACACCTCCCTCGGCTCGGTGATGCCGCGCGAACGGCCGTGGCGGCGGTTGCCGTCGAGGATGATGCCGACGTGGCGCGGCATCGGCCGGCTCCCGACCTCGCGGACCAGCCGCCGGGCGTAGAGATAATAGACGAGACGAAACATCGGCGCCAAAAGAACGTCGCCGCGAGCGCCGTATTTCGGGCGTCGCCGCCCGGTCTCGGCCGCCCGAGGACCATCCGCCAACAATAGCGGCGAGGCATGACCGGGAGATGAAGCCAACCTGTGATCATTCTGCATAGCAAGTGTCGCCGATCAGCGATGTTGCTATCGGCCTCGATGTCCGACCGGAGGCTGATAACGCAGGCTGATCGATCCGATCCCGGCTGCGACATTGAGGCCGGTGTTGCCTTCGATACTGACCGGCTGCAGTGAGATCGTGCGGTTGGACCCGCCGACCAGCACATTAGCGCCGGCGCCAACCCCAACTGTGGCGCTTCCGGTCGCACCGACATAATTGCCCGACAGCGCTCCCGGCGCGAGGCCGCCGCTCGGCGCGAAGACGCCCCAAACCAGCACGCCGCCTTGCGTATAGCCGATATCTACGCCGAATTTGTTGATCGAGCCGGCATAGTGCTCCGGCCGGCCTCCCGCCCGCGCGAAGGTGCAGCGGACCGCCTTTGACGAGCCGAACACAAACCCCCAGCCGGCGGCCACGTTGCAGGTCAGCGTGCCGACCTGCACATTGCCCTGGGCAGCCGCCGGCGCGCCGCCGCCGGCGACGCCGATTGCCACACCAAACGCCGCGGCGGCCAAACCAGATAATTTGTACATTAGTGTTTTTATCCCCTTAGAGTTGCAATTACCTACGCACCATATCACGGGCGAGACCAGACCTACATGAATAGAATATCGCCGAGTTGCGATGCGAGGAGTAGGATAGCACCGGCTGGCTTATCCGGGAGAGGAGCGCAATGCCCGAGGCAAAGACCGACCAGCGCGCGGCGCCGTCGCGTTTCGACGAGCTGCTGGCGCGCGCCGAGGCGCTGATCCCGGTTCTGCGCGAGCGCGCCCCGCGGGCCGAGCAGCTTCGCCGGTTGCCCGACGAGACGATCGCCGATCTGCATTCGAGCGGTCTCTTCCGCATGCTGCAGCCGGCCCGCGTCGGCGGCAGCGAGCTGCCCTACCGCGCATTGTACGAGCTGACCGCGGTGATCGGGCAGGGTTGCGGCTCGACCTCCTGGGTCCTGGCCAACCTCGCCGCCCATCATTGGCTGCTCGGCATGTGGCACCCCGAGGCGCAGGACGAGATCTGGGGAGACTCGCCCGACAGCCTGATCAGCTCGGCTTTGATTTTCGCGCGCGGCCGCGCGCGGCGCGTGGAGGGCGGTTATCGGCTGAGCGGCCGCTGGCCGTTTTCGAGCGGCATCGATGCCTCGGCCTGGAACATGTTCGGCGCCGTCGTCAGCGACGAGGAGACCGGGCAGAGCGAGCACCGCATGCTTCTGGTGCCGGCGAGCGACTACACAATCATCGACACCTGGGACGTGATCGGCCTCGCCGGAACCGGCAGCAAAGACGTTGAGGTCAACGACATTT
>DATARH010000027.1:0-2025 GCA_036264235.1 Allostellaceae bacterium
AGCGGCCGCGGCATTCTTGCCGCCGGTACCGCGAATTTTCGGCCGCGCGGCGGCGCAGCCGGTCTCCCGCGTCCGGCCGGGGGACCCGGCCTGGCCCTCGGCGGCCCTCTGGGACCGGCTCAAACGCGATGTCGGCGGTCGTCTGATCGAAATTCGGTCACCTTTCGGCGTCTGCCGCGACGACCCGGTCGGCTTGCCGTGCGACGAGCTGTTCGGCGAGCTCAAGAACCCTTACTACGTCGGGGACAACCCAGCGCTGACCCAGACCGCGGGGTGGGTTGATGCCTGGACCGCGCAGCCCAGCGTCTATGCCGTGGCGGCGGAGACGGCCGCCGATGTCGCTGCCGCGGTCAATTTCGCCCGCGACAACAATCTCCGCCTCGTCGTCAAGGGCGGCAGCCACAGCTATCTCGGGACCTCCAACGCGCCGGATTCGCTGCTGGTCTGGACCCGGCGGATGAATGCGATCACCCCTCACGACAGCTTCACGCCGCAGGGCTGCGCCGCAGCGCTGCCGGCCGTTTCGGTCGGCGCGGGTGCGGTCTGGATGCACGTCTACAACGAAGTGACGACCCGCAACGGCCGCTACGTCCAGGGCGGCGGCTGCCTGACCGTCGGCGTCGCCGGGCTCGTGCAGGGCGGCGGCTACGGCAGCTTTTCGCGACAGTACGGCACCGCCGCCGCCAGCCTTCTGGAGGCAGAGATCGTCACCACCGACGGCGCGGTGCGCATCGCCAACGCCTGCATCAATCCCGATCTGTTCTGGGCTTTGAAGGGGGGCGGGGGCGGCACCTTCGGCGTCGTCACCCGCCTGACCCTGCGGACGCACGAATTGCCCGAAACCATGGGCGGCGTCTTCACAGTGATCCGCGCCGGCTCGGACGCGGCCTACCGCCGTCTGATCGCGCAGTTCGTCGATTTCTACGCCGACCACCTGCTCGGCCCGCATTGGGGGGACATCGTAACCCTGCGGCGCGACAATACGTTGACCATCCGCATGACCTTCCAGGGTCTCGACCGGCGGCAGGCGCAGGCCGTCTGGCAACCTTTCCTCGGCACGGTGGCGGCCTCCTCGGATCTCGGTTTCGCATCGGCGCCGCGGATCCCCGACATCCCGCCCCGGCACATCTGGGACCCCGCTTGGCTGAGGGCGCGTAACGCGGTCCTGGTCGACGACCGGCCCGGCGCTCCGCCCGAGAACGTGTTCTGGGCCGGCAATCTCGGCGAGGCTGGGCATTTCCTGCACGGGATGGAATCATTGTGGCTGCCGCGCTCCCTGCTGAAGCTGGAGCGCCGGGCGCAGCTCGTCGACGCGCTAATCGCGGCGACAAGGCACTGGTCCGTCGAGCTGCATTTTCAGAAAGCGCTGGCCGGGGCGCCCGCGGAAGCCCTGGCTGCTACCCGCGACACCGCGACCAACCCCGCCCTGCTGGATGCGTTCACCTTGGTGATAATCGGTGCCGGGCAGCAGCCGGCCTATCCCGGGCTCCCCGGCCACGAGCCCGACATGGAGACGGCACGGCGGCAGGCGCAGGCGGTGGTCAAGGCCGCCGACGAATTGCGCGAGGTGGCGCCAGACGCCGGCACTTACGTCGCCGAGAGCAGCTTTTTCGAACGCGACTGGCAGCGCGCCTATTGGGGCCCCAACTACTCGAAGCTGCAGCAGCTGAAAAAGAAATATGACCCCGGGGGGCTGTTCTTCGTGCATCACGGCGTCGGCAGCGAGGAATGGAGCGCCGACGGCTTCACCCGGCTGGGGTGATTCCGCCGGCGCGCCGGCGTAGGCTCGCCAGGGGCCACGACCGGAGGAAACAGGAATGCCGATCAGCGGAGAACTCGGTATTGTTAGATTAACGGCTACCGAGCGGAAGAAGCCCCAGGCGTAATACTCGATTACTCTGCGCCAACCGCATTTCTCCATGATCCGCCGCCTCGGGTCGGAGACCAGATGGCGTCGAAGGCTGAAGGTGTTGTCGACGGCGCATGCATCCTGAGCATGCGCTGAAGGACGTCCGCCAGCACGGT
>DATARH010000049.1:0-25442 GCA_036264235.1 Allostellaceae bacterium
TCTGGTCGAGATCGCTCCCAATGCCGACCCGCCGGTCTGCAAAATCCTCGATTTCGGCAAGTTCAAATACGAAGAGCAAAAGCGCAAGAACGAGGCGCGCAAAAAGCAGAAGGTCATCGAGGTCAAGGAAATCAAGCTCCGGCCCAGCATCGACGACCACGATTACGACGTAAAGATGCGGAGCATGCACAAGTTCATCGAAGAGGGCGACAAGGTCAAAGTGACCATGCGCTTCCGCGGCCGCGAGCTGGCGCACCAGGAACTCGGGATGGATGTGCTGATGCGCGTGCGCGGCGATCTCGACGAGGTCGCCAAAGTCGAGCAGTTCCCCCGCATGGAAGGCCGCCAGATGACAATGGTGCTGTCGCCGAAGTAAGTCCTTGGATTGCGCGGCTACGGCCGTCGCGCCGTCGCCAGCAACACCGTTCCCGGCAGCCGCAACTCCCCGCTCGCCGCCGCCTGCGCCGCGAAAGCAGCCTCGAATTCGGCGATCAGCGCCTGCCGGGTCGCCTGATCCGGCTTCTTTTCCTCGAGCAGGCGTCCCGAGGGCCCCCGCTCGGCCGCCACCTCCGCCTCGTCTTGCACCGACCGGCCGATGACCTGGAACGGCCGCGGCGTGACCGCGACATCGGCCAGCCCCGCCCTTTCCAGGATGCTGCGGAAATAACCGGCATCGCTATAGGCGAGCGGACCCGGTGCGCGCGGGTCGCTCGGCGCCGGCGGTCCGAGCAGCCGCACCGCGATCTCGAACGGGATTTTCCAGTGCAAGTTGTCGGCGAGTGGCGCCCATACCGCCATCACCAGCCGGCCGCCTGGCCGCAAGGCGGCGGCGAGATTGGCGAAGGCGGCGAACGGATCGGCGAAGAACATGACGCCGAAGCGTGAGATCACCAGATCGAAGCTCGCCGGCGGAAACGCGTGCACCTGCGCGTCGGCCAAGAGCGGGATGATGTTGCGAACGCCGCGCTCGCCGATACGCTGGCGCAACAGTGCGAGCATCGGTTCGGAGATATCGGCCCCCGTCACAGTGCCGCTTGGCCCGATCGCCGCGGCGAAGGCGAAGGACGTGGCACCGGGGCCGCAGCCGACATCGAGCACGCGCTCGCCAGGCTGTGGGCGTGCCTGCCGCAGCAGCAATTCGGCGACCTCGATGTTGCGTGCTTCCTGAGCGTCGGCGCGCTGCACCCAGCGCGGCCCCGCAACCTCGTTCCAGTACCGCCGCATTGCGGCGTTGGCAGCCTCGCTCATCGACGGCAGCCTAGGCGACGCCCTCCTGCTTCATCACGTGCTGCACCGCCGGCCGCGACTTCATGCGCTCGTAATGCGCAGCGACATTCGGCGGCAGCTTCATGCCGAGGCGGCCGGCGGCCCAGAACTCGACATAGAACACCGCCGCGTCGGCGGTCGACAGGTTGTCGCCGCCGAGATAGGTCTTGCCGGCCAGCGCCTTGTCGAGAATCTGAAAGCCCTTCTCGACCATCTCGCGGCCGCGCGCCTTCACCTGCTCCTCCTGGTCGGCCGGACCGAAATTGCCGGGCCGGAAGATGCGGGAAAACCCCTGCCCGTGCATCGTGCCGACCGCGTATTCCATCGCCTCCATCGCGCGCAGTTCGGTCTCCTCGTCTTTCGGGATCAGGTTGGCCTGCGGGTTCTTCTTGGCGAGATAAGTGGCGATCACCGGGAACTCGGTCAGTACCGAGCCGTCGTCGCGCTGCAGTGCCGGTACTTTCGATTTCGGGCTGACCTGGGTGAAGCCCGGCTGGTACTGCGCGCCCTCGCGCAGATTGACCGCTTCCAGATCGTAAGGCTTGCCGATCTCCTCGAGCAGCACATGGATACCGATCGAGCAGACGCCGGGGGCGTAATACAGTTTCATCGGAGTGTGTTCCTCTCGTGGGAGCCTTTAGGAGCCGGTGACGATTTGGTCCTGCTTGAGACCGTCGATCTCGGCAGTGCTCATGCCGAGCCAGCTCGAAAGCACATCGCTCGTGTGCTGACCGAGCAGCGGTGACGGTTTCACCTTCGCGGGCGCGCCATCGAACCGCACCGGCCAGGCCGGCATCTTCACCTTGCCGGTGGTCGGGTGTTCGATCGTCTGCATGATGCCGCGCTCCGCAAGCGACGGATCGGCCATCAATTCCGCGGTGTCGAACACGGCGCCGGCCGGCACACCGGCCGCGCCGATCAACTGCATCGCTTCTTCCTTGCTGTGCTGGCGCGTCCAGGCCGCAATGATCTCGTCGACCTCGGCGGCGCGCTGACTGCGCGCCTGATTGGTGTCGTAGCGCTCGTCACCACTCAGATCCTCGCGCCGGATCACCTTCAAGAGGCGCTGCCAGTGCTCGGGGTTGGCACGGCTGGTGAACACATAGACATAGTCGTTCGGGCCACCGGGCTTGCACGGATAAAGCGCCGACGGGACTAGGCCGCCCGGGGTCGACCGACTGCTGCCGTTGCGCGGCGGCGCCTTGCCGCTGAGCTGGGTGCGCGAAAATGGCACTCGCATGTAGTGGATCATCGCGTCCTGCATCGCGACCTGCAGGCGGCGCCCCTGACCGGTCTTCTGTCGCTTGTAGAGCGCGCCGAGGATGCTGATCGCCATCAGCATGCCGGTGCCGGTGTCGCCGAAAGACGGGCCCGGTTTGACCGGTGGCTGGTTGGCTTCGCCTGTGACGCTCGTCGGGCCGCCGGCGGCCTGCGCGATCATATCGAAGGCGAGATTTTTCTCGTAGGGGCTGCCGGTGCCGAAGCCCTTGACCTGGCAATAGACGATGCCCGGGTTCAGTTTCTTGACCTCGTCATAGCCGAGACCCAAGCGCTCGATCGTGCCCGGCGCCATGTTCTCGATCGTGACATCGGCCTTCTTCAGCAATTCGCGGACGATTTCGAGGCCGCGCGGCGATTTCAGATTGACCGTCAGCGACTTCTTGTTGGCGTTGAACTGGTGGAAGTACCAGGGGTCGTTGTCCGGCTTGCCGGGCCCTTGCAGGCGGCGGCCGGGATCGCCGGTCGTCGGGTTCTCGATCTTGACGACCTCGGCGCCGAGCCAAGCCAGCGACTCGGTGCAGGACGGCCCCGCCTCGAACTGGGTGAAATCGACGATTTTGACGCCTTCCAGGCAGTCTAGTTCGACGCCGAGCTCCGCCATCGCTTCCTCCTATGGATCGGTCCTTTGTCGCGACGATAGGACCGCAGGAGGGGGTGGGGCAATGCGAAACCCACCGCGTCTTGGCGGCCGGAGTCAGTCGGCGGTCATCCGCGCCAGGCGGCGCTCGACCAGCCGGGCGAAGAGGCTCGCGCCATAGGGCAGCGCGCTGTCGTTGAAATCGTAGGCGGGGTTGTGCACCTCGCAGGCGCCCTCGCCGTCGCCATTACCGATCTGGATATAGGCGCCGGGGACGCATTGCAGCATGTAGGAGAAATCCTCCGATGCCATTACGACGCCGCAGTTCCGGTTGACGTTTTCCGGCCCGACCACCTCCTCGGCGATCTTTGCGACGAATTCGGTCTCGTCGGCGTCATTGACCAGCGGCGGGAACAGCGCCCGGAAATCGAGCGTCGCATTCGCGCCGAACCCGCCGGCGACGCCCTCGGCGATCCGCCGCATCCGCTCCTCGACCATCTTCATCGTGTCGGTGCTGAAACAGCGCACCGTGCCGCGCAACACGGCGCGGTCCGGGATCACATTGTAGGCAGCGCCGCCGTGTATCTGCGTGACGCTGACGACGGCGGTGTCGACCGGGCGGACGTTGCGCGAGACGATCGACTGCAGCGCCGTGGTGATATGGCTGGCGACGACCACCGGGTCGATCCCGGCCTCCGGTCGGGCGCCATGCGCGCCGACGCCGATCACCTCGATATCGAAAAACGCGCCGCCGGCCATCATCGCGCCGGGCCGGATCTGGAACTTGCCGACCGCCAGCCCCGGCCGGTTGTGCATGCCGAAGATCGCGTCGCACGGAAAAGTCTCGAACAGCCCGTCCTTGACCATCGCCGCGGCGCCGCCGAGCCCCTCCTCGGCCGGCTGGAAGATGAAATGCACGGTCCCGTCGAAATTCCGGGTCTCAGCCAAATAGCGCGCCGCGCCGAGCAGCATCGTCGTGTGCCCGTCATGACCGCAGGCGTGCATCCGGCCGTCGTGCTGCGAGCGATGGGCGAAGTCGTTGGTTTCGCGGATCGGCAGGCAGTCCATATCGGCGCGCAACCCGATCACACGCGGCGAATTGCCGACCCGCAGCCGCCCGACGAGGCCGGTCTTGCCGATGCCGCGATGCACCTCGATGCCCCACGACCCGAGCCGGTCGGCGACCAGATCCGAGGTCCGCTGCTCCTCGAAGCCGAGCTCCGGGTGCGCGTGGATGTCGCGCCGCCAATGCGTCAGGTCGTCATGATAGGCGGCAATGCGGTCGATGACGGGCATGCAGTCCTCAGTAACAATTGGAGGAAGCGCCTAAGCGCTGGCTAACATATATCGCTACTTTGCCCAAAGACACTGAAATGAATTGATTTTTTCTGAACCCGCCGGGTCCTCACGAGGTCTTGTGCCCCGGGGGCCGGCGCCGCGCATCCACGGCGGCGGATTCGGCCTCTTCGTGCCCGACCGCACTGGTGCCCGGTTGCGTCAATCAAGCCCTCAACCCATGCGCGGCGAGCGCGGCCGCTTTGCCGCGGGCACCCTATTAACTGCTTGAACCGGCGCCCATTTGAGTCCCGTATAGCGCGACTGCTGGTGGCCTCGCATGGCCGTCATTGCAGCGTTGCGCGGCGGCAAGCGGTGCGCAGGGCACCGTCTGTCGTTAACGTCGAGGAGTGAATCCGGTCGGCCCGCACCTTCCGCGCGCTGGCCCTCACCGCCGAGGGACCATGCTCTATCACGCATACCAAGCCCATAACGACGTCTTCGCGCCGGTCCGGCTGATGGCCGAGGCGCTGAGCGGGATTTTCGATCAGCGCTGGCTCGACGACGTGCCCGGCATGCGGCACGCGGCGGCGGCGATGACGATGCTGTCGCGCGCCGGGCTGTCGCACGAGCGGCCGGAATTCGGCATCGCCTCGGTGACGATCGACGGCGCCGCGGTGGCGGTGACGGAGGAAGCGGTCGCGGTGCACCCGTTCTGCACCCTGCTGCACTTCAAGAAGGCAGCCGAACTGAAGCAGCCGAAGGTGCTGGTCGTCGCGCCGATGTCCGGGCATTTCTCCACGTTGCTGCGCGGCACGGTGGCGAGTTTGCTGCCCGATCACGATGTGTATGTCACCGATTGGCACAACGCGCGCAATGTGCCGCTGTCGCACGGTTCGTTCGGGCTCGACGATTTTGTCGACGAGGTCATCGGCTTTATCCGGCTGCTCGGCCCGGACCTGCATGTGATGGCGGTGTGCCAGCCTTCGGTGCCGGTATTGGCGGCGGTGTCGCTGCTCGCCGCTCGGAACGATCCGTGCCAGCCGAATTCGATGGTGCTCATGGGCGGCCCGATTGACCCGGCGGCGAACCCGACCGAGGTCAACCGCTTCGCCGAGGCGCATTCGCTCGGCTGGTTCGAGCGGATGGTCATCACCACCGTGCCGGAGCAGTTTTCCGGCGCCCACCGCCGCGTCTACCCCGGCTTCCTGCAGCTCGCCGGCTTTCTCAGCATGAACCTCGAGCGCCATGTCACGGCGCATTGGGACATGTTCCGTCACCTGGTCCAAGGTGATGGCGAAAGCGCCGCCGCGACCGCCGCGTTCTACGACGAATACACCTCGGTGATGGACCTGCCGGCCGAGTTCTATCTCGAGACGATGGAGCGGGTGTTTCACCGCCACGACCTGATGCATGGCCGCTTCCAGGTGCGCGGCGCGCTTGTCGATCCCGGCGCGATCGAGAAGACCGCGCTGATGACGGTCGAGGGCGAGCGCGACGACATCTGCGCGCCGGGCCAGACCGTCGCGGCGCACGCGCTCTGCCGCAACCTCGACCCGGCGAAGCAGCTGCATCATCTGCAGGAAAAGGTCGGCCATTACGGCGTCTTCCACGGCCGCCGCTGGCAGACCGAGACCTATCCCAAGGTGCGCGACTTCATCCGCGCCCACGGCTGATCGGCTACCCTACGCTGTCGCAATTCCGTCGCCCGGGGGGCGTCGCGGCGGAAAAGTGCCGATTGGGATGAATGGATCACTCGTGACAGCGTTACCGGTCTTGTGTCGGCATATGTTCGCCGGCCACCTGATGCGGAGAATCCCTATGCGAATCGCGATCTCGGCCGCATTTGCCGCCGGTCTTGCCGCGCTCCCGGTCACGGCAGCGAATGCACAGTACTGCACTTTCCCGCTGGAATGGCCGTTCTGTGTCGCCGGCGCGGCGATCAACACGGCCGGCGCAATCGTGACGGCGCCGTTCCGGCCCTATTACTACTATGGACCCGGCTACTACTACGGGCCGGGCTACTACTACGGATCCGGCTACTATTATCCCCGCCGCCATTACCGTCGGCGTCACCATCGGTATTAAGCTTTTCGCGGGGGTCGGCAACCTTCGTCTCCGCGCGCGGCTGACCGATCCCGCGAAGCCCGAGGCATCGCCATAGGGCGGGCGAGCGCAGAGTAACCCGCATTGCCGGGCAAAACGGCCTTTGGCGGGCTGCCCGCGCCGCCGCGGCGGTCCACTCGCCCTAGATTGTCCGATTGCCGTTGCGGGCGGCGAGTTGGCGCAGCAATCTTCCGTTTGCAAACACGGAGGGACTGCCATGCCGCTGAAGAGCAAGGTCATCATCACCTGCGCGGTCACCGGCTCGATCCACACGCCAACGATGAGCCCCTATCTGCCGCTGACGCCGGACGAAGTCGCGCGCGACGCGATCGCCGCGGCCGAGGCCGGGGCCGCGATCCTGCATCTGCATGCGCGCGACCCGAAGGACGGGCGGCCGACCCCCGATCCCGAGGTGTTCATGCAGTTCCTGCCGCGCATCAAGCAGGCGACTAATGCCGTCGTCAATATCACGACCGGCGGCGGTCATGGCATGACCCTCGAAGAGCGGCTGGCGGCGCCGCTGCGCGCCAAGCCCGAGATGTGCTCGATGAACATGGGGTCGATGAATTTCGGGCTCTACCCGATGCTCGACCGCTACAAGGAATGGAAATACGAGTGGGAGCCGAAGGCGCTGGAGATGACCCGCGACTTCATCTTCCGCAACACCTTCGCCGATATCGAAAAGGTGTTGAAGCGGCTCGGCGAGGAATGCGGTACCCGGTTCGAGCATGAGTGCTACGATGTCGGCCACCTCTACAATCTGGCGCATTTTGTGGACCGCGGCCTGCTCAAGCCGCCGTTTTTTGTCCAGACGATCTTCGGCATCCTTGGCGGCATCGGCGCCGACCCCGAGAACCTCGCGCATATGAAGCGGATCGCCGATAAATTGTTCGGTGACGATTATGCCTGGTCGATCCTCGCCGCCGGGCGTCACCAGATGCCGCTGGTGACGATGGGTGCGATCATGGGTGGCAATGTCCGGGTCGGGCTCGAAGACTCGCTGTGGCTGGGGCGCGGCCAGCTGGCCCAGGGCAATGCCGACCAGGTCAGCCGAATCCGCACGATCCTGGAAAACTTGTCGCTCGAGATTGCCACCCCCGACGAAGCGCGCAAGCTGCTCGCCCTCAAGGGCGGCGACGACGTCGCCTTCTAGCGGGTTATTTCAGCGCGAAGGCGACCGCCACCGCCGCCAGCCCGAGCACGCTGACGATCGCGAATTGCCGCTCGAAGCGCTCGACCATCGCCATGACGCGCTCGCCGAACAGCACGATCGCGAGCCCGACCATCGCGAAATGCAGCGCCCGACCGAGCACCGTGGCGACCATGAACGCGACGGGGTCCATGCCCGCGACCCCGGCGCCGATCGCCGCCACCTTGAACGGGATCGGGGTGAATGCCTTGGCGATGATGATCCATACGCCCCACACGGCGACCGCATTCTGGTAGGCGGCGAAGGCGTCGCGATAACCGTAGAAGTCGATCAGCGGCGCGCCGATCAGATCCCAAAGCCCGTAGCCGATCAGATAGCCGAGGACAGCGCCAAGCGAGGAGGCGACGGTACCGATGACCAGCAGCCGCCGCAGCCGCTCCGGACGGAGCAGCGCCATCGGGACCAGCAGGATGTCGGGCGGGATCGGCAGGAACGAGCTGTCGGCGAAGGCAATCGCCGCCAGCGCCGCGGTGGCGCAGCGATGCCGGGCCAGCGTCGCGACGTGGCGCAGCCAGCCGCCGCGGGCCACGGAAAGGTTCATCGGGTTTCTGCCATCGGGCCGGCCGCGGTCCGGAACATTCGCAACATTCACGCAATCGTACAGGAGGGCCGGGGCACCAGCCAGCCCTCACGGCCTCGTGTAAACCCGAGATTAGGAAACCACTCCCCGAGGGCGTAGATTGGGCCGTCAGCTTAGGAGGACCACGATGAAACAGCATTATGTTGTTGGTTCGCTCCTGGCATTCGCCGCCTGGACCCTGCAACCCGCCTCTTCAATGGCTCAGATGGCGGCTCAGACGGCGCCAATCGCGACCGCCTTCGACGGCAATTATCAGGGTGCCTTGTCGCTGTCGGCGTCGGGCCTGTCGACGGACAATGCCTATCGCTCGAAATGCGTCGAGGGAAGACCTGCCACGATGACGATCCGCAACGGCGCGGTCTTCATCGAATACGCCAATTGGCGGGGGCACAAGCTGCATTACCGCGGCAGGGTCGATGCCGCCGGTGCGGTGAACGCGTATCACCGGAACGGTGACGGAACCACCGCCAACCTGACCGGCCGGATCAGCAACAACGTGCTGACCGGCAACATGCGGCGCGCCGACTGCGCCTATACGGCAACGCTGACCAGGATGTAATCGCGCAGACCGCTACGGCACGTCGGTCCGCGAAATGACTGCCTGAAACTCGGCCGGGCTCCACAGCCGGGCCGGCACCGGATCGCGGCCGGCCTCGAGCCGCGCGCCCCAGCGTGCCGGTATCGTCTCGCCGCGGCCGGTCGCTCTGCTGGTCATGCTGACGCTGCCGGTCAAGACCCCGACCTGCATCGCGCCGGCGGATGCCTCGATGAACCAATCGGTGCTGCGGGCGGCGGCGGCGCCGACCGCGGTGGCGACCTCGAATGTCGCCGGTTGCCCCATCGGCGAGACGACCGCGCGCACCAGCCCTTGTGCCAGCGACAGGTTCGCGCTGACGCGTTGCCCGCCGGCATCGACGACGTAAGCGGAGATCGTGACCCGCGTGCCGGCGGCTACCGAAACGACGGAGCCGTCGGCCATCCGCAATTTCAATTTTCCGTCTGCGGGCACCTCAACCGTATCGGTCACCTGCACGGCCTGCCCGATCTTCAGCGGCACGCGCTGACCGCCGCTATCGACAAAGCAGGCGCCGCTAAGCCCGATCACCGTGCCGGCCGGAGCGGCAATCGCCACCGCGCTCCACAACAGCAGCGCCGCGGCTGCAACGAGCGCGTGCCGCAGCAGACGCGCCAAGAGTCGTTGATCATTGGACATGGTACGATCCGATTAAGGCGCCGAGAAAAGCGGGCGGCCGAGCGTGTCGGGCACCAGATAGTCGAGCGCGAGGTGCAGCTGCGCCGTCACGCCGACGCCGCGACCGGTCGCCCGGGTTGCCGGCACCAGCGCCTCGACCGCCAGTTCCCAGCCCTCCCCGGCATAGCTGACGCCCGGTGCGAACAGCGCGGTGGTTCGGGTTCCGAAGCTTTGGCCGGCCGGCGTGCTGAATAGAAACTCGGTGATCGGCGTCACGGTGCGCAGGACTTCCGGCAGATCGAGGGTCTGCACCTTCGATTGCAGGTACGGGATCGAATACTGCAGGGTGAGCCCGCCGACCGCCTGATCCGGGCGCGGCCGCGAATCGGCGGCCTGGTACCCGACAAAGCCGGTGATCGCCACCGGCCGCAGATAGCCGACATCGAGGTCGCCCAGCCCCTTGCCGAAAAAGATCTGCGGCGTCGTCGCGCCGGACGGGCTGGCGCCGACCCTCCGCGCACCGGTATCGCCGAATTCGCGGTCGAGGCCGAGGGTCAACAGGAATTCGTGCGGCAGGTCGAGAACCGTCAGGTATTTCACCGACATATCGAAATTCTGCCAACCGTTGAGCGAGCCGCCACCGACCCTGCCGAGCTGGGTATAGGTTTCCTCGACGAAGACGCCGAGCCGGTCGGTGATCGTCTTGGCAAAGACCATGTTGAGGTTTGTCTGATGGTCCGGCGTGCCGATGCCGCTCGGCGTCGAGGGAAGGTCCATCACATTGGTGTAGAACTCGTCGCCTGGCGAGATCTGCGGCAGCAGGATCGTCGCCGGGAACAGCCGGTCGCCGGCGGCCGTGTAGGCGAAGGCGGTCGAAGCGAGCGATCCGAACCCCAGAAGCACCGCCCATACGATTGCGGCGGCCGCGGCCCGCCATCCCCTGCCCCGGCTCATCGGGCGCCGCGTCGGAGCCGTTGAAGGATTACAGAGCGAACTGCTGTCATGCGTCGGCCGTTGGGTGCCGGGAAAGCCGCGCCGATGGTATCGGCTAAAATGCCCGCCGGCCAGCCACTCCGGGCAAAAGGCAGCCCGACCGTTGCCTGTCTGCAACGGTCGGGGCAGCTCGTCGGGATCAGGAGCCTTCCGCCTGCACGGCTTTGACGTCGGCGGCGGTCATTCCCTTGCCGCCGATGCCCCACTCGCCGCTCGCGACCTCATGGACCCGTACCCAGGGGAGGCCGCGCATCGCCTCGCCTTCGATCGCGACCATGCCGCCGGTCACCTTGCGAATCATCTCCTGCTTCTGCTCCCTGTCGAAGACGCCCTCGATCGGCTGAATATCGACCGGTGGCATGATCTGCGGACGATGACCGAGATCTGGATGGGGTATAAGACCGTCGCCCGGGCGAAGGCGAAGAACCGGCTGGTCGTCACCGGCAGCCGGAAACTCGAAACGCACCTGCAAACCTGGCTCGGCCTGAGCCCGTTCGCGAAATTCGAGAACGCGGTGGCCTGAGGCGCGCCGGCGGCGCGGGCAGTATCCGAAAGCCGAATTTCGGTTCAGAGTGTGTCCCGACCTTGGCTGGCAGGAGGAGCCGATGGACATGATCGCCCCCGAGACGCGCTTGCCGTTCGACGTCGAGGCGCAGCCGGTCGTGCAGGCGGCGAAGGCCATCCGGCCGAGCTTGCGTCGGTACAAAGATGAGATCGAGCGCGAGCAGCGCATGCCGCCGGCGCTCGCCGAGGAGATGCGCGAGGCCGGCTTCTACCGGCTGCTGATCCCGCGCGCCTATGGCGGGCTCGAGTCCGATCCGCTGACTTATCTGCGCGTCGGCGAGCTGCTCGCCGAGGGTTGCGGTTCGGTCGGCTGGAACATTGCCAATAATTCGATCGGTCAACTGATCGTGCTCGGCTTACCGCAGGGGGGCACGGACGAGATTTACGGGGGCGGCCCCGTCAACCTCGCCGGCACCGCAGTGCAGGGCGGCGGCAAGGCAGTGGCTGTCGAAGGCGGCTACCGCGTCACCGGCCGCTGGCAATTCGGCAGCGGCTGCAACGAGGCCGTGTGGATGCTCGGCAGCTTCCAGATCATCGAAAACGGCGAGCCGGTCGCCCGGTCTGACGGGACCGGCAGTTATTGGCGCGCTGTCTTCAAGCGTTCCGAGGTCGAGATCGTACCCGGCAGCTGGGATGTCACCGGGCTGCGGGGCACCGGCAGCTTCGACTGGACGGTGACGGACGTGTTCCTGCCCAAGCGGCGGGTGATGCTCCATGCCGGTGCGCCGCTCGACAACCAGTGGAACCGTTGGCCGGGCACGACCTATCAGCTGCCGGCGCAAGCCTGGGTCGGGCCGCATCACAGCTCGGTGATCACCGGCATCGCGCGCGCCGGCATCGAGGCGCTGATCGAGCTCGCCGGCGGCAAGCAGCCGCGCGGCCGGCCCGCCGGGCTGTTATGCGAGAGCCCGCAGGTGCAGGATGCGGTCGGCCGCGCCGACACCATCCTCGAAGCCGGGCGCAGCCACCGCACGGCGATGATCACGGCCCTGTGGAACACGATCGCTGCGGGCGGTGAGACGACACTCGAACAGCGTTCGCGCTGCCGGCTGGCCGCCAGCTACGCCGCCGACTGTGCCCGCGAGGCGATGGATTTGATGTATCGGCTCGGCGGCAGCACCTCGTTCAAGCGCGACAGCCGCCTCGCCGAATGCTGGCGCGACCTGCATACGGTCGGCCAGACGGTGACGCTGGCGCCGGAATGGTACCCGATCGGCGGCCGCGTCTATCTCGGCATGGACCCCGGCTCGCGCATGCGCTGATCCCGGCGGCGCATCAGGCCAAGCCGCCCTGCGCCGCGATGAAATCGACGATGCGGTCGACGCCGTCACCGGCTTTCAAATTGGTGAAGACGAATGGGCGCTCGCCGCGCATGCGCTTGGCATCACGATCCATGACGTCGAGGCTGGCGCCGACCAGCGGCGCGAGGTCGGTTTTGTTGATGACGAGAAGATCGGAGCGGGTGATGCCGGGTCCGCCCTTGCGCGGGATCTTGTCGCCGGCCGCGACGTCGATGACATAGATCGTCAAGTCCGCGAGTTCCGGCGAGAAGGTGGCGGCGAGATTGTCGCCGCCGGATTCGATCAGCACGAGATCGACCGAAGGGAAGAGCCGTGTCATCTCGGCGACTGCGGCGAGGTTGATCGAGGCGTCTTCGCGGATCGCGGTATGCGGGCAGCCGCCGGTCTCGACGCCGCGAATGCGCTCGGGCGGCAGCGCGCCGCTGCGGGTCAGGAACTCGGCGTCCTCTCGGGTATAGATATCGTTGGTGATTGCGACGAGGTCCCACCGGCCGCGCATCCGCTTGCACAGCCAATCCATCAGCGCCGTCTTACCGGAGCCGACCGGGCCGCCGATGCCGATGCGCAGCGGCTCGCGGGGTGCGGTGGATGTCATGAGCGGAACAGCCTCGTGTACTGCGTCTCGTGCGCCATCGACGCGAGGTCGGCGGCGAACGTCGCACTGCCGAACTGGTCCGGGTCGCGGGTCGTCGTCTCCGTCACCGCCACCGTGATCGGCGCTTCGAGAGCCGCCAAAATGCGCTGGCCGCCGGTCTGTCCGACGATCCCGAGCCGGATGCCTGCGGATACGAGATTGGCGGTGAAGGCCTGCAGATAGGCGAGCAGGGCGTCTTCGAGCGCCACTCCGGCACCCGCCGCTGTCGCGCCGAACGCAGCGGCGTGACAGATATCGCCGCCAGTGTCCCAATCGGCAACAAATGGCTCCGGCCAGGCCGCACGGCAGGTGTTGAGAAAGGCTGTGCCTTGCTGACCGGATTCGAGTGAGAGCTCGGCAGTCGAGCGATACGCAATGCCGCGGCGATTCACCTCTGCCAGCGCCGCATCGTCACCGCTCCGCGCCACGCGATGGGCATCACGCAGGATATCTGCGTCGATGCGGCCGCTACCGCGCAACACGATCGCGGCGACCCATTGCTGCAGTGTGTCCCGGTCCTTTATTGCGCCGCTTGCCGCGGCGGCTTCGAGCCCGTGCGAATAGCTGAAGGCGCCGATCGGAAACGCCGGCGACGACCACGCCAGCAGGCGGTATAGGCCCGTGGTCACGGCTTGCTCAGTGCTCGTGGTCATGCGCCTGCGCGGCGCCGGCATAGGCGCCGATCTCCGGATCGAACGGTGAATTATGCCGAGTGATTTCGCCGCCCAGTCCCGTCACCATCTCGGCGATGACATGATCGTCGCGGATGCGCAGCCGGTCTTCAATCACCTGCAGCGGCAAATGACGGTTGCCGAGGTGCCAGGCGATCCGCAGCAGGTCGGTTGGCGGGGCGGCGATCTCGATCACCGGCTCCGCCGCGGCGTTCACCCGAAGATAGCCGCCATCGTCGAGTTCGAGCCCATCGCCATCGGTAAGCCGGTGCGCCCGCGCCAAATCGAGCAGGAACGGCTTACCGGCATCGCTGACCAGCCGGATGCGGCGACGGTGACGGTCGAGATAGGCAAGCGTCACCGCATCCTGCGCCGCCTCTTCGGGCCAGGCTCCGCGCCGATGCACCGCAATCGCCCGCCGCATCAGCAAACCTGCTTCGAAAACAGGAACCAATCGATTTCTTCTGTTACCGGCTTCGTGGGATCGACCACGGCGCGATGGGCGTTCAGCGCTGCAATGCCGCGCTCGAATTCCGCATCGGTGATACGCGCCAGGAATGAATCGGCGCGCGTCGCGGATTTGTCGACAAAACTTTGCCAATCGGGCGCGGTCGTCTGCGTGACAATCTCATGCACCACCGGCACGAGCCCGGCGAGAGCAAACCTTTCCCGAATCTCGCTCCGCGTCGGCAGGTGCGACTCGATCAGCGACCCGATCGCGGGAAAGAAGTGACGGTGCGGGAAGTCGGACTCGCGCGTGCCGTTGCGAATGCAGACATGACCCCCATGCCGCAGCACGCGCCCGCACTCCTCGGCCACGGCCAGAGGGTCCGTCAAATGATGGTAGACCATCGACATGAAGATGAGGTCGGCGCTGCCGTCGGCCAGCGGCAACGCCTCGGCGGAGGCTCGCTGCAGCAGGACCGCACCGCTCGGCGGCTTGCGACGGGCCTCGTCGAGCATCTTCTGCGACGGCTCGATAGCGATGATCCTTGCATCGAAATGCGCCGCCAGCAGTTCCGAAAATCGCCCCGTCCCGCAGCCGAGATCGACGACCACCGAAACCTGTTTGCGATCGATATGGCTTTCAAGAAAGCTGCGCCACTGCAGAACCGCCTCCTTCGTCAAGGCGCGACCTACATCATATTTGGCGGCAATTTCGGTGGAATCGTAATCCATTGCGGGACCTGGTCAGAAACTCAGTACAAGAAATAGCGCTGCGCCAGCGGCACCACTGTCGCCGGCTCGCAGGTCAGCAGCGCGCCGTCGGCCCGTACCTCGTAGGTCTCGGGATCGACCTCGATATGGGGTGTCGAATTGTTGTGCACCATGCGGCTTTTGTTCACGGCGCGGATACCGCGCGCCGGCAGCACGGTGCGCTGCAGGCCGAGTCCGGCGGGCAGGTCACGCTCGATCGCGATGCTCGGTAAGAACGTGACGGCCGAAGCGGCGAGAGCCCGGCCGAAGCCGCCGAACATCGGCCGGTAATGCACCGGCTGCGGCGTCGGGATCGAGGCGTTCGGGTCACCCATCAGCGCCGCAGCGATCATGCCGCCGCGCAGCACGACATCGGGTTTCACCCCGAAAAACGCCGGCGACCACAGCACCAGATCGGCCAGCTTCCCCACCTCGACCGAGCCGATATGGTCGGCGAGGCCGTGCGTCAGCGCCGGGTTGATCGTGTATTTCGCGATGTAGCGCTTGACCCGGAAATTGTCGTTTCGCTCGCTATCTCCCGGGAGCGGGCCGCGCTGCCGCTTCATCTTGTCGGCGGTTTGCCAGGTGCGGATTATGACCTCGCCGACCCGGCCCATCGCCTGGCTGTCGGACGACATCATGCTGAACGCACCGAGATCGTGCAGGATGTCCTCGGCGGCGATCGTCTCGCGCCGGATGCGGCTCTCGGCAAAGGCGACGTCTTCCGGGATGCGCGCGTCGAGGTGGTGACACACCATCAGCATGTCGAGATGTTCGTCGACCGTGTTGACGGTGAACGGCCGCGTCGGGTTGGTCGATGACGGCAGCACGTTCGGGAGGCCGCACAATTTGATGATGTCGGGCGCGTGCCCTCCGCCGGCGCCCTCCGTGTGAAACGCGTGAATGTTGCGGCCCTTGAACGCAGCGATCGTGTCCTCGACAAAGCCACTTTCGTTCAGGGTGTCGGTGTGGATCGCCACCGCAACATCGTACTGCTCGGCGACCGACAGGCAGCAATCGATCGCCGCCGGCGTCGTCGCCCAATCCTCGTGCAGCTTGAGGCCGCAGGCGCCGCCCTCGATCATCTCGACCAGCGCGCGCGGCTCCGACGCATTGCCCTTGCCGAAAAAGCCGAGATTGACCGGGATGCCTTCGGCCGCCTCGATGATGCGCGCCAGATGCCACGGTCCCGGCGTGCAGGTCGTCGCCGCGGTGCCGGCGGCCGGGCCGGTGCCGCCGCCGAGCATCGTCGTCATGCCGCTGTAGAGCGCCTCCTCGGCCAGCTGCGGGCAGATGAAATGGATGTGCGAGTCGATGCCCCCCGCGGTGACGATCCGGCCCTCGCCGGCGATGATCTCGGTGCCCGGCCCGATCACGATGTCGATTCCGGGCTGGATGTCGGGATTGCCGGCCTTGCCGATGCCGTAGATGCGCCCGTCGCGGATCGCGATGTCAGCCTTGACGATGCCCCAATGGTCGATGATCACCGCGTTGGTGATGACGGTATCGACGGCGCCCTCGGCGCGGCTCCGCTGGCTCTGGCCCATGCCGTCGCGGATCACCTTGCCGCCGCCGAACTTCACCTCCTCGCCATAGATGGTGCGGTCGTCCTCGATTTCGACGATCAGTTCGGTATCGGCGAGGCGCAGCCGGTCGCCCTTGGTCGGACCGAACATCGCGGCATAACCGCTGCGCGAAAGTGTGTTCGCCATCGGTGTCAGTCCAGCGCGCCGTTGACGCGGCCCTGAAAGCCGACCACGCGCCGCGCCCCGCCATAGGCGACGAGCCGCACCTCGCGGCTCTGGCCCGGCTCGAACCGGGTCGCGGTGCCGGCCGGGATGTCGAGACGGAAGCCGCGGGTCTTGTCGCGGTCGAACTGCAGCGCCTGATTGGTTTCGTAGAAATGGTAGTGCGAGCCGACCTGGATCGGCCGGTCGCCGGTGTTGGCGACGGTCAGCGTCACCGTCGGCCTCCCGGCGTTCAGCTCGACGTCGCCATCACTGACAAACACTTCACCGGGTATCATGCTCTCGTCACCGGATCGGCTGGTGGACTGTGACGAGCTTGGTGCCGTCCGGAAACGTCGCCTCGACCTGAATGTCGTGGATCATCTCGGCGATCCCTTCCATGACCTGGTCGCGGCCGATCACGGTGGCGCCGTCACGCATCAGCTCGGCGACGCTGCGGCCGTCGCGCGCGCCCTCCAGCACATAGTCGGTGATCAGCGCCACGGCTTCCGGGTAGTTCAGCTTGACGCCGCGTTTGAGGCGCCGCTCGGCGACCATCGCCGCGACCGAGACCAGCAATTTGTCTTTTTCGCGTGGCGTCAGGTTCATCGCGCCGCATCCTCCCCGGGCTATCTTATCGGCCGAGCATCAAACGTGCCAAAGCCGCGGCAGCCGTGGCGGCAATCCCATCGCGGCGGCGCGCAAATGGCAAGCGAGATCGGCATAGGCGCGGCGCAGCGCCGGCGGATCGCCGAGCCAGCGCGCGATCACGAGGCCGCCGACCGCGGTGACCCCGGCGCGCAGCTCGGGCGCGCGCTGTTGCGCCGCGCGTGCCGCATCGATGTAGAGCGTCGGGTCGCCCGATGGCGGTGCCAGGATCAGGGTCGCACAGGCGCTCGCGCCGGCGAAGCAGGCCGGGTCGCGCATGATCGCAGCGACATCGCAATCCACATGCAGCGCGTCGCCCCAGACCAGCGCGCCGTCGCGACGGATTTCCCAGACCTCGTGCAGCAGGCCATGGGTGAAGCCTTCGCCGCGCGCGCGGCGGCCGAACACGATGATACCGCCGCCGAGAAACCCGCCACCGTTGGCGAGCTCGACATGCGTCTCGCGGCGCAGCCTCGTGCCGTCGAACAGGATCGCTTCGGGCGGCAGAAATTCGAGCCAGCCGCCGGCCTCGACCGAGAGGCGCTGACGGATTTCGGTGGTCGCGCCGGTCGAGCGATACAGCTTTTCCGCCGCCGAACCGGTGACATGCGCAACGGCACCGGCTCCGATCTCGACCGAGATTCCGAGCCGGTCGCCGGCGACGAGCCCGCCCGAGGTCGTGACGATGACCGCAAGCGCCGCCGGGTCGCCGTCCGGCCCCGGAAACAACACCCGTAGCGGATCACGCTGATAGAGATGCGCGAGCCGCGTCGCGCCGCCGCGCCGGGCAAAGCCGATCTCGGCGACGCCGCGCGTCCTGTTTCGCGTGAAGCTTTCAAGGTGGTCATGCCGGGGTGCCATGGAGCGGCGAGCCCGGAACCCATGAACACCTGCGTCGCGGGCCTCGCTCATGCGGCAGTCCACCTTCGGAGCGGTCCGTGTCCTTGGGTTCCGGGTCTGACCCTGCAGGCCGTCCGGAATGACGATCTTTAACTCAATACCCGAGCGCCAGCCCGTCCTTGCGCGGTTCGGAGCCGCCGATCAAGACGCCGCGCTCGCGATCGATCCAGATCGCCTGGCAGCCGCCGATCGGCACCTCGAGCATCTCGATCTCATGGCCACGCCTGGCGAGGTCGGCGCGCACCGGCTCGGGCACGAAATGCTCGGTCTGCAGCACGCCCTGATAAGCGAAGACGCGCGGCCCCTCGGCCGCCTGCTGCGGGTCCCGCCCGCGGTCAATCAGGTAATGCAGGAAGGTCGCGTGGCCGACCGCCTGGAACTGGCCGCCCATCACGCCGAACGGCATCACCGCGCGCCCGTCCTTGACCAGCATGCCGGGGATCAGCGTGTGGAACGGGCGCTTCTTCGGCGCGATCGCGCTCGGATGGCCGGGGGTCAGCCGGAAGCCGCTGCCGCGGTTGTGCAGGATGACGCCGCTCTCCGGCCCCATGATGCCGGTGCCGAACGACGAGAACAGCGAGTTGATGAACGACACCGCGTTGCCGTCGCGATCGACGACGCACATGTAGATCGTGTCGCGGTGCCGCGTGTCCTCCCAATGCTGCGGCGGCAGCGCCTTGTCGAGCCGGATCTGCTGGCGCGTCTGTTCGGCGTATTCGTCCGATAGAAACCGCTCGACCCGGTTGTCGGTGAAATCCGGGTCGCCGATGAAGTTGTCGCGGACATAATACGCGGCCTTGGTTGCTTCGGCGATCAGGTGCAGCCGGTCGGCCTCGCTGAATCCGTCACCGTCGAGCGCGTAGCCTTCCAGCGTCTTCAGGATCATCAGCGCGGTCAGGCCCTGATTGGCCGGCGGCACCTCATACACATCGTAGCCGCGGTACGAGGCGTGGATCGGCTCGACCCACTCCGAGCGCTGCGCCGCGAAATCCGCCTCCTCGTGCAGCCCGCCCAACTCCTGCAATCGGCTGACGAGGTCGTGCGCGACGGCGCCCTCGTAGAACGCCTCGCGCCCATCGCGGCCGATCTTGCGCAGGGTGCGGGCCAGCGCCGGATTGCGCATCGTGTCGCCGGCTTTCGGCGCCTTGCCGCCCGGCAGCATCACCTTGGCGGTGATCGGGTCGCGCAGCTTGTGCACATTGCGCGCCCAGTCATGGGCGACGCGCGGCGTCACGACGTAACCGTCCTCGGCCGCCTTCGCCGCCGGCTCCAGCAATTCCGCCATCGGTTTGCTGCCGTGCTCGCGATTGAGCAGACACCAGGCGTCGATCGCCCCCGGCACCGTCGCCGCATGCGGCGTCTGCACCTCGATCTGGCGGATCTGGCGTTCGGCATACCATTCGAGATGCGCCTTGGCCGGGGCGCGACCGGCGCCGGAAAGCGCGACCGGCAGCGCGCCCGCCTTCGAATACAGCACGAAGCAGTCGCCGCCGATGCCGGTGCTCTGCGGCTCGACAACGCATTGCACCGCGACTGCGGCGATTGCCGCATCGGCCGCGTTGCCGCCCGAGCGCAGCACATCGAGCGCGGTCAGCGTCGCCAGCGGGTGCGAGGTCGCCGCCATGCCGTTGGCCGCCATCGCCGCCGAGCGGCCGGGCACATTAAAGTCACGCATCTATGCCCCTCGAATGTTCAGCGCCGCCAAAGAAACGCCCGCCTGGGGCGCAAGGCTGACCGGCGGGCGCGGCGCTTGTCCCAAACCCATGCACGCTCCACCTTGATTGGTCAATTCGGGATTTCCGGAACGAGTCCGAAAAGATGCTGCATTTCCCGGTCGCGGCCGCACCGGAGCCGGGCGAGGTCGTGCCGATCGCGCCTGGCGTGTCGTGGCTGCGCATGCCGCTGCCCTTCGCGCTGAACCACATCAATCTGTGGCTCCTCGACGACGGGCCGACTTGGACCGTCGTCGACTGCGGCTACGCGCTGCCGGACACGACTGCGTTGTGGGAAGAGATATTCACCCGGCATCTCGGGGACCGGCCGATCGGCCGCATCATCGTCACCCATTACCACCCGGACCACATCGGCCTCGCCGGCTGGCTTGCCGAGCGCTGGCACGCGCCGCTGTGGATCACCGAGAAGGAATGGCTGCACGCCCGCATGATGACCGGCGAGGCGGCCGCCGATTACGCGGTCTCGGCGCGCGGTTTCGCGTTGCGCGCCGGGCTCAGCGAGGAGGACAGCGATCTCTTCGCCCGTCGGCATTCGAGCTATCGCCGCGGCGTCCCCTCGGTGCCGGCGTCCTATCGTCGGATCGGCGACGGCAGCGCGATCGAGATCGGCGGCCGCGAATGGCGGGTGATCGTCGGCGAAGGGCACGCGCCGGAGCTGGCCTGCCTCTACTGCGCGGAAACCGGTGCGCTGATCGCCGGCGACCAGATCCTGCCGCGCATCTCGCCCAATATCAGCGTGCCGCCGCACGAGCCGGACGGCGATCCGCTCGCCCGCTATCTGCGATCGCTCGTCAAATTGCGCGGGGCGCTGCCGCCGGAGACGCTGGTATTGCCGTCGCACAATCTGCCGTTCCACGGGGTACACGAGCGCATCGACGAATTGGCGTCGCATCACAACGAGCGCTGCACCGAGCTTCTGGCTGCCTGCGACCGGCCGGTCAGTGCGATCGAGTTGCTGCCGGTGCTGTTCCGCCGCCATCTCGACCGACACCAGACCGCCTTCGCGCTCGGCGAGGCGATCGCGCACGCCCATTACCTGATCGGCCAGGGCGAGATCGCGTGCACCACCGGTGCCGATGGCGTATATCGCTATTCGGCTGTTTCCAGCTGAGAGCGTCTCATGCCACGCATCAATCACATCGCCCTCAAGGTGCAGGATCTCGACGCGGCGACCCGCTTTTACGAAAACGTCTATGGCTTTCGGCAGGTCAGGACCGGGCGGTCGCGCGGCCATATCTCGCGGCACATGACCGACGGCTATATCGACCTCGCGCTGAGTGTCTATGACAGCGAAGAGGATGCCGAGGCGAAGCTGGTCGGTCCGGGACCGGCGATCCACCATTTCGGCATCGAAGTCGAGGACACCGCCGCCTTCATCGCGAAGATCGAGGCGAATGGCGGCACCATCCTGCCGCTCGAGCCGGGCGCCGCGATCAAATACCGCGCCCCCGACGGCACGATCTCGGAAATTGTCGAGGTCGGCCGCTACGCCGACAACCCCCCAAGCCGGCCTGAACCCTCCCGCTAACGGCGGAACGCGGCATCGAACCCACCCGTTGTGACAATGGGATAGGACCGCGATGGCGCTCGAGGAATACAAACGGAAGCGTGATTTCCACCGCACGCCGGAGCCGGCCGGCGCCCGCCCGCGCGCCAAGAAAGCCGGACCGGCGCCGCTCTCCTTTGTCATCCAAAAACACGCTGCCCGCCGGCTGCATTACGATTTTCGCCTCGAACTGGACGGCGTCCTCCTGAGCTGGGCGGTTCCGAAGGGGCCAAGTCTCGACCCCGGCGAGAAGCGCCTCGCAGTCCATGTCGAGGACCACCCGATCGAATATGGCGGTTTCGAGGGGGTGATCCCGAAGGGGCAATACGGCGGCGGTACGGTGCTGCTGTGGGACCGCGGCACCTGGACGCCGGAAGGGCCGCATCCGGCGGAAGCCTACCGCAAGGGCACGCTCAAATTCCGGCTAGACGGCGACAAACTGCACGGAAAATGGGCGCTGGTGCGGATGGGCGGCCGGGCGGCGCCGCGCAAACCCGGCGACCACGAGAACTGGCTGCTGATCAAGGAGCGCGACGACGAGGCCGAGCCCGGCAGCGACGCCGCAATCGTCGAGGACAAGCCGCTCAGCGTCGCCACCGGCCGCTCGATGGAGGCGATCGCCGCCGAGCGCGACCGCGTCTGGGATTACGACCGCGGCGAAATTCCCGGCGAACCGCCGACAAAGGCCAAGGCGCCGACGAAGAAGGGGCCGGCGGCGCTCCCGAAGGGCGCGCGCAAGCGCGCGATGCCGGATCGGTTCGTGGCGCAGCTCGCGACATTGGTCGAGCAGCCGCCCGACGGCGACGATTGGCTGCACGAGATCAAATTCGACGGCTACCGCCTGCTGGCCCGCATCGACCGCGGCAAGGTGCGGCTGCTGACCCGCACCGGGCTCGATTGGACGTCCAAGTTTCCGGCACTAGCGAAGGCGCTCGCCGAGTTGCCGGCCGAGACTGCGGTGGTCGATGGCGAGGTCGTCGCGGTGGCAGCCGACGGCACGACGAATTTCGCCATGCTGCAGGACCGCATCGCCAATGGCGATACCGGCGACCTGCTGTTCTATGCCTTCGACCTCTTGTACCGCGACGGCTATGATCAGACCGGCGCGACGCTGGAGGACCGGAAGGCCGTATTGGCCGAGCTGATCGCACGCGACAGCGACGGCACCGTCCGGTTCAGCGACCACCAGACCGGACATGGCCAGGAATTCTTCGACCGCGCCTGCGGCTACGAGCTCGAAGGCATCATGTCGAAGCGGCGCGACCGGCCCTATCGGCCCGGGCGCGGCACCGATTGGCTCAAGATCAAGTGCGGCAAGCGCGACGAGTTCATCATCGTCGGATTTACCGATCCGGCCGGCCAGCGCCACGGCTTCGGCGCGCTGCTGCTCGGCTATTACAGCCCACAGGGCGAGCTTACCTACGCCGGCCGGGTCGGCACGGGCTTCAACGGCAAGCGCCTGACCGAATTGCGCGCCGGCCTCGACAAGCTCGAGCGCAAGACCCCGACCGTACGTTTGCCGAAAGGTGTCTCGAAAAAAGGCACCCATTGGGTCGAGCCCAGGCTCGTAGCGGAAATCCGCTACGGCAACCGGACCACCGACGGTATCCTGCGCCATCCCTCGTTCCAGGGCCTCCGCGAAGACAAACCGCCCGAGGAGATCGTGTACGATCCGAAAACCGGTCTCCCTCCGGTACCCGCGGACGCCGGAGCCAAGCCGGCAAAGGGCCGAAGCTCGAAGCCAACCCTTTCTCGGAGTCGCGGCAAAGCCGTGGCGGATGAGGGGGAGAAAGCGTCCAAGCCAAAATCTGGCGGCGCGCCGCAGGTTACGGCGCCGGCCCGCGACGGCAGCATCACCTTCGAGGGCGTGCGGCTGACCCACCCCGACCGGGTGCTGTACCCGGAAGAGGGCATCACCAAGCTGGCGATCGCGGAATATTACGCGGCGGTGCGCGATTGGGTGCTGCCCGAGCTCGCCGACCGACCGCTGTCGTTGGTCCGCTGCCCCGAGGGCTACGACAAGGAGTGCTTCTACCAGAAGCACGCCACTAGCGCCGTTCCCGGCGTCGTCGGCCGGGTCGAGATCCCGGAGGGCGTCGGCACCGGCACCGGGACCTATACCTACATCAAAGATCTCGCCGGGCTCGTCGCGATGGTGCAGATGGGGGTTCTGGAAATCCATCCCTGGGGCTCGACGGTCAAGAAGCTCGAAACCCCGGACCGGATCACCTTCGATTTCGACCCCGATGTCGGGCTGCCCTGGGACCGGGTCACGGACGCCGCGATCCAATTGCGCGAGGCGCTGCTCGGCATCGGGCTAGAGAGCTTCCCGAAAACGACCGGCGGCAAGGGGCTGCACGTCGTCGTCCCGATCGCCCCGAAGCTCGGCTGGGACGAGATCAAGGAATTCTCGAAATGGGTCGCCGAGCGGTTTACCGCGGCCTATCCCGAGCGGTTCACCACCAACATGGCGAAGCGCGCGCGCACCGGCCGCATCTTTATTGACTACCTGCGCAATGGCCGCGGCGCCACCGCGATCGGCGCCTATTCGGCGCGGGCGAGGGCGGGCGCGCCGGTGGCGACGCCGCTCTCATGGCAGGAGGTCGAAAAGGGCGTCAAGCCAGACCGGTTTACCGTCCAGACCGTGCCCGACCGGCTGAAGCGCCTCAAATCCGATCCCTGGGCCGAGATCGGCAAATTGCGACAGTCAATCTCCGCCAAGGTACGGCGCGCCGCCGGAATCTGACCCGGTCGACGCGGCGTCAGCGCGGGACGACCCCGCCGCGCGGCGGGCTGCTGCTGCCCTGACGCCCCTGGCCGATGTTGAGGCCAACGAACTGGCTCGAGCCGTGCCGGTTGAGCAACACCAGGACATTGCCCTTGGCTGCGGCTTCCTTCAGCAGCTTGGCGGCCTGCTGCGGGGTCGTGACCGGCTGCTGATCGATCGACTGGATCACGTCGCCGGCTTCGAGACCGAGTTCGGCCAGCGGGCTATCGCCGGCGATCCGGCTGACGACGACCCCGTCGACATCGCGCGGGATCTGGAAGTGCCGGCGGATCGTCGGGTCGATCGGCGACAGTTCGAGGCCGAGGCTGCTGGTCTTCGCCTCATCCTTCTGCGATTCCTGGCCAGTCGACGCGGCCTGCGCCTGCTCCTTCTCCGGCATCTCGCCGACCTGCGCCTCGAGCTTGACGTCCTTGCCGCCACGGCGGAGGCCTAGCTCCAGCTTCTGGCCCGGTTGCATCATCGCGACCCGGCGCGGCAGATCGTTGACGTTCTTGATCGGCTCGCCATTGGCGCTGAGGATTACGTCGCCCTGCTTGAGGCCCGCCTTCGCCGCCGGGCTGTTGGCGGTGACGGTGGCAACGAGGGCGCCGCCGGGCTCGTCCGGGTTGAGCCCGAGGCTCTTGGCGATCGCCGGCGTGATGCTCTGGATCGCCACGCCCAGCCAGCCGCGGACCACATGGCCGTGCTCGCGCAGCTGGGTGATGACCGGCTTGGCAATGTTGGACGGGATCGCGAAGCCGATCCCGACCGAGCCGCCCGAGGGCGAATAGATCGCGGTGTTGATGCCAATGATCTGGCCACTCAGATCGAAGGTCGGGCCGCCGGAATTGCCGCGGTTGATCGGCGCGTCGATCTGGATGAAATCGTCGTACGGCCCCTCATGGATGTTGCGGCCGAGGGCCGAGATGATCCCGGCGGTGACGCTGCCCCCGAGCCCGAACGGGTTCCCGACGGCGACGACCCAGTCGCCGACCTTCATCTTGTCGCTATCGCCCCAGGTCACGAAGGGCAGCTTGTCCGAGGCGTCGATCTTGATCAAAGCGAGGTCGGTCTTCTCGTCCCGGCCGACGACCTTTGCTTGATGCTTGGTGTTGTCCTGCAGCACGACGGTGATTTTGTCGGAGGTACCGACGACATGCTGGTTCGTCACGATGTAGCCGCTTGGGTCGATGATGAACCCCGAGCCCAGCGCCATCACCTCATGGCCGGCTTGCGGCGGCATGCCGTGATTTTCGAAGAACCGCTTGAGCATC
>DATARH010000082.1:0-12142 GCA_036264235.1 Allostellaceae bacterium
GGTCGTGGCAAGCCCGCCAAGCGCGGTCGCCATAACCCGCCGCCGCGATACCTGGATATCCGTCATCCGTCCCTCCCCTAGGTTGCGCAAAGCCTAGGGTCGTCGGCGCGACGCGGCAAGCGCGAATTACCGCTTGCCGACGGGCAGCGTCACTCCTTCGCGCCGTATCTCGTCGATGATCGACCGGGCATTGGCGTCGCCGCCGGCGGCGAGCTCGGCGACAGCCGATGATAGCGCTTCGAGTTGGCGCTTCACCTTCGCTGCTTCTTGCAGCGGCGCCTCCTGCATCTGGCGCAGCTCGCTCAGGCTGATTCGAGCCTGCACTGCTTCAACCGTCTGGAATACGGCCTGCAGGAACATCGACACAACGACCAGCACCAGCGAGATGTTGCCGGCCAGCCGCGTCGTCATCGCCCGTATCCGCTATTGGCCGGCATTCGGCGCCGGCGTTCCGGGTTTAGACTCGGTGTTGATCGTGATCCCCGCTTCGGCCCAGAAGCTCGCGCAGCCGCTCGTCATGACTGGTCACCGCGGCGACCGCGATATGGCGAACGAGCAAGCCATTGAGCCGCGCTAGTTGCGTTCCTTCGTTGACCAGGCGTTGACGGCGGTTGACCTCGGCCTGAAGTCCGCGGTTGCCCTCGATCAGCACGAAATCGGCGATCACGAGCAGCAGCGGCAGTGCCGCCGCTGCCACCAGAAGCAGGTTGAACGGCGAGCGCTTGCGCATCGAAGCCTAACGCTGCAAGTCGCGCGCCGCACGCGCCGCCGGTCGATCGGCGCAGCGCTTGAACCAATCGGCCATCTTCGGCACACCGGCGAGATCGATGCGCGCCGGCCGCGCCCAGCTGAGGATGCTGGCGACATTGAGGTCGGCGACGGTGAAGCTGTCACCGATGAGGTACGGCGTTTTCGACACCGCGCCGTCGAGCACCTTGAGCGGCTGCCGCAACTGCCGCTCGGCCTCGTCCGCGGCGGCGGCGTCGCGCTGGTCGTCCGGCAGCAGCGCCCGGTTGAACAGCGCCGTCAGTACCGGCCGCTCAACCTCGGTCATGCCCCAAAAGCTCCATTGCCAGGTGCGCGCCTCGTCCTCGATCCGCGCCGGGTACAGCGTGCCCGCGCTATATTTCTTCGCCAGGTACAGGTTGATCGCCATCGATTCCCACAGCACGAACCCGCCATCGTTGATCGCCGGGACATGGGCGTTGGGGTTAATGCGCAGATATTCCGGAGTGCGGGTACCGCCGCTGGCGAAATCGGTCGGCACGTTTTCGTAATCGATGCCGAGCTCCTTCGCCATCCACAACGTGCGAAACGCACGCGAACGGGGAATGCCATAGATCTTGAGTGCCATCTGCTCCTCCGTAATCTTTGCCGTGAGCCTCGCATGCGGCGCCTCCGGCACGCAATTGCTGCTAGGATCGGCGCGATGCCCTGTAGGACCGAATTCGTGACGATCGACGGTGCCCGCATCCGGCTGCTGCGCGGCGGCCGCACCGGTGCGCCGCCGCTGCTGTTTCTGCACGGCGCCGGCGGCCATACCGGCTGGATGGCGTTTCTCGAGGAGCTGTCGCAGCGCTTCGAGGTATTTGCGCCGGAGCATCCCGGCTTCGGCCAGTCGGACGACCCTCCTTGGCTCGACGAAGTGGCCGATCTCGCCTTCTTCTACCTCGACCTGATGCGGCATTTCAGGCTTTCTGGCGTGCACTTGATGGGCACCTCGCTCGGCGGCTGGATCGCCGCCGAGATGGCGGTCCGCAACACCGCGCCGCTGGCGAGCCTCTGCCTTGTCGGGGCGGTCGGCATTCTCGCCGATGGCGAGCCGATCCCCGACATCTTCCGCATGCCGGTCGAGGAGAACCTGCGCCGCTTCTACGCCGATCAGGACCGTGCCCGGCGCCGCCTCGCCGATCTGGACAAGGCGGATATGACCGTCGCCGCCAAGAACCGGGCAACGGTTGCGCGGCTGGCCTATAGGCCGCGGTTCCATAATCCCGGCCTCGGCAAATGGCTGCATCGGGTTGATGTGCCGACGCTGCTGGTCTGGGGCGAGAAGGATGGGCTGGTGCCGGCGATTTTCGGCGAGGCCTATCGGCGGCTGATCCCCGGCGCCCGGCTCGTCGTGCTGCCAGAGGCGGGCCATGCGCCCTTCGACGAACAGAGGGACGCGTTTCTCGCCGCTGTTCTCGACTTCTTCGGCGCGGGCTAAACCGCGGCCGACGATCGACTAGGAGCGCCGCGCCCGGGAGACCAGCTTGCGGACCAGCGCCAGCCCGCTTGGGCCATAGGTAAAGGCGAGGATAAAGGCGGCGGCGAACAGGCAAAGTTCGGTGACATGCGGCACCTGACGAACACTCCCCAAGGTTCAGGCGTTATCAGCTTAGCGAGTTTTGGAGGAGAACCGCATGTCTATTTTAGCTTGGATTGTCCTGGGTTTGATCGCCGGTTTTATCTCCAGCCTGATCGTCAACCGCCGCGGCGAGGGCATGCTGCTCGACATCGTGCTCGGGGTGGTCGGCGCCATCGTCGGCGGCTGGATCATGACCGCGATCGGCGGCGAAGGCGTCGACGGCTTCAACCTGCGCAGTATCCTGGTCGCGATCGGCGGCGCGATCGTCGTGCTGGTGGTCCTGCACCTGGTCCGCGGCACTTCGCGAGCCAGCGAATACTGATCGACTGCCCAATTCGGTCGCGCTTGGCGGACCCGGTCGCCCTCGGACGGCCGGGTCCATCGGGCGGGCTCTCCGGGCGCACCGGCAAAACGGCCTGGCGCGGGCGCTGACCCGCGCCTCCTTTCATCGGCCAACAGCCTGCCGGTGGCGCCGCACTTGGCGACGGACTATCCTGGACAGCGGGTCCCCGTAGCTCAGCCGGATAGAGCATCGGTTTCCTAAACCGGTGGTCGCAGGTTCGAGTCCTGCCGGGGACGCCAATCGCGCCGGCGCCGCAGCCGATATGATGCGCGAGCCTCAGATGGCGGCGCGCTGACGGCGTCTCGATCCGGCTCCCGCCGGCGGGCGTCCGCGCAGAAATTCCGGCACGGAGCCGGTTCCACTCGCATGCTGCCAGCGCTCGCTGCCGGTCGACGGCGCGGCCCCGCGCCGGTCCCGGTGAGGCCGCCGGGATGGGGCGCGGTGCGGCTGCGGCGCCACCGGTTGCTCCGCCCGGTTCTCGCCAGCACCCAGCGCGACAGGCTGGTGCGGCCCGGGAATGGCACGAACCGGCACGCGCGTCAGCGTTTCGATCGCGCGCAGATAATTTCGCTCCTCGGGGCTGCACAGCGCGATCGCCACCCCGGCGGCGCCGGCGCGCGCGGTACGGCCGATGCGGTGAACGTAATCCTCGGGGACGTTCGGCAGCTCGAAATTGATTACATGCGACACGTCATCAACATCGATGCCGCGAGCGGCGATATCGGTGGCGACCAGCACGCGGGCTTGCCCGTCGCGAAACTCGGCGAGCGCGCGCTCGCGTTGCGGCTGCGATTTGTTGCCATGGATCGCGGACGCTGCGATGCGAGCACCCGTCAGGTGCCGGACAACCCGGTCGGCGCCGTGCTTGGTGCGAGTGAATACCAGAACGCGCGCCAAATTCGGGTCGCGCAGCATCCTCACCAGCAGATCGCGCTTCCGCTCGCTCGGGGCGAAGATCACGCGCTGATCGATCCGATCGGCCGTCGTCGCGGCAGGCGCGACAACCACCTTCACCGGATCCGTCAGGTATTCCGCTGCCAAGCGGGCGATCGCCTTTGGCATCGTCGCGGAGAACAGCAGTGTCTGCCGTTGACGCGGCAGCAGTGTCACAATGCGCTTCAGCGCAGGGATGAAGCCGAGGTCGAGCATGCGGTCGGCCTCGTCCAGGACGAAGATTTGCACGCTCGACAACGAAAGTGCCCGGTTGTCGATCAGATCGAGGAGGCGGCCCGGGGTCGCCACGAGGATATCAACACCGCGCGCCAGTTGCTGGCGCTGGCGACCGATCGGGACGCCGCCGAACACCACTGCCGTCGACAGCGGCATCTTTGCGCCGTAAGTGCGGAAGCTGTCGGCTATTTGGCTGGCCAGCTCCCGTGTCGGGCTGAGCACCAGCGCACGACAGGTCCTTGCCGCCGCGCGTCGCTCGGTTTCGGCCAGGCGCTGCAGGATCGGCAGCGCGAAGGCGGCAGTCTTACCGGTGCCGGTTTGGGCAATGCCGGAGAGATCGCGGCCGGCGAGCACCGGCGGGATTGCTTGGGTTTGGATTGGGGTCGGCGCCGCATAGCCCACTGCCGTCAGCGCGCTGACAATCGGCGCAGACAGTCCTAGAGTGGAAAAATCAGACAATTGGATAAGCCCCTTGGTACAGCGGTGAGGCACATGCATCACCGCATTGCTCAGGTCGGGAGACGACCCGCGCGATTAGGGCTGTCCGATGTCAGCAGGGGATAAAGACGGGGCCGGCTTGCCACCGCAAAGGTGGGTCGCTCACGCAGGCCCGATCACGTGGCTCGTTCGACGAGCACGAACGCTGCGCACCTTATGTACTGCCGAAAGGTTGCCAGTTCAAGTTCGGTGGCGTCGATTTCCGGCGCGTATTCGCGCTTGTCTGTTAACCGACGTCTGCGAAAGCGGTCCGGATGGACGGCGCCGTGCGTGACTTCGCCGCTACTTCTCGGGTGTGGCGGTTGAGGCCTGTTTTGAGCGCCGCCGCGGCGGCGGCGACCGCAACGCCTGCTCGGCCGCTTCGCGCTCCGCGGTCTCCCGATCGGCGGCCTCTTTGGCCATTCGCAGCGCGCGCAGCTTCGCTGTCTTCTCCGCCTCGGACCGCCGCTGATCTGCGTGCGGATCGACAAATTTCGCTGTTTTCATCGGTTCTCTCACAATGGCGGACAATCAATGCCCGCCCGGATCGTCAAAGCGTTACCTAGTCGCGGCGGGAGTGAGGACTATCGCTCTTCGAAATGATACGTGCCAAATTCCCCCGCTCAGTCCAACTTATTTGGTGTCTCGCCTTATGATTTGCCAGAAAAATCAAAAAACCGGCCAAATCCTGGCGCTGCCAATCTTGTTCGTAGCTTAAGAAAAACTGGGCAGATCGCGATATCCGGGCAAAATATGGCAAAATATCCTGTGCAGGACAGGAAATACGGTTGACGGCTTGCCGCCTTTTACGGGATTGTAAGGCCGTCGGCGCCGCTGAGTTCGCAGTAATTCGCGGCGCCACTGCCAGGAGAACCTAGATGAGTTTTCGGCCGTTGCACGACCGCGTGCTGATTCGCCGTGTCGAGAGTGAGGAAAAGACTAAGGGCGGCATCCTGATCCCGGATACTGCACAGGAAAAACCGATGGAAGGCGATGTTGTCGCGGTCGGCCCCGGCGCGCGCGACGACGATGGCAAGATCCACCCGCTCGACGTCAAAGCCGGCGACCGAGTGCTGTTCGGCAAATGGTCGGGCACTGAAATCAAGCTCGACGGCGAAGAACTGATCATCATGAAGGAATCCGACGTGATGGGCGTCATCGCCCGCTAAATCCCCTAAATCCGCCGTCTCCCCGAAAGGAACATACATTATGGCTGCCAAGGAAATCCGGCTGAGCAGCGATGCCCGCGAGCGCATGCTGCGCGGCATCGACATTCTCGCCGAAGCCGTCCGCGTCACGCTGGGTCCGAAGGGCCGCAACGTCGTCCTTGATAAATCGTACGGCGCGCCGCGCATCACCAAGGATGGCGTCACCGTTGCCAAAGAAATCGAGCTTTCCGACAAGTTCGAGAATATGGGCGCGCAGATGGTGCGCGAGGTCGCCTCGAAGACCAGCACGGTCGCTGGCGACGGCACCACAACGGCCACTGTTCTGGCGCACGCGATTGTGCGTGAAGGGGTCAAGGCGGTGGCTGCCGGGATGAACCCGATGGATCTGCGGCGCGGCGTCGACCTCGCCGTCGAGGCCGTCGTCGCCGACGTCAAGAAGCGCGCGAAAAAGGTCGCCAGCAATGACGAGATCGCCCAGGTTGGCACAATTTCGGCCAATGGGGATGCCGAAATCGGCCGCATGTTGGCCGAGGCGATGAAAAAAGTCGGCAACGAGGGCGTGATCACGATCGAAGAAGCGAAGAGCCTCGACACCGAACTCGATGTCGTCGAGGGCATGCAGTTCGATCGCGGTTATCTCTCGCCCTATTTCGTCACCAACGCCGAGAAGATGCTCGTCGAATTGGAAGATCCGTACATCCTGCTGCACGAAAAGAAGCTGTCGGGATTGCAGCCGCTGCTGCCGGTCCTGGAAGCGGTGGTGCAGAGCGGCCGCCCGCTGCTGATTGTTGCCGAGGACATCGAGGGGGAGGCACTCGCTACGCTCGTCGTCAACAAATTGCGCGGCGGCCTCAAGGTGGCGGCGGTCAAGGCCCCTGGTTTCGGCGATCGTCGCAAGGCGATGCTCGAGGATTTGGCCGCGCTGAGCGCCGGTGAAGTGATTTCCGAGGATCTCGGCATCAAGCTCGAGAACGTTACGCTCGAGATGCTCGGGCGCGCCAAACGCGTGCGCATCGACAAGGACAATACGACGGTCATCGACGGCGCCGGCAAGAAGGCGGACATTGTTGCCCGCACCAACCAAATCCGGGCGCAGATCGAGGAGACCACCTCCGATTACGATAAGGAGAAACTGCAGGAGCGGTTGGCGAAACTCGCCGGCGGCGTTGCGGTCATCCGCGTCGGCGGCAATAGCGAGGTCGAGGTGAAAGAGCGCAAGGACCGTGTCGAGGACGCGATGCACGCGACCAAGGCGGCGGTCGAGGAGGGTGTCGTCGCCGGCGGCGGTGTCGCGCTGCTCTATTCGATCCGTGCGCTCGACAAGCTGACCCCGGCCAATAGCGACCAGAAGGTCGGCATCGACATCGTGCGCAAGGCGTTGCAGGCGCCGGCGCGGCAGATCGCCGAGAATGCCGGTACCGAGGGTTCTGTCGTGGTCGGGCGCCTGCTGGACAAGAAGGATGCGAACTACGGTTATGATGCGCAGGCCGGCGAGTATAAGGATATGGTTGCCGCCGGCATCATCGACCCGGCGAAGGTCGTGCGGGTTGCGCTACAGGATGCCGCGTCGGTGGCGGGGCTGCTGATCACCACCGAGGCGATGGTCACTGACCGTCCGGAGCCAAAGGCCGGCGCCATGCCGCACGACCACGATCACGGCATGGGCGGGTTCTAACCCGCTCCATTGTTTGCAAAACGGGATTGCGGGCGGTCAGGCGGCCGCCCGCAATCCGGCTGATCTGGTCATGATGTCGTGTACCGCTGCTTTGCAGAGGGCTGACGGCACGGAAGATTGGCGATAGAGCAGCAAGGATGCCCTGCCCGACTTATCTCGACCAGATCCGCGCCCTCGATCCGAAAACGGACCACCAGCGGATCGTTTTTCTCAGCACCTGCTATGAGTTCCCGTTCGACACCACGCGGGCTCTCGAATTCGCGTTGTTCCGCACCTTCTGCGTGCCCAGCATCTCGGCCCTTCTCGACCGTACCGGTGAGTTCGGGAGCCGTGCCCAGAAGCGCTACGACGACACCGATCTGATCGTCAGCGAACTTTTGGAGCGCGGCTACGACGGCGAGCGCGGGCAGCGGGCCTTGCGCCGCATGAACCAGCAGCACGGCCGATTCGCGATCGCGAACGATGATTTCCGCTACGTCTTGTCGACCTTCATCTACGAGCCGATCCGCTGGAACGCGCGGTATGGCTGGCGCCTGATGTGCGAGGCGGAGCGGTTGGCGATGTTTCACTTCTGGTGCGAAGTTGGCCGGCGCATGGGCATCAAGGACATCCCGGCCGACTACGCCGAATTCGAGCGCTACAATATAGATTACGAAAAACGCCATTACCGCTTCACCGAGACCAACCGGCGCGTCGGCGCGGCGACCGTCGAGATGTTTGCCGTCTGGTTTCCGCGGCTGCTGCGCCCCCTGGTGCGGCGCTCGATCTATGCGCTGCTCGAAGATTCGTTGATCGAGGGCTTCGGTTTTCCGCTTCCGTCTCCGTTGCTGCGTCGCCTGATCGACGGCGCCTTGAAACTGCGCGCGGTTGTCCTGGGTTGGTTCCCCGCGCGGCGACGCCCGCGGCTGCGCACCGAGATGGCGCATCGCAGCTATCCGCGCGGCTATCGTATCGAAGAGCTCGGCCCGCCTGTCAGGCCAGAAGCGATCGGAGAGACCGCGACCGACTGAGCCTTGGTTGCCTCCGCCCCGCCATTTACGCCGTATCGCTGTTGGCTTGAGGCCTGCCGGCCAACTCGTCGGCCTCGGCTTCGAGTTGCTGTGCCATGTTCAGCAGCGGCTCGCGTATTTCGGCGGCGTTTTCCGCCAAGTGTCGCAACTCGATCGCCGCCATTCGCAAAAAGCTCACGGTACCGTCATTGGGATTCATAAGACTTCCGGAAAACGCGAACACCCAAGGTTCTAGCGCGAGGGCCGTGACGCTAGCGGGGTGCTGCAGGATTGTCGGCAACATAGGTTGCCGCGAGCGGCGGATTTCTCCGACCGGCTCGGCTTCAGCGACAGGTAAGTCAATCGGGTCGTGTCGGACGGCGGCGAGGTTTCCGCGCTGTTAGAGGCGGGCTGACGCGGGTGGCCGCGCCGATGCTACTGCTGATTGCGGCCAATTGCGCCACCGCTGCGCGGGCGATCGCCGGACTGTGACCGCCGCCCTCGGCCTTCTCCGCCTGCTTGGCGGCAATCACGATCTCGATCGCCTCTAGGATCGAATCGACGTCGAGCACCTTGGCCTCGATCAGCGCGAAGATCAGGCTTTCACTGAGCCATAGCGCTGCCTCGCCTTCGGCGAGCGCCGCAGTTTGGCCGTCCGGCCTCTCGGATTTGGTGTCGGACATCGGCGGCTACTCTCCAACGAGATCCTGAACCGGCCGGGCGATGTCCTCCAGCATTTGCACGTTCTCGAGAAAAACCACTTCGTTGTTTCTGATCACGACGCTGCCCAGGTCGCGAAATCGGCGCAGGATTCGGTTCACATGCACGGTGGTCAGCCCAACGTGGTCGGCGAGCTGTTGTTGCGTCAGCGGCAAGCCATAAGTCGCCGCGGCACTGTTGATGCCCAAGGCGGTCAGCCGGTTACGCATCTCGAGCAGCAACGCGGCCAGACGTTCCTCCGCATTGGCGCGGCCAAGTCTGACGTTCCAGTTGTGCAGGTGGCGTTCGTCCTGGGCCAATTGCCACGCCAGATGCATCGCGACCGCGAAGTTCTCTTCGGCGAGCTCGCAGACATCTTTGTAATGGATGCGGCGCACCGATGCCGGAGTCAGTGCCTCGATCGCATCCGGCTGAAATTGCATAAAGATCGTTTTGATGCCGCAGATTTCGCCCGGCAGAAAGACCACGATGATTTGGCGGCGCCCATCGGGTATCGTCCGGCTGCGGCAGAGCCACCCGCTCTCGACCGCATAGACGAAGTCGTGCTGCTCCTCCATCTGCACCAGGATTTCGCCGCGTTGCAGGATCTGCGGCGTCGGACTCATCGCCGCGAGAAGGTCCGCCTTGCCGCGCCGCAGCAGGCCTTTCAGCTCGGGCCGTACGATTTCTGCTTCGGTATAGTTTGTCGGCAAGGGAGGTGGGCTTTGCTAGGAGGGGCGTGAGCATAGAACGCCGGCGCGGTGCGATGGTTCGGTAGGGAGCAACCTCCCGGCCGGCGCCCTTATGTTTGTCGATTGTCTCTCCGCATATTCACTAAGAGCGGCACGGCTTGCGCGCCTCTTCGGCTAGCGCATGGTCCTCGAATTCATCGGCAAGCTCGATCAATCTCTGGGCGACCAGGCGGTTTTTTGTTTCTCTGGCCAGACGGCGGCACCGCTCTGCTTGGTCCCGTAACATTTCTGCTTTGCTATCTGTCACTTGGAAACACCTTTGCCTCGCCATTCAGGAACATTGGGCAAAGAAGCCCGGTTCCAGGCCCAGCCTTGATGCCTTTTGGGTGGCAGGATTCGCCGGTCGAACTGGGGGCGGCGGGCCTTCGGCCCGCTCGCCTGGGTTACGTCCCTTCGCGCACGATCGGGTTGCGCAGGATACCGATCCCGGTGATCTCGATTTCGCACTGATCGCCGTGCTTCAGGTTGCGCGGCCACCCGTCGGTGCCCATCCACACGACATCGCCCGGGTACAACGTCAGGTATTGCGACATCCGGCTGATAAACTTAGCCACGCCGTGGATCATGTGGTTGGTGTGGAAACGGTCGGTCTCCTCGCCATTGACGCGCACCATCGTCACCGCCTTTTCGAGGTTGAAATCGGTCTCGATCCACGGCCCCATCGGCTTGAACGTATCGGTGTTCTTGGCGCGCCACAGCGTGCGGTCCTGCCGCTGCCAGGTGCGCTCGCTCATGTCGTTACCGATCGTCCAGCCGAGGACGCAGGACAGCGCATCCCGCTCGGAGAGGTGCTTCGCCTTGGTGCCGATCACGGCCACCAGCTCGGCCTCGTACTGCACGACGTCGCTGGCATCTTTCGGGATCACGATCGCTTCGCCATGCGCGATCAGCGCGTTATTGGCGCGGTAGCCGATATCGGCGTTGGGCGGCAGGTCAGGCTCGCGGCCGAGCTTCTTCGCTGCCTCGGTGACGTGCTCGGCGTAATTGAGCCCGGCGGCGTAAAAGGTCCTCGGTATCACCGGCACCAGGAACTTGACCGCATGCAGCTTGCGGCGGACTTGCGTCGTCTGGTATCCGGCAAACGGGTCGCCCTTGACCTCGACGACCTCGTCGCCCTCGATGATCCCATAGCTTTCGTAGCCCTTGGCTTCGTATCTGAGCCAGCGCATCGTTTGCCCTCCCAGTCGTCAATTTTAGATGGCGTCAAAGTTTGGATGGCGGCGGGTCTTGCCGGACTATAACCGAGGCGCAAGGCGCAGCAACGGAGGATCGCCATGCCCGAACTCGCCAAGGAACTCAGGCGCGATGGGGTCGCCATTCATTACGAGGTCCACGGTCCGACGGGAAAGAACGTACCGGCGGTGCTGCTGTCGCACGGTTACGGCGCGACCTGCCGCATGTGGGATGGCCAGATCGCGGCCTTGTCGGACAAGTACCGCGTCATCGTCTGGGACATGCGTGGGCACGGCCAGTCCGGCGACCCCGCCGATGCCGGGCTCTATTCGCAGGCGCTGACGGTCGCCGATATGGCGGCGGTGCTTCAGGCCAGCGGCGAGAGCCGCGCGGTGATCGGCGGGCTGTCGCTCGGCGGGGTGATGTCGCTCGCCTTTCACATGGTACATCCGGAACAGGTCCGAGCGTTGATGCTGTTCGACACCGGCCCCGGCTTCCGCAACCCAGAGGCGCGGCGGCAGTGGAACGAGCGCGCCGAGGCGCGGGCGCGCGATCTGGACGCTCGGGGGCTCGCCGCGCTCGGCGGCGGGACCGAAGCGCGCCTCGGCAAGCACCGCTCGGCTCGGGGCCTCGCCGGCGCCGCCCGCGGCATGCTGGCCCAAGAGGGCAGCGCGCTGATCGAGTCGCTGCCGAACATCGCCGTGCCGACCCTGGTTCTCGTCGGCTCCGAAGATACCAATTTCCTCGCCGCCGCCGATTACATGACCGGCAAGATCGCGGGCGCGCAGAAGGTCGTGATCCCCGGCGCCGGCCATGCCGCCAATCTCGATCAGCCCGCCGCGTTCAATAGCGCCGTCGCCGAGTTTCTCGCCGCGCTTCCCGCATAGCGGACTGCAATCCTGGCATTGGCAAAAGCCTTGCAATCGGCGTTACACTCGCCGCAACGGATCACCCAGATGCGAAGGGGCGCCCCATGCATTACCGGCGAATCTCGGCCGATTGCCATCTCGACATGCCGTGCATGCCGCCCGAGCTGTTTGTCGAGAACGCCTCGCGCGACATGAAGGAGCGGATGCCCTATGTCGAAGAGGGGCCCGACGGTCCGCAGTGGGTCGCCAAGAACGGCGCCAATTTCGGGCTGGTCAACGGGGTCGGCCCCGGCGGCGCCAAGCACGTCCCGGGGCAGAACGTCCGCGTCGATATCATGGCCGAAGCCGGTCTGTACTCGGATGCCAAAAAGGGCAAGTACCGCTGCCGCGATCCACACCTTCGCCTCAAGGACATGGAGATGGACGGGGTCGACGCCGAGGTCATCTACGGCATCCTCGGGACCGCGTCGAAGCTC
>DATARH010000119.1:0-14379 GCA_036264235.1 Allostellaceae bacterium
CTCTTCATGATCGACGGGCGGACCAAGCCGATCATGATCGTGCAAGGAGATGCCGATCGCTTGGTGCCGCGCGAACAGTCACTAGCCCTTGGCAATGCACTGTCCGAGGCGCGCGTGCCGAGCTTTTATATCGGCTACCCCGGCGGCCACTCATTCGAAGGGCTCACTAGGGACGAGCTCCGGGCGATCCTGCAACTTGAGACAGGCTTTATCATTGCCGTCCATAAGCCGAAATAAGACACCGCACATGCACCTCCCGGAGCCATTGCGGCAGGCTTGTCCAAGCAGATACAGCTGGCGGCTCGCGGCAGCTTTCGCCGTCGCGCTCTGCATTTTTGGCTTTGCGCCAGCAATCGCGCGAGAGGATCGCGACGTCAGTAGAGAGATCCTCGCCTTCTACTACGGCTGGTATGGTGCGCCGGCGGTAAGTAGCGGCTGGCGGCATTGGAAGGATGTCGATCCGGCCGGCGAGCACATCGAGAACAGCGCGCATTATCCAGCCGGCGGCGCTTATGACAGCCATGACCCGGCGCTACTCGAGCGGCAGGTGACACAAGCGCGCGCGGCCGGGATTACCGGGTTTATCGCCAGCTGGTGGGGTCAAGGCAGCTTTGAGGACAAAGGGATCACCCCAATGCTCGCCGCTGCCGGCCGGCATAACCTGTCGGTCACGGCTTATTACGAGAAGGTGGCGGGCGACGACAGTACGGCGCGGGTGAAGAATGCTGTCGCCGATCTCGATTACCTGCTGTCGCGCTATGGCGGTGACAAGGCTTGGCTGCGCGCCGATGGCAAGCCGGTCGTCTTCATCTATGGGCGGGCGCTGAAGGCCCTGTCGTCGGCCGAATGGCAGGAGGTGACGGGACAGGTGCGGCGTGACCATCCCGGCGGCGTCGCGCTGGTCTCCGACAGCCTCGACCGGGCGCTGCTCGCGCCATTCGACGGCGGCAGCACCTACAACATCACAGGCCGGACGCAACACAAGTCGCCGGAGCAAGTGCACGATTGGGCGCGCACCGCCTATCCGAAGATGGTCGCCGCGCCCGGAGCCGGCAAAATCTCGACCGTCACCGTGATCCCGGGCTACGACGACCGCGCCGTCGGCCGGCCGCCCCCGCGTCCGGTCACCGACCGCTGGGGCGGCGAAACATACCGCGTCCTATGGCAGGAGGCGATCGCGGCGAAGCCCGATTGGGTGCTGATCACCTCGTGGAACGAATGGCACGAGGGCAGCGAGATCGAGCCCTCGGTCGAATACGGCTCGCTGCTGCTCGACGAGACCCGCGAGTTCGCGAAGGAATTCCTCGCCGGCCGCCAATAACTTTGTTGCAAACTCTCCATCGTGCCGCCGAACGAAACAAGGAGTGCCCGGATGGCCGACGCAGGGGAGAACGAAAACGCGTTCGAAAAAGCTGGCAGCGAGCCACTCACCGCGCTGCTCGATCGGCTTGCCGGCAGTGGGCAAGGCCGGAAGCTGCTCGAGCGTCTGTCCAAACCCGACGCCGATCCGCGCACAATTCTCGCGCGAGGTTGCGCGCTCTGCCGCCTTCGGTCGGCTGTATAAGGAAGTCCGCACTGTCAACATCGCCCCGGCGGGTCTGAAAGAGGCCGATCCTGCGTATGTCGGGCTGCCGGAACTCCATCCGGAGCAGCCGTTCGATAACAAGTTTCGCGAGGTGTTCCGGCCGCGTTTGGCGCAACGTGCCGAGGGCTTCGACGCGCTGTTCGCCGCGCTGTGGGCGCATTCCCGGCCACTGATCATCGAGACTGGCTGCTTGCGCATTCGCGGCAATTGGACTGGCGACGGGCAGAGCACGTTCCTGTTCGACGCCTATATACGCAGCAACGGCGGCCAATTCCTTTCGATCGATATTCTGCCGGAGAGCATCGATACGGCGCGCCGCGCCTGCAGCTCGGCAACGAATCTGATCTGCAACGACTCGGTCGCTGCGCTGTACGATTTGAGCCGGCTGCTGACCGGCCCAGCGGCGCTCGTCTATCTCGATTCCTACGATCTCGACGCCGCCGACCCGGTACCGAGCGCGATCCACCACGCGATGGAATTGGCGGCGGTGCGGCCGCTGCTTGGGCCCGGCACGCTGGTCTGCATCGACGATTACGCGATCGGCGAGAAATCGGGTGGCAAGGGACTGATCGTCGACCGGTTCTTCACCAGCATCCGGGCGACGGTGCTGTACAGCGGCTATCAAAAGCTATGGCTCGTACCATAACTCAAGTCAGAGGAGGTCGCGCAGCATCGCCACGAGCGGCTTGTCGGCCGGCGGCATCGGATAATCGGTGAGCTGCGCCGGCCGGACCCATTTTAGGCGCTGGCCCTCGCGTGGGATCGGGATACCGGACCATTTGCGGCAGACGTAAAGCGGCATCAGCAGGTGAAATTCCGGGTAGGCATACGAGGCGAAGGTGAATGGCGCGAGGCAGCTCGCCGCGACGTCGATGCCGAGCTCCTCGGTCAATTCCCGGATCAGCGCCGCCTCGGGGGTCTCGCCCGCATGCACCTTGCCGCCGGGAAATTCCCACAGGCCCGCGAGGTGCTTCCCCGCCGGCCGTTGCGCCAGCAGCACCCGGCCGTCGGCGTCGATCAGCGCGACCGCCGCGACGAGGACGATCGGCAACGGCCCGGCAACCTCAGCTGCGGTAGGCGCCGTTGATATCGACATAGCCGTGGGTCAGATCGCAGGTCCACACCGTCGCCCGGCCAGGGCCGATGCCGATATCGACCGCCATGTGGATCTCGCGGCCCTTCATATGCTCGGCGACCGGTCCCTCGTCGTAGCCGGGCACCGGCCCACCCTCGGCGGCGATCTGCACGCCGCCGACCGCGATCGACAGTCGATCGCGATCGGCCTTCTCGCCGGCGCGACCGACGGCCATCACGATGCGGCCCCAATTGGCATCGCCGGCGGCGATCGCGGTCTTGACCAGCGGAGAGTTTCCGATCGTCAATCCTATGCGGCGCGCCGCCTGGTCGCTTTCGGCGCCGGTCACATCGATGGTGACGAATTTCTCGGCGCCCTCCCCGTCCCGCGCAAGCTGCTGCGCCAGGTCGATCGTCACCGTTTCGAGGGCGTGGCGGAATTCGGCGAGACGTGGATCGTCGGCACTGGTAATGGCGGCATGGCCCGCCTGCTGGGTCGCGCAGAGCAGCACGGTGTCGCTGGTCGAGGTGTCACCGTCGACTGTCATCGAATTGAACGAGCGCTCGGCGGCGGCAACGAGCAGCGGCTGCAGCACTGATTGCGCCAGGCTGGCATCGGTGAAGAGATAGCCGAGCATGGTCGCCATGTCGGGGGCGATCATGCCGGAGCCCTTGCAAAACCCGTTGATCCGCACCGTCACGCCGCCGATCGAGGCCGTCGCCGTTGCGCCTTTCGGGAAGGTGTCGGTGGTCATGATCGCGCGCGCCGCATGTTCCCAGCCATCCGCGGCGAGCAATCCGGCCGCTTTTGGCAGGGCCGCGGCGATGACATCGGCCGGTGGCGGCTCGCCGATCACGCCGGTCGAGGCGATATACACCTCATTCGGCGCGCAATCGAACAGCCGCGCCGCTGCCGCCGCGGTGCTCTCGACCACCTGCCAGCCGGCGCGGCCGGTGAACACATTGGCGTTGCCGGAGTTGACGACGATGGCGCGGATCTTGCCATGCGGCAGGCACTGCCGGCACCAGATCACCGGCTGCCCAGGCATCTGCGACTGGGTGAAGACGCCGGCGACGGCGCTGCCCGGCGCCAACTCGGTGAGCATCAGGTCGGTGCGGCCCTTGTATCGCACCCCGGCCTCGCACGCGGCGAGGCGCACGCCTTGGAGCGGCGGCAGCTCGGGAAAGCGCGCAGGGGCGAGCGGCGATACGGCGGGCATTGCTCAAACCTCCAGGAGGGCAAGGGCGCCCATCTTGCATATTGCCGCCGGGCCGACAAGACGGCGGCGCTTCACGGCTCAGACGTCGTGAACGTCGACAATCCCCGGCAGCGACTTGACCGCGGCGCGGATGCGCGGGTCGACTCGAAAGCCGCCGGGCAGCGTGATCTCGACCTCCCGGCTTGGCAGGTCAAGGACGAGTGTCACCCGGCCACGGCCGGCCATCTCGCGCCCGAACAGGTTTTTGAGGCGCGGCAGCGCGTCGGGCTCGCCGACAAACACGCGCAACCCGGCCGCGGCATCGGCGACGGCACCGTCGAGCGCCTCAATCTTCTGCGCGGTGAGCCGGTAGCTGTCTTCCTCGTTGCGCACATCGACCGTGGCGATCAATGGCTGGCCGCTATCGAGCACCACACGGGCCTGCGCCAACACTTCGGAGAAGACCGTGATCTCGAAGACGCCGGTGGTGTCCGACAATTGCACGAAGGCGAAACGGTTGCCGCGCGCCGAGGTGCGTTCCTTTTTGCCGACGACGATGCCGGCGAGGCGGAACCGCGTGTTGCCGCCATTGGCCCCCGGTGCAGCCAGGGCCGCCGGCAGATCGATCCAGCGCAGGATGCCGGCGCGTTCGAGGCTCTTGCCGTACGGGTCGAGCGGGTGAGCCGACAGATAAAACCCGATCGCCTCGAACTCGTTCTGCAATTTCTCGACCGGCGGCCAATCGGCGACGACGGGCAATGCCGGGCGCGCCGCGAAGCCGTCCTCGACAGCGCCAAACAGGCTGTGCTGCCCGTCCTGTCGCTCCTCGGCGGCACGGCTGGCCTGCCGCAGCAAGAGATCGGCGGCGGCAAAGGTCTGCGCCCGGTTCGGGTCGAGGCTGTCGAAGGCGCCGGCCTTGGCCAGGTTCTCGAACTGCCGCCGGTTGAAGCTTCTGGCGTCGAGGCGCCGCGCGAAATCGAACAGATCCTTGAACCTGCCATGCGCGCCGCGCTCGGCTACCAGATCCTGCATCGCCTGGGCGCCGACGCCTTTCACCGCGGCAAGCGCGTAGCGGATCGCCGGTTTGCCGGTCTTCGGATCGGTCTCGACCGAGAATGTCACCTCGGAGCGGTTGATGTCGGGCGGCAACAGCGCGATGCCGAGCCGGCCGGCTTCCTGACGGTATTGATTGAGCTTGTCGGTGCTGCCGAGATCGAGCGTCATCGACGCGGCGAGGAACTCGACCGGGTAATTCGCCTTCAGATATGCGGTCTGATAGGCAATCAATGCGTACGGTGCCGAGTGGGATTTGTTGAACCCGTACCCGGAAAACTTCTCCATCAGGTCGAAGACGAAATTGGCCTGCCGCTCCTCGATGCCCTTCTTCACCGCGCCGCCGACAAAGGTGGCGCGCTGTGCCTCCATCTCGCTCTTGATCTTCTTGCCCATCGCCCGGCGCAGCAGGTCGGCGCCACCCAGACTGTAATCGGCCATGATCTGGGCCGCCTGCATCACCTGTTCTTGATAGGTGAAGACGCCGAAAGTCGGTTCCAGGATCGGCTGCAATAGCGGGTGCGGGTAATGGACGGCCTCTTCGCCGTTCTTGCACTTGATATAATTCGGGATGCTGTCCATCGGGCCGGGCCGATAGAGTGCGTTCATCGCGATGATGTCTTCGAACCGGTTGGGCTTCAGCCTGCGCAGGCTGTCGCGCATGCCGGAACTCTCCAACTGGAAGATGCCAAAGGTGTCACCGTGGGCGATCAGGTCGTAAGTCTTGGTGTCGTCCAGCGGAAGCTGTGACAGATCGAGCTTCTCGCCGCGAGCCTCGACCAGCGCCACCGCCTTGTCGAGAACATCGAGGGTCTTCAGGCCCAAGAAGTCGAATTTAACGAGGCCGGCGAGTTCGACCCATTTCATGTTGAACTGTGTCACCGGCATATCGGACCGCGGATCGCGGTAAAGCGGCACCAGCTCGACAAGGGGCCGATCGCCGATCACCACGCCGGCGGCGTGGGTCGAGGCATGGCGATACAGCCCCTCAAGCTTTAGAGCGATTGTCATCAGCCTGGCGACGGCCGGATCGGTGTCCCGTTGCTGCTGCAACAGGGGCTCGCTCTCGATCGCCTTGGCGAGCGTCACCGGATGCGCCGGGTTGTACGGCACCAGCTTGGCGATGCGATCGACCTGGCCGTACGGCATGCCGAGCACGCGGCCGACATCGCGCAAGACCGCCCGCGCCTGCAATTTGCCGAAGGTGATGATCTGGGCAACCCGGTCGCGCCCATACTTTTGCTGGACGTAACCGATCACCTCGTCACGCCGCTCCTGGCAGAAATCGACGTCGAAATCCGGCATCGACACGCGTTCCGGGTTGAGGAAGCGCTCGAAGAACAAACCGAAGCGCAGCGGGTCGAGATCGGTAATCGTCAGCGCCCAGGCGACGACGGAGCCGGCACCGGAGCCGCGGCCCGGTCCTACCGAAATCCCCTGGCGCTTCGCCCATTGGATGAAATCGGCGACGATCAGGAAGTACCCCGCGAACCCCATCTTGACGATCGTGGCGAGTTCGAATTCGAGCCGTTCGTTGTACGGCTGGGTCGCTGCCTCATCGATGCCGGCGGCAGCGAGCCGCGCCATCAGCCCCTGATGCGCCGCAGCGCGCAAGGCGGCCTCCTCATCCATCCCGTCCGGCGTCGGAAACGCCGGCAGGATCGGCTTGCGGGCCTGCGGAATGAAGGCGCAGCGGCGCGCGATCACCAGCGTGTTGTCACAGGCCTCGGGAAGGTCGCCGAACACCTGCCGCATCTCGGCGGCCGGGCGGAAATAGTAATCCGGGGTCAGACGGCGCCGGTCGGTGTCGGCGACGGCGCGACCCTCGGCGATACACAACAGCGCGTCGTGCGCCTCGTAGAATTCCCGATCGGAGAAGTAGCAATCGTTGGTGGCGACCAGCGGCAGGTCATGGGCATAGGCGAGATCGACCAATCCGGTCTCGCAGAGCGCCTCGTCATCGAGCCCGTGCCGCTGCAGCTCGATATAGAGCCGGCCGGGGAAGGTCTCGACCAGCGAGGCGAGCACGGCTTCGGCCGCGTCTTTCTGCCCCTCTGCAAGGAGCCGGCCGACCGGTCCTTTGGCGCCGCCGGCGAGGCAGATCAGCCCCTCCGCGGCAGCCGCAAGTTCGGCCCATGCGATCGCGGGTTCGGCGCCGCTCTCGCTGCCAAGAAACGAGCGGCTGACGAGGCTCATCAGATTGCGGTAGCCAGCTTCGCTCTGAACCAGCAACACGATGCGGTCAAGCTCGGGCAGCCGCCCCGGACCGGCGGGGCGATCCTGATCGGACCGCGCCAGTCCAACTTCGCAGCCAATGATCGGCTGAACCCCGGCCTCGGCACAGGCGGTGGCGAATTCGAGCGCACCGAACAGATTACCGGTATCGGTGATCGCAACCGCGGGCATCGCCTCGGCGCGACAGAGGCCGACCAGTTCCTTGATCTTGATTGCCCCCGCCGAAAGCGAATAGGCGGTGTGGACCCGAAGATGAATGAAATCGGCGAGCGGCATGGGCGATCTGGTCAGTTTAAGCGACTCTCTCCAGCATCGCATCATCGGTTCGCAACGCCAGCGCTACCCGCTGAGCCGCGGAAACCCTTTCCGGCTCAGAACCGGCTACACACGAATTACCTATTCCGACGAGCCTGATTCGGGACGCGCCCTGTATTTTCCTGTTTTAGGTTGAATTTACAGGCGCCGCGGGGCCCCCCGCCTCAGGTTCCATGAACAAAGTAGGAACTACCAGAGTCGGCGTCAAGGGTCCGACCCTTCTCTTTACGGCGCCTCCAGAAGCGCCGGATCGTCCTCTTCGGATGTCGGCTTCGGCCGATGCAGCTCGAAACCGATCGGCTGTTTCTCGACGCCTTCCCAGGGCTTGGCAGCCAGAAGCCGCTTAACCATTGCGGCCATTTGGTCAAACAGGGCGCGCTCTTCAGGGCCGCCCGGTTCGGCGATGCGGAAATCCTGCAGGCCGTCGTCGAGCAGCTGGACGTGGCGCACGCCGGCATGCAGCTTCAGCCGCACGAAAAAGGCCAGCTGCTGCTTCGGGAAGGACTCGGGATCGCGGTCGATCGTCAGCGAGATCGCGAAGCGCCAGAATCCATCGGGATCATGCGCCAACAGATCGCCTTGCGACTCCGGTTGCACGGCGGCCGGCGAACCATCCTCCTGAATCTGGAACGCGAGGAGCCGCACATAAGGCCGCCGCGTCTCGTCCTCCGGATCGGTATAAGTCTCGGGCGCCCCGAGATATTCACGGAACCGGTGCGCCAGATCGTGCGCCGCCGCAAGCGAGGCGCGCGCGTAGTCACGATAGGCGTCCTGGGACGAGGTATAGGCGGCGCGCAGCTCGTCGAAAATCGTCATTCGGCCGTATCCCCCCGCAGCTCAGGTTACGGCATGAAGTCGCCCGTCTTCCAGCGCGACGATGCGGTCGAGCCGGCGCGCCAGTTCCAGATTATGGGTCGCGATCAGCGCGGCGAGGCCGCTGGCGCGAACGATGCCGATTAAGATTTCGGTCACGCTCGCCGCGGTGCTGTGGTCGAGATTGCCGGTCGGCTCATCGGCCAGCAGAACCTGCGGATCGTTGGCGAGCGCCCGCGCGATCGCGACCCGCTGCTGCTCACCGCCGGAAAGCCGTGCCGGTCGATGCTCGAGACGGGCGGCGAGACCGACCCTCTCCAGCAACCCCGCCGCCTTTTCTCGCGCCGTTGTGCGCGGGACGCCAGCGATCATCTGTGGCACCGCCACGTTCTCGATGGCCGAGAACTCGGGCAGCAGATGGTGAAATTGATACACGAAGCCAAGGGCACGGCGGCGCAGCAACGTGCGGCGCTCGTCGGAGAGGCCGCCGCAATCCTCACCCGCTATCACCACCACACCGGCGTCGGGGCGCTCCAACAGCCCGGCGACATGCAGCATCGTCGATTTGCCGGCTCCTGACGGACCGACAAGCGCCACGATTTCACCCGGCGCGAGGGCCAGATCGACACCGTTCAAGACGACGAGGTCGATCGCCGCCTGACGAAATACCCGGCGGACGCCACGCAATTCGAGCGCCGGCGCCGCCCCCGGCTCCGCAAGCGTCATTCGTAGCGCAGCCCCTCGACCGGATCGAGCCGCGCGGCGCGCCAGGACGGATAGAGCGTCGCCAGGAACGACAGCGCCAGCGCCATCACGACGACGCTGGCGACCTCGCCGGGATCGAGATGCGCCGGGATGCGCGTGAAAAAGCGAATCTCGGCCGAAAACAGATCGACGTGCAGGATGCCTTCGACAAAGTGACGGATCGCCTCGATGTTGTCGGTGAAGACGACACCGAGGGCGAAGCCGGCGAGCGTGCCCACGACCCCGATACTGGCACCGCTCAGCATGAAGATGCGCAGGATCATGCCGCGCGAGGCACCCATCGTGCGCAGGATCGCGATGTCGCGGCCCTTGTCCTTCACCATCATGATCATGCCGGAGATGATGTTGAAGGCGGCGACGAGAATGATCAGCGACAGAATCAGGAACATCACGTTGCGCTCGATCTCGACCGCGCTGACGATGCTCGAATTGGCGCGCTGCCAATCGAGGATGCGCGCGTTGCCGCCGAGCGCTGCCGAGACGTCGCGCGCCTCGCTGCCGGTCCGGTCGGCGTCGGCGACAAACACTTCGAGATAGCTGACCGCGTCTCCCATTTTGAAGAAGATCTGCGCCGCCGGCAGCGGCACGAACACGAAGCTGTTGTCATATTCGTAGAAGCCGACATTGAACAGCGCCGCGACCTTGTAGGTTTTGAGCCGCGGCACGGTGCCGAACGCGGTGTCGTTGCCCTGCGGCGAGATCAGCGTGATCCGGCCGCCGGGTTTGATCCCGAGGCGGTCTGCCAGCCGCTGCCCAACGGCAACGGACTCCTTGGTGAAATCATCAAGCGAGCCGGCGACGATATGCTCGGCGATCAGCGAACGGTGGCGCAGATCGTCGGGTCGGATGCCGCGCACCAGCGCGCCGGCGGCACCGCGGTCGGAAGTCGCCATGACCTGGCCCTCGACGATCGGTGTCGCCTCTGTGACACCCGGCACCTGTCGCACCTTCGTCGCAGCGGCATCGAAATCAGACAGCACGCCGGATCCCGCATAGACCGCAAGGTGACCGTTGAGACCGAGGATGCGGCCGATCAAATCCTCGCGGAAGCCGTTCATCACCGACATCACGATGATCAGCGTCGCCACCCCGAGCGCGATCCCGAGCAGCGAGAAGATCGCGATAACCGAAACAAAGCCCTCCTGCCGCCGCGCCCGCAAATAGCGGAACGCGACCATCCGCTCGAAGGCGTTGAAGATCACGCGGCGAACTGCGCGAGCGCCGCGTCGAGCGGCGAATCCTTCCGCTCGCCGCTGCGGCGGCTCTTGCACTCGATCGTGCCGGCGGCGACACCGCGCGGCCCGATGATCAGCTGGTCAGGAAGCCCGATCAGATCCATCGCGGCGAATTTGGCGCCCGGCGACTCGTCGCGGTCGTCGTAGAGGGTCTCGACGCCGGCGTTGCGCAACTTCATGTACAACTCGTCAGCGACAGCGCGGCACTTCTCGTCGGATGGCCGCAGGTTGATCAAGCCGAGGCGAAACGGGGCGACGCCTTCCGGCCAGATAATCCCGACGTCGTCGTGATTGGCCTCGATCAGGGCACCGACGAGGCGCGACACGCCGATGCCATAGGAGCCCATTTCGAGCGCCACCTCCGCGCCATTCGGCCCGGCGACCACGGCGCCCATCGGCTTCGAATACTTGGTGCCGAAATAGAAGATGTGACCGACCTCGATGCCGCGGGCGGTGACGAGTTCGTCGGCGGGGATCGGACAGGATTCCGGTTTGTGCATCTCGTCGGTCGCGGCATAGAGCCCAGTCCACTGCCGGAAGAACGGTTCGAGGTCGCTGTCATAGTCGAGCTTCTCCGCCTCGCTCAGGATGTCGGTTTCGAGCCACCGCTTGTCGCAGAACACCTCCGACTCGCCGGTTTCGGCGAGGATCTGGAATTCGTGGCTGAGATCGCCGCCGATCGGCCCGGTGTCGGCGCGCATCGGGATCGCCTTCAGCCCCATCCGCGCGAAGGTGCGCAGATAGGCGACGAACATCTTGTTGTAGGAGTGCTTGGCGCCGGCCGCGTCGAGATCGAAGCTGTAATTGTCCTTCATCAGGAATTCGCGGCCGCGCATGACGCCGAAACGCGGCCGCACCTCGTCACGGAATTTCCACTGAATGTGATAGAGGTTCTTCGGCAGGTCGCGGTAGCTCTTGATCGCGTCGCGAACGATCGTGGTGACCTGTTCCTCGTTGGTCGGGCCGTACAGCATCTCGCGCTCGTGGCGGTCGCGGATGCGCAGCATCTCCTTGCCGTAATCATCGTAGCGGCCGCTCTCGCGCCACAGCTCGGCCGGCTGGATCGTCGGCATCAGGATTTCCTGCGCGCCGCAGCGGTCCTGTTCCTCACGCACGATCTGCTCGACCTTTTTCAGCACGCGCAGACCGAGCGGCAGCCAGGAATAAATCCCGGCGCTCGACTGGCGGATCATGCCGGCGCGCAGCATCAGCCGGTGCGAGACGATCTGCGCCTCGCTCGGGTTTTCGCGCAGCAGCGGCAAGAAATACTGAGACAGGCGCATGGGTCCTCGTGCGCGCTCCAGACACTCGGGGCGCCCTCTACTAATCGCATGGCGCTGAAAACGCCAGCCGGCCCAAAAAAACCGCGTGACCGGGTGCGACCATTTGCATACTATCGGGGCCAACCAAACGCTACAGGCAAGCGCCTGGCCCGAGTTTAGGGAGGTTTTCGGTCGCGGCCGGCCCAACCCGGCCGACCAGAAGAACCGCAAGGGACAGCTGGCAGGGCAATTTGCCCTGCCTCTTTTTTTACCAATACCTCCGATACTGCGATCAATCCGATCCTGCGACCGAGCTGACGGCAAGGTGAGACGATGGCGAACGGCTACCACTTTTTCATGAATCCGGGTCCGACCAACATCCCAGACCGTATCCTGCGGGCGATGGACCGCGGCACGATTGATTTCACCGGCGCCAGGTTCAAGGCAATCGCCGATGAATGCCTGGCCGGGTTGCAACGGGTGTTCAAGACGACGCAGCCGATCATCGGCTATGCCGCGACCGGGCACGGCGCCTGGGAAGCCGCGATCGTCAATTTGTTCTCGCCTGGCGACAAGGTGCTGATCGCCGAGAGCGGCTTCTTTTCGCTGAACTGGGGCCTGCGCTGCGAGCAGTTCGGGCTCGAAGTCGAGACCCTGGCGAACGACTGGCGCCGCGCCGTCGACCCGGCCAAACTCGAGGCCCGGCTGCGGGCCGACCGCGACCACCAGATCAAGGCGGTGCTGGCGGTCCAGAGCGAGACCTCGACCGGGGTGGCGCACCCGATCGCGGCGATGCGCAAAGCGATCGACGCCGCCGGCCACCCGGCGCTGTTCCTGGTCGACACGATCTCCTCCTTGGCCTCGTTCGATTTCCGGATGGACGAATGGGGCGTCGACGTCGTCGTCGCCGGCTCGCAAAAGGGGCTGATGCTGCCGACCGGCATGGCATTCACTGCAGTCAGCGCCAAGGCGCTCGCCGCGTGTGTCGAGGCAAAATTGCCGCGAGTCTATTGGGATTGGCGCCGCCTGCTCGGCCAGGGCAACCAGCAGGGCTACTGGAACGGCACGGTGCCGGTGCACTTCTTCTACGGGCTGCAGGAGGCGCTCCGAATGCTCGAAGAGGAGGGCCTCGACAATGTCTTCGCGCGCCATCACCGGCTGGCCGAGGCGACCCGCCGGGCGGTACGCGCCTGGCGGCAGAATGACGGGCCCGAGGTGTTCGCGGTCGACCCGGGCGCCGAATCCGACAGCGTTACCGCTGTGCTGGTTCCCGAGGGCTTCGACGCCGACAAGGTGCGCCAGCTCGCCCTCGAGAAGTTCAACGTGTCGCTCGGCGGCGGGCTCGACCGGCTGCGCGGCCGGGTGTTCCGCATCGGCCATCTCGGCGACCTCAACGAGACCATGGTGCTCGGCTCGATCGCCGCTGTCGAGATGGCGCTCGACCTCGCCGGCGTGCCGCACGGCCGCGGTGGGGTGCAGGCGGCGATGGAGTACCTGACATCCGAGGCTTAACCGGCCGGCGGTTGTCGGCGGCGCGGCCCGAGGCTATATACCGGCCGCGCATTGACGCTTTGCCGTAAGGATTCGAGCGATGAAGGACGGGATCCACCCCGATTACCACGAGATCACGGTGCAGATGACCGACGGCAGCACCTACAAGACGCGCTCGACCTACGGCAAGGAAGGCGACACGCTGCGGCTCGACATCGACCCGAAATCGCACCCGGCCTGGACCGGCGGCCAGCACCGCCTGCTCGACACCGGCGGCCAGCTCGCCCGGTTCAATAAGCGGTTCCAGAGCTTCGGGATCAAGACGCAGTAGACAGGCCGGCGTTTCGCCGGAATCCTCCGCCACCAATCGGCAATGCCCGGCCCTTGTGCCGGGCATTGCGCGTCTTAAGCGGTCGCGGAGTTAGACGAGAGGAGCAGGCTCATGCGGTTCGGACTGTTCGGCAGCGCCCAGGCGAAGCGCCCCACCCCGGGCGCCGAGTTGACCGACAGCAGCCAGGGCTTCCGCGAGTGGATCGAGAATAATGTCGAGGCCGAGGCGCTCGGCTTCCACAGCACCTTTGTCGTCGAGCATCATTTCACCGGCTTCGGCCAGGTGTCGGCGAGCCTGAACCTGTTGACCTGGCTCGGCGCCCGGACCTCCACCCTGCGCCTCGGCACCGCCGTGCTGGTGCTGCCGTGGCACAATCCGGTGCTGCTCGCCGAGCAGGCCGCGACGCTCGATCTCCTCTCCGGCGGCCGTCTCGATTTCGGGGTCGGCAAGGGCTACCGCTACAACGAATTCGCCGGCTTCTGCGTCGAGATGGAAGAGGCCGACGCGCGCTTCGACGAGGCGATGGACGTCATCACCAAATCCTTCGTCTCCGACACGCCGTTCAGTCACCGCGGCCGGTACTGGCAGTTCGACAACATCGTCGTCGAACCGCCGAGCGCGCAGCGGCCGCACCCGCCGTTCTGGATGGGCGCCGGCAGCGAGCGGTCGGTGCGCCAGGTGGCCGATCGCGGCTACAATTTGCTGCTCGGCCAGTATGACCGTGCCAGCGATGTGCGCCGCTTCATCGCCCAGTTCAAAAGCGATGTCGAACAGCGTGGCCGCGCCTACGACCCGATGCAGGTCGGCGTCGCCCGCGCGATCCACATCGCCAAGAACGAGGACGACCTCGCCGCCGCGCTGGAGCGGCGCTACCTGGGCCATGTGCGGATCAACAAATTGTCTGAGCGGCCGGGTGGCGACGAGCGCGAGCGCTTCGCCCATCACGACGAAGCGGCGGTGCGGGGCCTGTGCGACGACACGGCGGTGTTCGGCACGCCAGATCAGATCGCGCGCAAGATCG
>DATARH010000175.1:0-7060 GCA_036264235.1 Allostellaceae bacterium
GATGCGGGTCGCTTGCTTGTCGGCATAGATCGCGACGAAGCCGTCGAGATAGGGCAGACCCTTGTGGTAGTAATCGGGATTGCGCTCGCCCTTTATCGACTGCCCGGTCTCGTAGCCGGTGAATTTGAACGGGCCCGAACCGAGCACGTTCTTCTCGTACCAATGCGGGTCCTTTTCGAGCGTGGCTTTCTTGTAGATGAAGGCGAACGGGTCGGCCAACGCCGGCAGGAACGCCGTGGTCGGGAATTTGAGACGGAACACGACGGTCTGCGGGTCGGGCGATTCGACCTTGTCGACCATCGAGAAATGCGCCTCGCGCGCGCTGGTTACGCCATCCGGCGGCTGGATGATATAGCGCCAGCTCGTCGCTACGTCGGCCGCTGTCAGCGGCGAACCATCGTGGAACTTGATCCCGTCGCGGAGCTTGAAGGCGTAGGTCTTGCCGTCGTCGGCCGGCTTCGGCACCTCGGTGCAGACATCACAGACAAAATCGGTGGTCGAGGCTGGATTTTCCGGATTGACCCGGATCAGTACGCTGTAGAACGGCGCGACCGAATGCATCGTCGCAAAGGTGGTCTCGCGATGGCCGTCGAATGTCGGGGGCGCATCGGCCGGGATCATGTAAGTCAGCGTGCCGCCGCGCTTCGGCGCGTCGGCGGCGCCAGCCGGACCTACGCCGGCAATTGCCGTGAGCGCCGCAGCCAACAGAATCCTACGCATTGCGATGGTCACGGCGGTGTTCCTCGTTGCTAGTTGACGACGGCGCAGGCCACCCAATGACCGGGCCGCAATTCGCGCAATTCGGGGCGCGCCACCCTGCAGTTCGGGACCGCGACCGGACAGCGCGGATGAAATACACAACCCGGAGGCGGGTTGATCGGACTCGGCACCTCGCCCATCAGCGGCCGCGCGATGCGGCCGGCTTCCACCGTCGGGTCGGGCACGGGTACCGCCGCCAAGAGCGCCTGCGTGTAGGGGTGCAGCGGATCGTCGAACAACTCGTCGCAATCGGCGAATTCGACGATGCGGCCGAGATACATCACCGCGACCCGCTGGCACAGATGCCTCACCACCGACAGATCGTGCGCAATGAACAGGTACGTCAGATTGAACTTGTCGCGCAGGTCTTCGAGCAAATTGATGATCTGCGCCTGGATCGACACGTCGAGCGCCGACACCGCCTCGTCGCAGACGATGAATTCGGGATCGAGCGCCAAGGCCCGGGCGATGCCGACGCGCTGGCGCTGTCCGCCCGACATTTCATGCGGATAACGATCGGCGAAATTTGGGTCGAGGCCGCAGACCGACAGCAATTCCTTGACCCGGGCGTCGCGCCGTCCGCTGTTGGGCTGGATGCCATGCACCCGCATCGGCTCCGCAATGATCTCGCCGACCTTCATGCGCGGGTTCAGCGAGCTGTACGGGTCTTGGAAGATCACCTGGATGCGGCGGCGCAGCGCCACCAGATCCTTGCGGCCGAGCTTGGCGATGTCGACGCCGTCATAGCGGATTTCGCCGGCAGTCGGCGTTTCCAGCCGCAGGATGCAGCGGCCGGTCGTGGTCTTGCCGCAGCCGCTCTCGCCGACCAGGCCCAAAGTCTCGCCACGACGGATCGTCAGGTCGATGCCGTCGACCGCCTTCACCTGGCCGATCTGGCGTCGCATCACGACCCCTTCGCTGATCGGAAAGTGCATCTGCAGCCCGCGTACTTCCAACAGCGGCGCCGTCTCCTGCGAAGCGGGGCTCATGCCGCCCGGCCCGCGTCGAGCTCATTGCTGCGATAGCAGGCGGCGAGTTGGCCCGGCGCCCCCGCCGGCTCGAGCGGCGGCGGCGCGGTGCCGCAGCGCTCGATGGCAAAGCGGCAGCGCGGCTGGAACGAGCAGCCGGCGCCGAGCCGCGTCAGGTCGGGCGGCTGACCCTCGATAGGGTCGAGCCGCGCCTGGCGCGGCCGGTCGAGCCGCGGCACCGAACGCAGCAGTGCGATCGTGTAGGGATGGTGCGGGTCGTGGTAGATCGCGGCCGCCGTGCCGCTCTCGACGATGCGGCCGGCATACATGACATTGACCCGCTGTGCGTAGCGCGCGACCACGCCGAGATTGTGGGTGATGATGATCAGCGCGACGCCGAGCTGCCGCGTGAGCCGCTGCATCAATTCGAGGATCTGTGCCTGGATCGTCACGTCAAGCGCGGTGGTCGGCTCGTCGGCGATGATCAGCTTCGGATCGCAGGTGAGCGCGATCGCAATCATCACTCGCTGGCGCATGCCGCCCGACAGTTGATGCGGATATTGCTTGAGGCGGCGTTCCGCATCGGCAATGCCGACCAGACCGAGCAGCTCGACGGCACGCTTTTGCGCCGTCGCCGGGTCCGCGCCGCGGTGTTGCTCCAGCGTCTCGGTGATCTGCCGGCCGATCGTCAAGACGGGGTTCAGCGAGGTCATCGGCTCCTGGAACACCATGCCGATTTCGCCGCCACGCACCTCACGCATCTGCTCGTCGGATAGTTCGAGCAGGTTGCGGTCGTTGAAGATGACCTCGCCGGCGGTGATCCGGCCGGGCGGGTTGGGTATCAGCCGCAAGACCGAGAGCGCGCCGACCGATTTGCCCGAGCCACTCTCGCCGACGATCGCGACGATCTCGCCGGGATCGACCGTGTAGGAAATGCCGTCCACCGCCCGCACCAGCCCGGCCCCGGTGCGAAACTCGGTATGAAGGTTCCTGACATCCAGCAGCGCCGGCAACGACGGTGTCCTCCCTGAACTCCCCGAAAACGCGCGGGAATCCTTGCTTCGGGCCGTTGGTAGCGGCGGCACGGGGCCGAGTCAATGCCACCTTGGATAAGCGGCCGCGGGCGCCTGCCTTGCCGCCAAGGCCGACGCCGGCCTGCGACTGGCTCGATCGGGTGTGAGGGTGCTCACACCGCGCCATCCCGCAGCGGGCCTATAGCTTGCAGTGGCGGTCTGACCCGAACATCGCACTCCCCCACAGCAGGCGAGAAAACGATGAACGATCTGTCCGGGCTCTTCATGGCATTGCCGGCCATCGGCGGCTTCGTGATGGAGCGCGCCGAGGGTACCGGCCACTGGCCGGTCCGCCGGGAGCGCCGCAGACCTCGGCTGTGGGTGCCGATCCTGATCCTGGCGCTGCTGGCCATCGCCTCGATTGCCGCCGCTCTGCTATACCCGGACGCGCTCGAGCCCGCCTATCTTTGTTGCGGGTGAACCGGGAGGATCCGCATGGCGCTGACGGTCACACCGCTGCATGCCGAGATCGGCGCCGAGATCGCCGGGCTCGACGCCGGCAAGCTGCTCGACGAGGGAACGCTCGCCGAATTGTGGCAGGCGATCGACCGCTGGGCCATCTTGGTGCTGCACGACCAGCAGCTCTCGGACGAAGAACTGCGTCGCTTCGCTGCCCGGTTCGGCCCGCTCGAGATCGGCCGCTCGGCGGCTCGGCCCGGCCGGCGCCGGCTGACACTGCCCGAGATCGGCGACATCTCAAACCTCGACGAAGACAACCGCCTCCGCGCCCGCGACGACAAGAAGCGCCTCGACAGCCTCGGCAACCGGCTGTGGCACACCGACGCCTCCTACATGCCGGTGCCGGTCGTGCTCGGCATGCTGTTCGCGGTCGAGGTGCCGCCGCCCTCGCCATTCGGCGCCGGCGAGACCGAATTCGCCGACATGCGCGCCGCCTACGACGCGCTCGACGACTCGCAGAGGACCATCGTCGATCCGCTGCTCGTCGAGCACGACGTGTTCTGGTCGCGCGGCCAGATCGGCTTCACCGAGTTTCCGCCGGGCGAGCGCGAGCAGTACCCGCCGTCGCGGCAGAAACTGGTGCGCCGCCATTCCGGCTCCGGCCGCAAGGGGTTGTACCTGTCGGCGCACGCCTCGCACATCGTCGGCTGGCCGGTGCCGGAGGGGCGCCTGTTGTTGCGCGACCTGGAAGAGCACGCGACGCAGCGGCGCTTCGTCTACAGCCACAAATGGCGCAAGGGCGATTTGGTGATCTGGGACAATCGCGACACGATGCATCGCGGCCGCCCGCACGACGAAAGCCGGCCGCGCGACTTGCGCCGGGCCACGACGCTCGATATCGGCTCGACCCTCGACGAGGCCGCCTGACCTTACGCCGGAATGCGGACCGGCAATGACCGGATGCCGTGGATGAAGTTGGAATAGACGCGCTTCGCCGGCCCCACCACCTCGACCACCGGATAGCGCGGCAGCAGCTCCTCCCACAAGACACGAAGCTGCAGTTCGGCGAGGCGGTTGCCGACGCAGCGGTGAATGCCGAACCCGAACGACAAATGCTGCCGCGGCCGAGCCCGGTCGATGATGAAATTGTCCGGATCCTCGATCGCTTCGGGATCGCGGTTGCCCGAGACGTACCACATCACGACCTTGTCGCCCTTCTTGATCTCTTTGCCGCCGATCTCGGCATCCTCCTTGGCGGTGCGGCGCATGTGAATGACCGGCGTGACGTAGCGGATGATCTCCGACACCGCGCTCGGGATCAGTGACGGGTCGTCGCGCAGCTTCTGGTATTCGCCGGGATGCTCGTTCAACGCCATCAACCCGCCGGTCATCGAATTGCGAGTGGTGTCATTGCCGCCGACGATCAGCAGCGACAGTGTGCCCATGAATTCGCGGAAGGGCATGCTGCGCGTCGCCTCGCCATGCGCCAGCATCGACAGCAGGTCGAATTTCGGCGGTAGCTGCGCCCGCTCCTCGAAGAGTTTGCCGAGCGCCTGCGCCATCTTGGTCAATTCGGCGAATTTCTCCTCCTCCGAATGCACCGGCGCATCGGGTGAGCGAACATTAGCGATCGCGACATCCGACCAGTAGGTCAGCTGCCGCCGATCCTCCCAGGGATAGTCGAACAGCGTCGCCAGCATCATCGTCGTCAGCTCGACGGAAACGCGATCGACCCAGTCGAACACCTCGCCGCGCGGCAGCTCGTCGAGCACCTTGATCGTGCGCTCGCGGATCAGCCCTTCCATGTTGGCGAGATTGGCCGGCGCGACGACGGGGCTCACCACCTTGCGCTGATCGTCGTGCTTCGGCGGGTCCATGCGGATGAAGCTCGGCCGGTCCATGTCCTTGGGCTGGTCCTCGACCGCGATGCCGCCCAGTTCAGAGGCCGAGGAATAGACCTTGTGGTTGACCTCGACCTGCATGATGTCCTTGTACTTGGTCACCGACCAGTACGGGCCATAAAGGCTCTGCCGGCAGTAATGCACCGGGGCTTCGCGCCGCAGCCGGGCGAAATACGGTCGCCAGACATCGTTCTGATAGATTTGCGGGTCGCTGACGTCGATCGCGTCGAGCGGAATGTTTTCGATATCGCCAGGAGCGGCGTTGTCGAGCGGCGGGCTCATCAGTACCTCCCGTTCCGAATGCGTTAGTGCTGGCCCTCCGGCAGGCGGACCACCAAACCCTCGAGCGCTTGCGTCACCTCGATCTGGCATGACAGCCGCGAATTCGGTTCGGCCAGCGCGGCAAAGCTCAGCATGCTCGCTTCCTGCGAGCCCGGTTCCGGCAAGCCGGTGACAGGCAGCCACGCCTCGTCGACATAGACGTGACAGGTGGCGCAAGCGCATTCGCCACCGCAATCGGCGTCGATCCCGGGAATGTTGTTGTCGACTGCGCCGCGCATGACCGACAGGCCGAGCGGCACCTCGACCGCGTGCTCGCGGCCGCTGTGCTCGATATAGGTGATCTTCGGCATCGCTATTGCGCCGCCATCGCGGCCTGAGATGGCGCAAAACGGCGCTCCATCTGGCGCCGCACCCGCACCGCTTCGCTATCGGGCACCGCGACATCGGACCAGCGGACGATCTCGCCGGCGGCGACATCGCGCAGGAGCGGCACCTTGTGCGCCAGACCGATCGGCAGCGCGCCCTCGGCGAGGCTGCGCGTCGCCGGCACCAGCTTGCCCCAGACCGTATAGCCGCCCTCGCCGTCGAGGCTCTCGCCGGCGCGCAGGTCGCGCTTCGCGACCGCGACGACATCGCCGCGCCAATCCTGCGGCTGGCCGGTCGGTTCGCCGCGCAACGCGGCCGACAGCACCGACATGCCGAGTTCCAACCCGATCAGATGGTAGGGCTTGTACATCGCCGCGTACCAACCGCTTGCATCCGTCTTGAGGCCGTATTCGCGGAAGCAGTTGCGGGCGTATTCGTTCGGCGCCTTCAGCACGACATAGACGCCCCAGCGCAGGTCGCGGAACACCGGCCGCCCGTCGCGCTCGAGGCACGAGACGACTTCGACCATGCCGTCGCGTTCGAGAGCACGGTCGGCGCGGAGCATTTCGGGCAGGTCGTCGACGCCGCATGGCTGAAAGCCGAGCCCGTCCTGCGGCACATCGAGACCGGTCGCGTTGGCGATCGCGGCCATCTCGATCGCCGATTTGGTGCCGTCGAGAAACGAGTTGAACATCTGCGGGTTCATCCCGCCGCGCTTCGCCTCGTCCGGCGTTAGCCCGTAATGCGCCCAGACATCGTCGGGGGTCACCGCGTGATACGCCGGCAGGTATTTGGTGCCCTTGCCGGCGGCGACGATTTCGAAGCCGCAGGCGCGCGCCCAATCGACCAGCTCGCAGGTCAGCGCCGGCTGGTCGCCATAGGCTAGCGAATAGACGACGCCCTTCGCCCGCGCCTCCTCGGCCAGCAGCGGGCCGGCCAGCACGTCGGCCTCGACATTGACCATCACGATATGTTTGCCGGCCGCGATCGCCGCGCGGGCATGGCGAATGCCGGCCGCGGGATGGCCGGTCGCCTCCACGATCACCTCGATATCTTGCGATGCCGCCTTGGCCGGCTCAGCGGTGAATGTGGTCGCGGCGATCCGCTTGCCATCCCAGCCGACGGTGCGGCAGGCCTCGCGCGCGCGTTCCGGATCGAGATCGACGATCACAGGCACTTCCAGCCCCGGCGTATGCGGCACCTGCGACAGAAACATCGAGCCGAACTTTCCCGCGCCGATCAGCCCGACCCGCACTGGCCGGCCTTTTTCTATTCGCTGCTGGAGCAGGTAATGCAGATTCATCTCGATCTG
>DATARH010000177.1:0-3119 GCA_036264235.1 Allostellaceae bacterium
AGCCGTGGGGCGAGCGGGCCCGCAGCGCACAGCAGCTGAAACCGCTGGTGCAGGCGCAGGTGAGCGCCGTCGAGGGCATGAACGCCTTCGTCTTTTCGCTGCCGCCGCTGCCGGCCTCGATCGGCGGTTTGCCGGTGCAGATGGTGGCCTATTCCACCGGCGATTTCGTTTCGATCTTCAACGCGATGGAAAAGCTGAAAACGGCGGCGCGCCAGAGCGGGTTGTTCATCGTCACCGACAGCGACTTGGCCTTCAACCAGCCGACGGTGCGGATCGATGTCGATGCGGCCAAGGCGGGCGACCTCGGCATTTCGATGCAGTCGATCGGCAGCACGCTGGCCTTGCTGGTCGGTGAGAATTACGTCAACCGGTTCAACCTGGAGGGCCGGTCATACGAGGTGATCCCGCAGGTGGTGCGGACCGACCGCCTCAACGGCGAGACGCTGACCCGCTATTACGTCACTTCGGCGGCGGGCCAGCAGGTGCCGCTATCCAATCTTATTTCGGTTAAGACGATCACATCGCCCAATGCGCTGACGCGCTACAACCAGCTCAACTCTGCGACCTTCCAGGCAGTGCCGGCGCCCGGCGTTTCGATGGGGCAAGCGGTCGATTTCCTCGAAAAGCAGGCGGGGAACCTGCCGGCCGGCTTCAGCCACGACTACCTGTCCGATTCGCGCCAGTATGTCCGGGAAAGCAGCCAACTCGTCATCACGTTCATCTTCGCGCTGGTCATCATCTTCCTAGTGCTGGCGGCGCAGTTCGAGAGCCTGCGCGACCCACTGGTGATCCTGGTCAGCGTGCCGCTATCGATCTGCGGCGCTCTGATGCCGCTGTTTTTCGGCTTGGCGACGATGAACATCTACACGCAGGTCGGGCTGGTGACGCTGATCGGGCTGATCAGCAAGCACGGCATCCTGATGGTCGAATTCGCCAACCAATTGCAGGTGCAGGATCGGCTTGACCGACGCCGCGCAATCGAGCGGGCGGCGCGGGTGCGGCTGCGCCCGATCCTGATGACGACGGCAGCAATGGTGGTCGGCCTCGTGCCGCTGGTGACCGCGAGCGGCGCCGGCGCCGCGAGCCGCTTCTCGATCGGTCTGGTGGTGGTAGCGGGAATGTCGATCGGAACCCTGTTCACATTGTTCGTTTTGCCGGCAGTTTACACCGTTTTGGCGAAAGACCACCTCGCCGCCTCGCATTCGACGCGAGCGCGCGAGCTGGCGCAGGTCACCTAACGCGCCTTTTCTGACGCGCCGGGCGAATGGCTCACGCCCGGAAGCCTGCGGCTGCATCAGGAACGCGGCCGATAAAACCCGTCTTGGCCGTTATGAGACTCCATTTTTAGTGGCGCTAAAAAAAGGCGGCTGGCCTCAGGGCGAGCCGCCTCGGCGCTCATCTTAAGGAGGCGAACCATGAAAGTCCGTGACGTAATGACACGCGACGCGCAGCTGACGCGGCCCGACGACACGCTGCGGCAAGCGGCGGAGATGATGAAGGATTGCGATTGCGGCACCCTGCCGGTGGCCGGCGGCGATCGCCTCGTCGGGATGATCACCGACGTGACGTCGCGATCCGCGCGATTGCCGATGGCAAGGGCCCCGACACCAAGGTCCGCGAGGCGATGACCCGAGAGGTCAAATACTGCTTCGAGGATGAGGCTTGCGGTCATGTCGCCCAGAACATGGCGGAGCTGCAGGTGCGGCGCCTGGCGGTGCTGAACCGCGACAAGCAGCTGATCGGCATCGTCTCGATCGGCGATCTGGCGCTGAACGAGCCGAAGACGGCGAAAGCGCTGCACGGCATCTCGCAGCCGGGCGAGCAGCACAACCAGACCCGCGCTGCCGCGTAAACTATTGCCAGCAGTGACGGAGCGCGCCGCCTTTCAAGCGGCGCGCTTTTTTTTGTGTCAGATCACCCGATCGGCGCGCAGCTGCCGGATCTCCGCCGCGGAGAACCCGCATTCGGCGAGCACCGCGTCGGTATCGGCCCCGAGCGCCGGGGCCGGCTCTTGCGGCGCCGCGGCACCGCTGTCGATGACAGGACCTGCGATCATCCGCACCGGGCCGTACTCCCGAATGCGTTCGCGCTCGGCGACGAACGGGTTATCGAGCGCAGCCTTGAGGTCGTTGACCGGCGCCGCCGGCACGAGGCCGCCGAAACGCTCGAGCCAGTCCGCCGTCGTGCGTTGCGACAGCGCCTCGTCGAGCAGCCGATTGACGGTGTCGCGGTTGGCAAGCCGGTCCTTGAAGCGGCAGAAGCGCGGGTCCTCGGCCCATTCGGGATGACCGATGCGCTCGCACAAAATCGGCCAGAATTTCTCCTTGTTGCACATGATGAAGATGAAGCCGTCGCCGGTCCGATAGAGCTGGCTCGGCACCAGCGAGGGATGCGCCGAGCGCGGTTCCCGTCCCTGATTGTGGCCGGCGTTGAGGTACCAGGTCGCGAGATAGGCGAGGTTCTGCAGCGCGGTGTCGAACAGGCTGACATCGAGGTCGCGGCCCTGGCCGGTTTGCCGCGCCGCGAGCACGCCGGAGACCAGGGCAAAAGCGGCGAACAAACCGGTCATCAGATCGACGATCGACAGCCCCATCCGCGCCGGCGGACCGTCCGGTTCGCCGGTCAGCGACAGGTACCCCGCCTCGGCCTGCATCAGATAATCGTAGCCGGGCCAATGCGCGCGCGGACGGTCGCGGCCATAGGCGCTGAGATGCGCGCAGACGATCTTCGGGTTGGCCGAGGCGAGGTCGGTGTAGGTCAGGCCGAGCTTCGCCGGCAGGTCGCCGCGCAGATTGTCGAACAGGGCATCCGAGCGTGCCGCCAGCGCATGCAGCACAGCCTTCGCACCCGGCTTCTTCAGGTCGAGCGTGACGCTCTTCTTGTTGCGGTTGAAGCTGTGAAAAAACTGGCTCTCTTCGGGGCCGACAAAGAACGGCCCGACCCGCCGCGCCATGTCGCCGCCGTCGGCCGGGTTCTCGATCTTGATGACCTCGGCGCCGAGATCGGCGAGCTGCATCGAGCCATAGGGACCGGCGCCGTACTGCTCGACGGCGATCACCCGCAACCCGGATAAGGGCGGTAGCATGGGGCTGTCATCCCTGATTTCCCGCTCGGGCGTC
>DATARH010000188.1:0-9186 GCA_036264235.1 Allostellaceae bacterium
AATGTGCCTGAGGAAGGTGCTTGCAAAAGGTGCTTAACGGCAGAAGGTTCGTGTTTGACGGAAGGTTCTAAGGAAGAAACGTGCTTGGGAGCGCACTGTAAAAGTTCGTAGGAAAAGGTTCTTGCCCGCCACCGTGTGTTACTGTGCGTTACAGAGTGTCACGGTTCAGATAGGAACGCAATAGGTTTGTTACGCCCCCGCGACAAAATGGCCCAACTGCGGGTCTCTCCGATCGCCGAGATTTCGGCGCTCGGCATGGGCGATCCGGAGGTGATCCCGCTGTGGTACGGCGAGGGCGACCTGCCGACGCCGGCCTTTATCGGCGAGGCGGCTGCCGCGGCGCTGCGTCAGGGCCACACCTTTTACACTTACAAGGCGGGCCTGCCGGAGCTGCGGGCGACGATCGCGACCTATCTCTCCGACCTCTACGGCGCAGTGGGACCCGAACGGATCGCGGTGACCAGCTCGGGCATGACGGCGCTGATGCTGGTCGGGCAGGCGCTGCTCGACCCCGGCGACAATCTCGTGATCGTCGCGCCGGTCTGGCCGAATATCGCGGCCGCGGTCACGATCATGGGCGCCGAGCCGCGCCTGGTCGGCCTCGACCCGGTGCCGGGCGGGGGCTGGCGGCTCGATCTCGACCGGCTGTTCGCCGCTTGCGACGAGCGGACCCGCGGCATCTTCGTCAATTCGCCGTCGAACCCGACCGGTTGGGTCATCTCGACGGACGAGATCGCGGCTCTGCTGGAGTTCGGCCGCCGGCGCGGGTTGTGGCTGATCGCCGACGAGGTCTACGGCCGGATCGTCTATGGCAACCGGTCGGCGCCATCCTTCCTCGCCGCCGCCTCGCCGGATGACCGGGTCATTGCGGTCAACAGCTTCTCGAAAAGTTGGGCAATGACCGGTTGGCGCATCGGCTGGATGGCGATGCCGCCGGAGTTGCTGCCGGAATTCGAGAAGCTGATTGAGTTCAACACCAGCGGGGCGCCGACTTTCTTGCAGCATGCCGGCATCGTCGCGATCCGCGACGGGGAGCCGTTCATCGGCCAATTCGTTACCCGCTGCCGCGCCGCCCGCGATGCGGCGATGGAGGCGCTGCAATCCTGCCGCCGGGTCGAGGTGGTGCGGCCCAAGGGCGCGTTCTATGCTTTCTTTCGCGTCGATGGGGTTCGTGACAGCCTTGCCTTCGCCAAGGAGGCGCTAGCGCGGACCAAGGTCGGACTGGCTCCAGGCATCGCGTTCGGCCCGATGGGCGAGGGCTGCATGAGACTGTGCTTTGCCCGGGAGCCGCAGGCCGTCGCCGATGCGATCGAGCGGCTGCGGCCGCTGCTTGACTGAAACGCCGGCGAAACCAGCGAAGGAGAGAGCCATGGGTGCCCCTGCCGTGCTGATCACCGGTGCCCTGACCGGCATCGGACGCGCCACCGCGCTGGCCTTTGCCCATAACGGCGCACGCGTCCTTGTCTCAGGTCGTCGCGACGAGGCTGGGTCGGCGCTTGTCGCGGAGCTTCGCAGCGCCGGTGCCGTCGACGCCGACTTTGTCCTCGCCGACGTTCGCCGAGAGGACGAGGTGCGCGATCTGATCGACCGCACCGTGGCTCGCTTCGGGTCTCTCGATGTCGCGGTCAGCAATGCCGGCACCGAAGGACTGCCCGGTTCGCTGTTGGAGCAAACCGCCGAAAACTATTCGACGGTGTTTGACACCAATGTTCTCGGCACGCTGTTAAGCTTGAAGCACGAATTGCGCGTGATGCAGCCGCAAGGCAGCGGCGCCATTGTGAACTTGTCCTCGATAGTCGGCCACAAGGCCCTGCCCGGCGCGCCGTTATACGTGGCCAGCAAGCATGCCGTTGAAGGGCTGACCAGGGCGGCGGCGCTCGAAGCGGCTGCTTTCGGTGTGCGAGTCAACGCCGTCGCACCCGGCCCGATCGAGACGGGCATGTTGGACCGCTTCGCCGGCACCGCCGAGGCGAAAACCGGATTGCTCAGCGGCCTGCCGCTGAAGCGCGCTGGCCGGCCGGAGGAGATCGCCCAGGCGATCGTGTACGCCGCTTCGGACGCCGCCGCATTTATGACCGGCCATATCCTGGCCGTCGATGGCGGGATGACCGTCCAGTAGCGACCCCGGGGCGGCAGCGCAGGTCAGCAGCGCGGGTCAGCCGCCGCATCGACGAACGTCGCCCCGCCTTGCTAAGTTGGCGGCCGCAATGTCCAAGCCACATCCGGAGCTCGACCGGCTTTGCCCGAGTTCTCGCCGAACCGCGATCTCCGCCTCGACTTCTTCCGCGGCTTGGCGCTGTTCCTGATCTTCATCGATCACATCCCGGAGAACATCCTCAGCTATTTCACGCTGCAGGGCGTGACCTCCTTCGACGCGGCCGAGGTGTTCATCTTCATCTCCGGCTTCACCGCGGCGCTGGTCTATGGACGGCGGCTCGCCGTCAAGGGCGGCATCTACATGGCGGCGCAGGTATGGCGCCGCGCCTGGCAGCTCTACGTCGCCCACATCTTCCTGTTCGTGCTGTTCATCGCCGAGGTTTCCTACACGGTGATGACCTTCAAGAACCCGATGTACAACGAGGAGATGCGGGTCGGCGAATTTCTCGACGAGCCGCATGTCGCGATCGTCAAGGCGCTGCTGCTGGAATTTCAGCCGACCTTCCTCGACATCCTGCCGCTCTACATCGTGATGTTGCTGATCTTCCCGGGCATCTTGCTCGGCCTGGCACGCCGACCGACCGGGATTTTGATCGCCTCGGGGCTGGTCTATGCCTGGGTGCAGGCGTCCGGCATGTCGGTGCCGGCCTACCCGGAAGGGCATGTCTGGTTTTTCAATCCGCTCGCCTGGCAATTCCTATTCGTGATCGGGGCCGCGCTCGGCCTTTATTATGGGCAGGGCGGCCGCTTTCCGGGCCGCCTCTCACGGCTCGCTTACCCCGCCGCCGCGGTCGTGTTCGCGGTGACCGTGGTGATCAAGATCACCTGGACGATCCACGGCGTCTGGGACTCGTTTCCGGGGCTCTTCCTGCGAGAACTATGGCCGGTCAATAAGAACAATTTGTCGCCGTTGCGGCTGATCCCGTTTTTGGCCGTGGTCGTTCTGGTCGCGGAATTGGTCCCGGTGGACGCCCGTTTTCTCGCCAGCCCGGCAGCCCGGCCGATCCTGGCCTGCGGCCGGCAGTCGCTCGAGATTTTCTGCCTCAGTATCCTGCTGTCGGCCCTCGGTCATTTCGTTTTATCGGAATACAATTCGGGGCTCGCGATGCAGTTGGCGGTCAATGCCGTCGGCATAGCAGCAATGTGCCTGACGGCCCAGTTGATCGACTGGTATAAGACGATGGATAGGATACCTATGGTACAGCCAGCATTTTCCGGCCGTCGCCGGGACGACAACGCCGCCGAATGACCCCGTCCTCATGCCGCCTGATCGGCGCGATCGCCTGTGCGCTCGCGATCACCATCGCCGCACCGGCGCGGGCCGACCGGCCGGGATGCGACGTCCCGGCCGAGTTGCTTCAGATCGATATCAAACTGGCGCATCTGAGCGAGCGGATGCACGCGCACCAGCCGATCAGGATCGTCGCGATCGGCGGTGCCTCGACGGTCGGGACCGCCGCCGGTTCACCCGATCTCGCCTATCCGCACCGGTTGCAGCTGGCACTGGCCGAAGCCTTTCCCGATGTCCCGGTCACGGTGGTCAACAAAGGCGTGCCGCGGCAATCGGCGCACCAGATGCTGGAGCGCTTCGCGACCGACGTGATCGCCGAGGATCCGGTGCTGGTGGTCTGGGAGACTGGCATCGTCGATGCCGTGCGCGGCATCGAGATCGACGATTTCGCCACTGCCGTTCAGGACGGCATCAACGAGCTGAAGAACCGGTCCATCGACACGCTGTTGGTCGATATGCAATTCTCGCGCAAGACGATCACGTTAATAGATTTCGAGAAATATCTGTCTACGCTGCACCATCTTGGTGAGATCAACAGCGTCTACGTGTTTCCACGGTTCGAGATGATGCGGTACTGGAGCGAGCAGAACACATTCAATTTCGACGAGGTCGCGCCGAGCGAGCGCGCCGATCTCGCCGCCCGCGTTTACGATTGCATCGGCCACAAGCTGGCCGACGCCATTCGGCTGGCCGTGCAGTGACCGGCCGGCGCGGATTTGGCGGCGTCGGCGCCGCGATCATCCCAGTGTCGTTCGCCGCGGCGCTCCTCGCCGCGGGGACGGCCTTCGGCGACCCGGCCGGCGGTGTTGGCACCGTCGTCGCGGTTCGGTGCCCCTCGCCGGCGGCGCTGGTCCGGATCGAGCCGGAACTCGGCCGCGTCGCCACGCATCTCGCGGCGCACCGGCCGATTAAGATCATCGCGATCGGCTCGTCCTCGACCGAGGGCGTCGGCGCAACCGCCTCCGGGTTGAGCTACCCCAGCCAGCTTGAGCGCGACCTGCGGGTGCGGCTGCCGGGAGCCGAGATCCAAGTCCTCAATCGCGGCAAGGGTGGCGAGGACGCGGGCGAGGAACTGGCGCGGCTCGGCCGCGACGTGCTGGCCGAACACCCCGATCTGGTGATCTGGCAAGTCGGGACCAACGCGGTGCTGCGGCGCGACGATCTGGCCGCCGATGCCGAGCTGCTGCAACGCGGCATCGAGCAGATCGTGGCGGCCGGGGCTGATGTCGTGCTGATGGATTTGCAATACGCGCCGCGTGTGCTCGCCCGTCCGGCCTACGCGCTGATGGAGCAGGTGATCGCCGATACCGCCGAGCGCGATCATGTCGCCCTGTTCCGGCGCTTCGAGATGATGCGGTATTGGCAGACCGAGCCCGCCGCCGTGCCGGCAACGATCGGTGGCGACGGGCTGCACATGAACGATATCGGTTATGGCTGCCTGGCCGCCGCCTTGGCGGATGCGCTGGTTGCCAACTGGTCGGCGGAAGTCAAATCCGCGACCCGACACCCCGCGACCGCGTCGCCGAGCGGTATGGCCGCCGACCGACCAAACGTTACCGGAACCGCCAGCCTGCGCTGAACGCCGTCCGCGCGATCCGCAAAACAGTGATGGCCGCGGCTGCGGCGAAAAGACGCTATCAACCATTTGCTGATAAAAGCGGAAGATCCGACGCTCTTCGGTTGATGGGCGGTTCGGCGAATAGGGGTTCCCAAATCCCGGTTCGATCATATATGCTGGGATGGCATAGCAGGGTGGCTACAAGATGTTGTTGCTAACCCGTGGGCTGGTCCTAATTCCCAAGCTGTTGCCGACGTTCGGTTCGGCAATTGCGAGGCAACCCTCTGCCCCATACGATCACCGTAGAGTTGCCACAAACGGTTGGCACACCGGTTGCGCCCTGCGAGGGGCCTGGCGCGTTCGGGAGGTGGGCGGTCGTGCCCGCGGCGCACCGACGCAATATGCGACGCAACATTCCGGTCATGGGGCGAATGAGCCGGTTTCGGCGGGGCGGCGGATTTTTGACGCGCCGCACCCGTTTATGGTTCGGACAGTGAGAAGCAGATGCGGTCGACCGCAGTGTCGATTGAGGTGAAAAATGCGATTGGATGATGGGATCTTCGATCTCTACTCGCGGACTTATGAAAATCGCCGCGCAGTCGAGTACTCTCTAGAAGACTATCTGCGCGCTTGCTCGGACAGTCCGGCGTTTTACGCCGGCGCGGCCGAGCGGCTGCTGCAGGCTATTGGCGAGCCGATGATGGTCGACACGGCGCAGGACCCGCGCCTCGGCCGGATTTTCATGAACCGGACGATCAAGGTCTATCCGGCTTTTGCCGATGACTTCTTCGGCATGGAAGACACGATCGAGCGGATCGTCGGCTTTTTCCGCCATGCGGCGCAGGGGCTCGAAGAGCGCAAGCAGGTGCTCTATCTGCTCGGCCCGGTTGGCGGCGGCAAATCCTCGCTCGCCGAGCGGCTCAAGCTGCTGATGGAGAATGAGCCGGTTTATGTCCTGAAGGCGGGTGACGAAGTCAGCCCGATCTTCGAGAGCCCGCTCGGCCTGTTCGACCCCGTCACGATGGGGGACGAGCTGCAAAAGCGCTACGGCATCCCGCGCCGGCGGCTGACCGGAGTGATCTCGCCCTGGGCGGTCAAGCGGCTTGACGAGTTTGGCGGCGACATCAGCAAATTCACCGTCGTGCGGATGCAGCCGTCGCGGCTGAAGCAGATTTGCGTCGCCAAGACCGAACCGGGCGACGAGAACAACCAGGACGTCGCCAGCCTGGTCGGCAAGGTCGACATCCGCAAGCTGGAGATGTTCAGCCAGAACGATCCCGACGCCTACTCCTTCTCGGGCGGGCTTAACCGCACGACGCAGGGGTTGATGGAATTCGTCGAGATGTTCAAGGCGCCGATCAAGATGCTGCACCCGCTCTTGACGGCGACGCAGGAAGGCAATTACGCCGGCACCGAAAACATCGGCGGCATTCCGTACCAGGGCATCATCCTGGCGCACTCGAACGAAGCCGAGTGGCAGAGCTTCAAGAACAACAAGAACAACGAAGCCTTCATCGACCGCATCTCGGTGATCAAGGTACCGTACTGCCTGCGCTCCACCGAAGAGCGCAAGATCTACGAGAAGCTGTTGCAGAACAGCGAGCTGGCGAACGCGCCTTGCGCGCCGTCGACGCTCGACCTGCTGTCGCGCTTCTGCGTGCTGTCGCGGCTGAAGGCGCACGAGAATTCGAATCTGTATTCCAAGATGCGGGTCTACGACGGCGAGAGCCTGAAAGACACCGATCCGCGCGCCAAATCGGTGCAGGAATACCGCGACGCCGCTGGTGTCGACGAGGGCATGGACGGGATCTCGACCCGGTTTGCCTTCAAGGTGCTGTCGGGCACCTTTAATTTCGACACGCAGGAGGTCGCCGCCGACCCGGTTCACCTGATGTATGTGCTCGAGCAGTCGATCTGGCGTGAGCAATTCCCCGAAGAAATCGAGAAGAAGTATCTGAACTTCATCAAGGCCGAGCTGGCACCGCGCTATGCCGAGTTCATCGGTCACGAGATCCAGAAGGCCTATCTCGAATCCTATTCGGATTACGGCCAGAACCTGTTCGACCGCTACGTGGCCTATGCCGATGCCTGGATCGAGGACCAGGACTACAAGGACCAGGACACCGGCCAGCTGATGAACCGCGAGCTCCTGAACCAGGAGCTGTCGAAAATCGAGAAGCCGGCCGGGATCGCCAACCCGAAGGACTTCCGCAACGAGGTCGTCAAATTTGCATTGCGGGCACGCGCCGCCAACAGCGGTCGCAACCCGTCCTGGACCTCATATGAAAAGCTGCGCGAGGTCATCGAGCGTCGCATGTTCTCGCAGGTCGAGGATTTGTTGCCCGTGATCAGCTTTGGCAGCAAGAAAGACTCCGACACCGAGAAGAAGCACGCCGATTTCGTCGATCGGATGGTCGAGCGCGGCTACACCGAGCGGCAGGTCCGCCGTCTGGTCGAGTGGTACATGCGTGTCAACAAGGCCGGCTAGGCGATAGCCGGCCTGGAGAGCCGCGATGAATATTGTCGATCGCCGGCCGAACCCGAAGGGCAAGAGTCTCAGCAACCGCCAGCGGTTCCTGTCGCGCGCCCGCGTCGAGGTTAAATCGGCGGTGCAGGAGGCCTTGCGCAAGCGCAAGGTCGCCGATGTCGGACATGGTGAGAAGGTCGCAATCCCCACCCGCGGCATCACCGAGCCGATCTTTCACCACAATCGACGCACCGGCCGCAGCGACCACGTCGTCCCCGGCAACAAGGACTACGTCCGCGGCGACGAAATCCCGCGGCCGACCGGCGGCGAGGGCCAGGGTGGCCGCGAGGGCAGTCCGGATGGCAGCGGCGAGGACGCCTTCGAGTTCACGCTGTCGAAGGATGAGTTCCTCGACATGTTCTTCGAGGATCTCGAGCTGCCGGATCTGGTGAAGAAGAGTCTGAAGGACACTCAGTCGTTCGATCTGCAGCGCGCCGGCTACACCGTCACCGGCACCCCGTCGAACCTCAGCATCCCGCGCACGATGCGTCTCAGCATGGCGCGGCGGATTTCGCTGAAGCGGCCGAAGCTCGCCGACATCGAGGCGCTGCGCGAACAGGTCGAGGAAGCGAAGGAGCGCGGCGACGACGAGGAAGCCGAGCGGCTCGCCCGCGACCTCGAACGCAACGAGCGGCGCAGCAAGATCATCCCCTACATCGACCCAATTGACGTGCGCTACCGCCGCTTCGACCGCGTGCCGCGGCCGAACACCGAGGCGGTGATGTTTTGCCTGATGGACGTGTCGGGTTCGATGACCGAGGCGATGAAGGACCTCGCCAAGCGGTTCTTTATGCTGCTGCACGTCTTTCTGACGCGCCGCTATCGGCATGTCGATGTCGTGTTCGTGCGCCACACCAGCACCGCCGAGGAGGTCGACGAGGAGACCTTCTTCTACAGCCGCGAGACCGGCGGCACGGTGGTGTCGACGGCGCTCGAAAAGATGCTGGAAGTGGCGCGGGCACGCTATCCGACCGACCGCTGGAACATCTATGCGGCGCAGGCTTCCGACGGTGACAATTACGGCGCCGACAGCAGCCGCTGCGTGCAACTCCTGGGCGGCGAGGTGCTGCCGCTGTGCCAGTACTTTGCCTATGTCGAAGTCGGCGACGGAATGGGCGGTAGCCTGACCGGCCTGTCGCGGGACAGCGATTTGTGGCGCGCCTACAGCGAGGTAGCGCCGGCGCATCCGCATTTCGCGATGCGGCGGGTCAACGAACCGGCGCAAATCTTCTCGGTGTTCCACGAGCTGTTTGCCAAGGGAGGCGTCCGTGCCTAGCGCACTCGCCACGGGACTTTCGCAGCTGAAGGCGGATATGCCGCTCTTCACCGGCCCGAACTGGGACTACAACTCGCTGCGCCGGGTCTACGAAGCAGTCGAGCAGATCGCGTTCGACGAACTCGGGCTCGACATTTATCCGGTGCAGATCGAGGTCATCACCTCGGAGCAGATGCTCGACGCCTACTCTTCGGTCGGCCTGCCGCTGATGTACCGGCATTGGAGTTTCGGCAAGCGCTTCGCCTATCACGAGACGCTGTACCGCAAGGGGTTGCAGGGGCTCGCCTACGAGATCGTCATCAATTCCAACCCGGTCATCTGCTACATCATGGAAGAGAATTCCATGACGATGCAGACGCTGGTCATCGCGCATGCCG
>DATARH010000212.1:0-10324 GCA_036264235.1 Allostellaceae bacterium
CTGCGCCTGCACCAGCGGTTTCAGCTGCTGTGCGCTGCGGGTCCGCTCGCCCCACGGCTTCAGGATCATGCCGGCGATGCCCTGGTTGGGTCCGAACCGGCCATTGAGGACAAAGGTCAGGTCGCGCTCAGGAAACGAGGCGAACGCCTTGTCGAGCTTTGTGCCATAGGAATCGAGATAGTCGAGATTGGCGTATTGCGGTCCCTTGGTCAGCGCGAACAGGACCCCCTGGTCTTCCTCTGGAGCCAGCTCCGCCTTGGTATTGACGTACATGAAAGCGAGCGCGGCGAAAATCGCGACGGCGAACAGAGCGGTCACCGGCCGATAATCGAGCGATCGCTCGAGCCGGCGGCCATACGCGTCGGCGAGGCGCGAGAAGGCGCGGTCGATGACCCGCGCGAAAGGGCCCTGCGACATCGTGCGGGTCAGGAGCAGCGAGCACATCATCGGCGACAATGTCACCGCCACGATGCCGGAAATGATCACCGCGCCGGCGAGCGTAAAGGCGAATTCGCGGAACAACGTACCGGTAACGCCGCCGAGAAAGCCGATCGGCGCATAGACCGCCGCCAATGTCAGCGTCATCGAGATCACCGGGATGGCGATCTCGCGCGCGCCGATCAGCGCCGCCTGCGCCGGGCTCTTGCCCTCCTCGATGTGGCGGTAGACGTTTTCCAGCACCACGATCGCGTCGTCGACGACGAGTCCGATCGCCAGCACCATCGCCAGCAGCGTTAGCAGGTTTAGGCTGAACCCGAGCGCCGCCATGAGGATGCCGGCACCGATCAGCGACAGCGGGATCGTGACGATCGGGATCAGCACCGAGCGGAAGCTGCCGAGGAACAGGAAGATCACGATCACGACGATGATGACAGCCTGGCCGAGCGTCGATTCGACTTCATTGATCGACGCTTGGATGAACTTCGTCGAATCGTAGGCGATCTGCAATTTCATCGACGGCGGCAGGTTGCGCTCGATCTCCGGCAGCAGCTTGCGCACCCCCGCGACCAGCGTCAGCGGATTCCCGTCCGGGGTCGCCTGTACGCCGATGAACACGGCTTGTTGGCCGTTCATCGCCACGCTTGAGGTCCAGGACTGCGCCGACAACTCGACATTGGCGATGTCCTGAAGGCGCACGACGGCGCCGCCAAACGACTTCACCACCATGCGTTTGAACTGCTCGACATCGTTGAGGCCGGTGCGCGCCTCGACATTGCTCACCGTGAAGAAGCCTTTCGCCTGGCCCGGCGCCGACTGGTAGTTGTTCGCGCGGATCGCGTTTGCGACGTCCGTCGCGGAAATGCCGCGCGCCGCCATTCGCACGGGATCGAGCCATAGCCGCATCGCAAAGGTCTGGCCGCCCAGAGTGTCGGCCGAAGCAACGCCGTCGACCGTCGCCAGCAGTGGCTGCACCACGCGGGTTAGATAGTCGGAGATCGCCGCACCCGTGAGCTCATCGCTGGAGAACCCGATATACATGACCGCGGTGGTCTGACCCGTTGCCTTCAGGATCACCGGATCCTGCGCATCGGTCGGCAGCAGGTATTTGACCTGCTGCACCTTGGCCATGATGTCGGTCAGGGCCTGCCCCGGATCGTAATTCAGCCGGATATAGGCGGTGACGGTGCTGGTGCTCTGGATCGAACTCGAGGTCAGGTAGTCGATGCCCTCGGCCGTCGCCACCGCCTGCTCGATCGGTGTCGTGATAAAGCCTTGGATCAGGTCCGGCGAGGCACCCGGATAGGTGGTCGTCACCGTAATCGTGGTGTTCGACAGCTTTGGGTACTGCCGGATCTGCAGTCCGGACATCGCGCGTGCGCCGATCAGCAGGATCAGCAGACTGACGACCAGCGACAGCACCGGCCGACGAATGAAGATGTCGGTGAATTTCATGCTACGCCACCAGATGGTGCCGAGGAGTTAATGCGACGTCGGGTTCGCCGGCGGCTGCGGCGGCGGGTTGCCGGTGACGATCACCTGCGCGCCGTCCTGCAATTTGACTTGACCGGCGCCGACGATCCGGTCGCCCGGGTTCAGCCCGGATAGGATCGCAACCTTGCCTTCCCAACGGGCGCCTGTCGTGACCGGGGTGCGATGGGCCTTGAGAACCGGCTTGCCGCCGCTGTCCTGGCCTTCTTCCCGGATCGTATAGACGCTGTCGCCGTAGAGCGTGTAGTCGACCGCGGTCTCGGGCACGATGACCTGGTTCGGCTGCGGCGGCAGAACGACCGCGGCATTGACGAACATTCCGGGCATCAGCGCCTCGTCGGGGTTTGCCATCGTCGCCTGCACCGTGATCGTCCGCGTCTCGGCGCGGATCTGCGGCTCGATCGTCGCGATCTCGGCGGTGAACACGCGCCCGGGAAATGCATCGGCCGTGACCTCGACCTTTTGCCCAAGCTTGATCAGCGAGAGCTGCTGCGACGGCAAGGTGAAGTTGATGTAGAGGTGCGACAAATCGGTCAGAGTGACGATCGGCGCGCCGGCGTTCAGAAACTGACCGACCTCGACCTGCCGCACCCCGAGCTTGCCGCCGAACGGCGCCCGCACCAGCTTCTGCGCAATGATCGCCTCGGTCTTGGCGATCTGCGCCTTCATCTGCTCAGCCTGCGTCTGGTTCTGGTCGACGGTTTCCTGCGATGCGAATTGGCGCTGCGCCAGGTGCGAATTCCGCGCCAGGGTTATCTCGGCCCAATGCGCCTGCGCCTGAAAATTGGCCAGGTCGCCGCGCTCGGGCTCGTCATTGAGTTGAATCAGCGGATCGCCGGCTTTGACCGATCCGCCGGCGGTGAAGAATATCTTGGTGACGCGGCCGCCGACCTCGGGGCTGATCGTCACCTGATGCACCGCCGCCAGGGAGCCGATCCCGGCGGCCGACCGCGGCACCGTCGCAGCCTCGGCGGTCACCGCCGAAATCTGTGCCGGCGGCGGTTTAAACGTCGCAAAGTAGTTCGCGATCATTTTGTTGCGGTACCAGTTGAAGCCGTAGAGACCGCCGAGCACCAGCGCGAGCAGCGTCGCGACCAAACCGAACCAGAACACCCGCCGCTTGCGGCTGACGGGCCGCCGCAACGGCCTGATCGCGCCGCGCGCGACCGCATCGCCGTCCGCGGTTTCGATGGTGCCAATCGGGTGCAACTCGCCGTCCATGCTTGCCTCGTGCTAGTCCGCTGCGGCTTGCAGCGGGTTGGGACCGTCAGTGTTGGCGGCGATCGCCGCTTCTGTCATGCCGATGCCGCGCAGGATGAAGACCGTCGCTTCCGCCGCCACGTCTTCTGCGGTGCCGTGGTAGGGAACGCAGCCTTGTGGCGGCAATGCGGCGAACGCCATCATCGCCGCGACATGCTGGGCGAACCAGAACCGGTTCTCCGGTGTGCCGCCGGTTGGGACCACGTCGCCCGCGGTCTCGGCGGCCGCCAGCGACGCCTCGAAATAGGGGACGACGCGATCGCGAACGCCCTCGAACAATTGCCGTGCGTAACCGCCATCCTCTAGGCAGCTGTTCAGCACCAATCGCAGCCGCGGGCTCAGATCGGCGCGCTCGGCATCGCTGCCGAGCACAAAACGGCCGACCATGAAGCGCACCATGCAGACCAGCGTCTCGGTCGATGCCGGCAAGCTCGAAAGCTTTTCCAAAGCCGGATCGCCCTGACAGCCGAGCCAATTCAGGATCTCCTCATAGAGATGCTGCTTCGACGGGAAATGCTTGAACAGCAGTGCTTCTGAAATGCCGGCGGCCTCGGCGATCTCGCGCGTCGTCGAGCCGGAGAAGCCTTTGCGGGCAAACAGCGGCACGGCCGCCTCTACAATGGCGCTGCGGCGTTCGTCGCTATCGAGGCGGGGGCTTGGCATCGCGGAGCGCTAAGTAAGCGCTCACTCACCAACTGTCAAGCGAACGAGGTGCGGCTCAGGCCCACGGTTCGTGACGGTAGCGCCGGTCCATCGCCCGCAATCGGCGCGACAGCACCTGCATTACGGTCAGAGCAAAGCGCGGCGTCTCCGACACCAGCGCGGAGAACCGGGCTTCGTCGATCGCGATCAATTCGCTGTCGGCCAGCGCGTAGACCATTGCGCTGCGCGGCTGGTGCTGTTCCACCAGCCCCATCTCACCGACGATGCCGCCGGAGCCGACATCCTCGTAGACGACGCTGCCGCTGCGAACGCGCAGCCTGCCGCTCCTGACGACGTACATGCAGGTCGCCGGGTCGCCCTCGGAGAACAGGATTTGCCCGCTCTCCAGCCGCGTCACGTTCGGCTCATCCTCGACCAGAGCAAGGATGTCCGGGTTCGCCATCGGATTAACAGCTGCGCTCTCCGGAGAAGGAACAGTCTCCGGTTCGTCCGCGCCGGGCGACGCGGTGCGGCGCTTATCGGCGGCATCAACGATCATCGCGACCTCTTCTAAAAAGGCTGCGGCCGATCCGAACCGGGGTCAATGAAAAAACGTGGTTAACGGCTTTGCCGGCAAAAAAGCGGGCGGTCCCGCCCCCAGGACCGCCCGTTCCCCCTTTTTGCGTGGCCCACGATGCGACAGCGCCCGGGGTCCACGTAACGGAGGGTAACGGCTCGGCGCCGAGGTGCAACCACGCAATCGCGCCCGACAATCCTTATCCACTGAAAACCACACTTATCCCGGATCGGTGCACCGTTTTATCCAGTTTGCGCGGGGGTTTGGGCGTCAATCGCGCAGATGATCGGCCTCGCGAGAGGTTATCGGACCCGTACCCGTCCCCCATCGCTCCGTCGGTCGAAGCCGGTTGCTGACTGCCAGCTTGCCTCTTCGCTCGCACTGCTTCGGCGGCCCTCCTGTAGCCAAGCCCGACTCTTCGAAATTGCCCGACGAACATTCGCAAACGCCCGTCGGAATGGGACGGGCATCAAGTCCAATCATTACCTTCGTTACTGTTCCGCTGGGCGATACGCCATTTGGCGAGCGGCGCCGGGCGAACGCTTTTCGGCGACCCGACGCCCGCTGCAAATCGCGCCGCGGCGCCCCATTTCTGCGGTGCCTGTCGAATGCCTCCGGCACAGGCTGCCGGGGCCAATGCCTCAAGGAATTCAACCGAATGCCCGCTTACCAGTACATCTATGTGATGAAGGGCCTGCGCAAGGCCTATCCCGGCGGTCGCGAGGTGCTGAAGGACATCTGGCTGTCATTCTTTCCCGGCGCCAAGATCGGCGTGCTCGGCCCCAACGGCGCCGGCAAATCGACGCTGCTGCGGATCATGGCCGGGCAGGAGCACGATTTTTCCGGCGAAGCCTGGGCGGCGGAGGGTGCCACCGTCGGCTATCTGTCGCAGGAGCCGGCGCTCGATCCGAGCAAGGACGTATTCGGCAATATCAGCGAGGGGCTCGCCGACACGCGTGCACTGCTCGACCGATTCGAGGCGGTCAGCGCCCGCTTCGCCGAGGACCTGTCGCCCGAGGAGATGGAGGCGCTGATCGTCGAGCAGGGCGATTTGCAGGAGAAGATCGACCAGGCGGACGGCTGGGAGATCGACCGCACCGTCGAGATCGCGATGGATGCGCTGCGCTGCCCGCCGGGCGATGCCGATGTCGCGACCCTGTCGGGCGGCGAGCGCCGGCGGGTGGCGCTGTGCCGGCTGTTGTTACAGCGTCCCGACCTGCTGCTGCTCGACGAGCCGACCAACCATCTCGACGCCGAGTCGGTCGCCTGGCTGCAGCGCTTCCTGCGGGATTTCCCGGGCACCGTCGTGACCGTCACCCACGACCGCTACTTTCTCGACGAGGTCGCCGGCTGGATCCTCGAACTCGACCGCGGCCAGGGGATTCCGTTCGAGGGCAACTACTCGGGCTGGCTCGAACAGAAACAGGCGCGGCTGGAACAGGAAGGCCGGCAGGAGGAGGCACGCCGCCGCACCTTGGAGCGCGAGCTCGAATGGGTGCGGCAGAGTCCGCGGGCGCGCCAGGCCAAGAGCAAGGCGCGCGTCTCGGCCTATGAGAGCCTCGTCGCGCAATCGCGCGAGAAGGCGCCCGAGACAGCGCAGATCGTGTTGCCGCCGGGCCCACGCCTCGGCGATCTCGTCGTCGAGGCCGATGAGGTCCGCAAGGCCTTTGGCGACCGGCTGCTGATCGAAGAATTGAGTTTTCGCCTGCCGCCCGGCGGGATCGTCGGGGTGATCGGGCCGAACGGCGCCGGCAAGACGACGCTGTTCCGGATGATTACCGGCGACGAAGAGCCTGACGATGGCAAGATCCGGATCGGCGATAGCGTCACTCTCGGCTATGTCGATCAGTCGCGTGACGCCCTCGGCGCCAATCACACGGTATGGGAGGAAATCTCGGACGGCCAGGACGAGATCGACCTCGGTCGCCGCAAGATGGCGAGCCGCGCCTATTGCGCGCTGTTCAATTTCCGCGGCCCCGACCAGCAGAAGAAGGTCGGGCAGCTATCGGGTGGCGAGCGCAACCGCGTTCATCTCGCGAAGATGCTGAAACGCGGTGCCAATCTGTTGCTGCTCGACGAGCCGACCAACGATCTCGATGTCGATACCTTGCGGGCGCTGGAGGAGGCGCTGCTCGAGTTTCCGGGCTGCGCCGTGATCATCACCCACGACCGCTGGTTTCTCGACCGCGTCGCGACCCACATCCTCGCGTTCGAGGGCGACAGTCAGGCGGTGTGGTTCGAGGGTAATTACGCCGATTACGAGGCCGACCGGCGCCGGCGCCTGGGCGCCGACGCCGATCAGCCTCATCGCATTCACTACAAGCCGCTGGTCCGCGCCTAGCCCTGTTTGCGGCGAGTTCGCGTTATCGCCGCGGTCCCGGCGCGGTGCCGTAGGCAGGAGCCGGCTGCTGCGGTGCTTGCTGCTGCGGTGTTTGCTGCCGCGGCGCCGAGCTGCCGTAGCTTGCGCCACCTTGCTGCAGCTGCTGGCGCAGGACGGCGATAATCGCGGTCGGGTTGTTGTTGTTGCGCTGGATGATCCCGGCAAACTCGTTGCGTTCGGTCACCTTCATGCTGACGCCGTCGAGCACGACATCGCTGACCACAAAGCGCCCGCCGCGATCGACGACATGCCAATCGACCTTCACCGCCGGACCATTGGCGCGGTCGATCTCGCTGGTGACGACGGTCCCGCCCTCGCCGGGGCGAGTGCCGATGATCTTGAACGGCGAGCCCGCATATTGGCCGAGCTTCTCGGCATAGGCGTGCGCGGTGAAGTCCTCGAAGACCGAGACGAATTCCTGCTGCTGCTGCGGGCTGAAGGTGTTCCAGTAGCGGCCGAGCACGAACCGGGCAATCTCCGGCGCATCGAAATCGGCCTGGAACAGCTGGCGGAACCGCGCAGCGCGTTGCGCCGTCGGCGCGCTGAGCGCCTGCATGCCTTGGGTTTCGAGCTGGTTGACAAACGCGGCCGCATCGCCGGCGGCCGAGCTTGGGGTCGGTTGGGCGAGTACGAACGCAGCCACGGCGAACGCGCCGAGCAAAAGGGATCGTCGCATCATCGGGGGCCTCACTGTTTGAGAAATCCCGTTGAAAACGAACCCGCGATTATATCGGTTCCGAAATCGCGCGTGCCGGGCTGCGGCTCGTGGCACGCGGATTGGAAGATCTCTGCGAACCCTCAGCGCTTTTGCTTGGTGCCGCGCGGCTGTGGTTTTTACTGCGCCGCCGCCGTCTTTTGCCGCAACCGGGCCAAGAGCCCGTCGATGCGGCCGCCGTCATGCTGGATGATTGCCGAGAACTCGTCGCGCTGCGTCACCTTCATACTGACGCCGCCGACATAGACGTCGGTGATTTTCAGCTGGCCGCCGGCTCGGATCAAATACCAGTCGATCTGGATCGGGCTGCCGCTGGGCCTGGTGACCTCGCTGCTGACCACGACCTCCTCGCCCGCCGGCCGGGCGCCGATGACCCGGAACGGTTCGCCGCCATAGGGCCCGAGCCGGCTGGCATAGGCCTGCACGACGTATTCCTGAAACAGCTGCAGGAATTCCTGCTGCTGCTGCGGGGTCGCGGTCCGCCAATAGCGGCCGAGCACGAATTGGCCGATGCCCGCGACGTCGAAATCGTTGTGGAAGAGCTGGCGGAACCGTGCCAGCCGCTGCGCCGGGGGGACGGTCGGGCCCAGCACCTGGATCGCTTCGGTGCCGAGGGTGCGGACGAAAGCGGCGGCGTCTTGGGCTGCTGCGGGCCGCGGGGCGCTCGCCCCGATGACCGCGATGAGCACGAGCCCGCCGAGGGAAAGCAAGCGTCGCATGGGGCCGGAACCTCCGAAGACGTACTACCTGGTAAAGGTGTACGACATCGGAGCCGGCGAGTCGCTACCCTGAATCGGCGCGGGGTTGGGCAAATTGTCCTGCTCGTGCCGGATCTGGGCCGCTCGACGCTGGCGATACAGCGAACGGATCGTCGCGTAATAGTCGAGCGAGGTCCGCTCGATATCGGCCAGCGTCTCGATATTGCGCGAGCGCTCGTCGATCCCTTCGGTGCCGGCGCGGAGGATGCTGGCATAGATCTTGTTGTAGTTGCTGGCGACGATGTTGCCCGGGTCGCCGAAGCTGTCGCCGGCCTTGCCGATTGCATCGCGGACGTTCGATGGCCCAAGGACCGGGATGATCAGATAGGCCCCCTCCGGGAAGCCCCACCGCGCCAGCGTCACGCCGAAATCGTTCGGGTGGTACGGGATGCCCATCGCGGTGGCGACATCGAAGAAGCCGGCGACGCCAATCGTCGAATTGACGACGAAGCGGCCGGCGGTATTCGCGGCGAGGGCAGGCTCGGCCTGCAGTACGTCATGCGCAAAGATCAGCGGCTCGTCGACGTTTTGCAGGAAATTGCGAACCGAGTTGCGCACCGGCTCCGGCAGCGTGCTGCGGTAGGCTTCGGCGACCGGCCGCAAAACGTCACGATCGACCGCCTGGTTGAAGGCGAAGATATCGCGGTTGGTGGGCTCGTACGGATCGTACGCCTCCGGAGATTGCGCCAAAGCGGCGGGCCCAGGCGCGGCGCAGCCCGCCAGGCCTACCAGCGCCAGCATCATTCCGCAGAACAGATTGGTCGACCGAGGGAACGGCATCGACGGAAACCTCGCGATCAAACAATGCGGGTGAAAACTCCGCGGGATAATGACGAGAAACGCGCGTGCGGAGCAAGCGATCCGTTATAGGGCACATCAACTTTACCGCGTGCCCGGTTGGGTCGGCTTGACGATATAAAGATATCTTTATATCTTTCAGCGATGGACGCTGAGACCCCAAGCGGCGCATCGATGGAGCAATTGCTCGCGGCGTTGCGCGCGGCGGCCGAGGCGACCCGCCTGCGCCTCGTCATTCTCTGCGCCCATGGCGAGCTGACCGTCAGCGAATTGGCGCAAATCCTGGGCCAAAGCCAGCCTCGCGTGTCCCGCCATCTGAAACTGTTGTGCGAGGCGGGGCTGGTCGATCGCTTCCGCGAGGGCAGCTGGGTGTTCTACCGGCTCAGCGCCGGGACGCCGGCCGGCATGCTGGCCCGCCGGCTGGTCGATGCCTGCGCGGCGGATGACCCGACAGTCGCGCTCGACTTGCAGCGCTTGGCCGCAATCAAACGACAACGCGCCGAGCAGGCCGCGGCCTATTTCCGCGAGAACGCCGCCCACTGGCACCGAATCAGGTCGCTCTATATCGACGAGAGCGAGGTCGAGGGGGCGCTGAGCGAGATTGTCGCGGCGGCGACGCCGCAGACCCTGCTCGATATCGGGACCGGCACCGGGCGGATCATCGAGGTGCTGGCGCCGCAGGTCGGCCGCGCCCTCGGGATCGACCAGTCGCGCGAGATGCTGTCGATCGCCCGTGTCAACCTCGAAGAGGCCGGGCTCAAGCACGGTATGGTCCGGCTCGGTGACATGTACCAGCTGCCGTTGGCCGACGCCTCGTTCGACGCGGTGGTGATCCACCAGGTGCTGCATTACGCCGACCGCCCGGTCGCGGCGATCGCCGAGGCGGCGCGGGTGCTGCGCCCCGGCGGGCTGTTCGTGCTGGTCGATTTCGCGCCGCATGCGCTCGAATTCCTGCGCGACGAGCACGCCCACCGGCGGCTTGGCTTCGCCGATGCCGAGGTCACCGAATGGTGCCATGCCGCCGGGCTCGAATTGGAACCGCCGCGCCGGCTGCCCGGCGATCCGTTGACCGTGGTGATCTGGACGGCGCGTCGCGACGACGCCTGCCGCATGCCCGTTGCGGGCGCAGGCCTCGTGCCGGTGTCGCTTATCGAAGGAGTTCCGGGATGAGAGCCGCCTCGGCCCCACCGCGCGGCCTCCTCGCCGCCGACCCGATCAGCGATTTCGATGCCGGGCCGCCGCGCGTCTCGTTCGAGTTCTTCCCG
>DATARH010000220.1:0-1525 GCA_036264235.1 Allostellaceae bacterium
ATGTGGGGCTCGGACTATCCGCACAGCGAGTCGACCTTTCCGCAATCGCGAAAGATCCTGGCGGAGATCCTGGCCGGCGTGCCGGACAACGAACAGGCCAAGATCGCCGGCGGCAATACCGGGCGCGTGTACAATTTTGACGTGGCGAAGTTGACCGTCACTGCCTGACGAGCAACCCCCGTCGCCGTGTGGTCGCGCCAGCGTCTGCGGTTGGGGTTAAAACGCGAAAACAGCACAGGAGGGCGGTATGGGGCGGGTCGCGGGCAAAGTGGCGCTGGTTGCGGGAGCGGGAGGCGGCATTGGAGGCGCGGGAGCCCAGGCGCTGGCACGCGAGGGCGCGGCCGTGTTCTGCACCGATCGTGACGGCGCGGCGGCCGAAGCGACCGCCGCTCGGATTCGTGCTGCCGGTAGTCGGGCAATCGCGTCGGCTCTCGACGTCTGCGACCGTGTGGCAATCGATGTGGCGGTTGCCGCTGTGGTGCGCGAATTCGGCCGCCTCGATATCGTGCTTGAATCGGCCGGGATCAGCCATCGGCTCAATTTCTTGGATCTCGACCCCGAGACTTGGGACCGCATCATCGCGGTCAACCTGACCGGCATGTTTCACCTCGGACAGGCGACAGCGCGGCAAATGGTCAAGCAGGGCGGGGGCAGCATCATCAATGTAACCTCGCAGCTTGCCGAGGTCGCACGGCCCGAGCGCGCCGCCTATGTCGCCTCGAAGGGCGGCGCTCGCTCGCTGACGCATGCGATGGCAGTCGATCTGGCGGCGCACGGCATCCGCGTCAACGCGATCGCGCCCGGCCCAACGCTGACCGGACTTACGCGCGCCACCTATACCGACCCCGAAGCACGGCGTGCCACAGAGGCGGTGATCCCGCTCGGGCGGCTTGGACAACCCGACGATCTCGTTGGGGCGGTGCTGTTTCTTGCGTCCGATGAGTCGCATTGGGTGACCGGCAGCACGGTAACCGTGGACGGCGGCTATTTGACGATCTGAGCAGGATTGATAACCGCTGGCGAAAGGGCGTGTCACGGATCGGCTTGGCGCAATGGTCGCAAACCTCGCAATGGAGGCCATCCCGGCAAAAGTCTGGAACGCAAGAGTTCGACCCAAAGCCACCAGAGGTGCCCAGCATTTGTTATGACAGTTTGGCATTGAGACCTCGGTCGGCTTCTGCCGGGGAAACCAGCACCACTCCTGGTCGGAGCGGTGGATGAAGCGGGTGGTTCTCCGCCGGCTGGTCAAACGGGACTGGATAAGCTACAGCAGCGCAACGATAAAACAGGAGGGAACGCACATGAAATCTCCAGCAAAGATGACCCGTCGCACGGTTCTGGGAGTGGCGGCCGTTGGTGCCGCCGAGCTGGTGATGCCCGGGCCGCGCCGCGCAGCCGCGGCCGAACCGATCAAGATCGGAGCGCCGCTGGCTTTGACCGGACCGCTCGGCTCTGTCGGCCAGCAGCTGAAGCGCGGTTGCGAGCTGTGGACGAAAGTGCAGAACGCCAAAGGTGGCCTGCTCGG
>DATARH010000240.1:0-23314 GCA_036264235.1 Allostellaceae bacterium
TACAGCGTATTGTCGATCTGCGAGGCGGTCAGTCCGAGGCGCGAGGCGGTGACGCGGTCGATCACCAGATCGGTCTGCAACCCTTTCTGCTGCTGGTCGGAATTGACGTCGCTGATCTGCGGCAGCTGCTCGAGCGCGGCCGTCACCTTCGGGACCCATTCGTAAAGGTCTGCCAGATCGTCGCTCTGCAGCGAATACTGGTATTGCGCGTTGCTCTGCCGGCCGCCGACCCGGATATCTTGCACCGCCTGCAGGAACAACCGGGCGCCGGCGACCCGCGCGAGCTTGCCGCGCAACCGGGCGATCACCTGGTCGACCGAGATTTTGCGCTCGGAGAGCGGTTTCAGTGCGGTGAAGACGAAACCGGAATTGGTCTGCCCGCCGCCGGTAAAACCGACCACGCTGTCGATCGCCGGGTCCTGGCCGATGATGGTGATGAACTCGGTCAACTTATTTCGCATCATCTGAAACGAAATGCTCTGATCGGCCTGGATGCCGCCGATCATGCGGCCGGTGTCCTGCTGCGGGAAAAATCCTTTCGGCACGATGACGAACAGATAGACGTTGAGGCCGACGGTCAGCAGCAATATCAGCAGGACCAGCGCCGGGTGGCGCAGCGCCTGCGCCAAGGTGCGCCGATAGAATTCAAGGCTGCGGTCTATCGCCCAGCCACTGGCGCGGCCGATCCAGTTCGGACGGTGACCGGGCCGGTGCACCGTAATACGGGCGCACATCATCGGCGTCGTCGTCAGCGAAATGACCATCGAAATCACGATCGCAATCGACAGCGTCATCGCGAATTCGCGGAACAGCCGGCCGACGATGCCGCCCATCAACAGGATCGGCACGAACACCGCGATCAGCGACAGGCTCATCGAGAGGACCGTAAAGCCGACCTCGCGGGCGCCGAGCAAGGCCGCCTGATGCCGCGACATGCCGGCCTCGACATGACGCGTGACGTTTTCGAGCACGACGATCGCGTCGTCGACAACAAAGCCGGTCGAAATCGTCAGGGCCATCAGCGACAGATTGTCGAGGCTGTAGCCGATCAGGTACATCGCCCCGAAGGTGCCGATCAGAGACACCGGCACCGCGACGCTCGGGATCAGCGTCGCGCGGCCGCTGCGCAGGAACAGATAGACGACCAGGATCACCAGTCCGATCGAAACGAGGAGTGTCGTTTCGACATCGTGCAGCGACATCCGGATCGTCGTCGTTCGGTCCACCGGCACCCCGAGCTCGATGTCGCTCGGGATAGAGGCGCGCAATTGCGGCAGCGCGGCATAGATCGCGTCCACCGTATCGATGATGTTGCCGCCCGGCTGGCGATAGATGATGACCAGCACCGCCGGCTTGCCGTTGGCGAGGCCGGCATTGCGGATGTTTTCGACATCATCGTTGATTTCGGCAATGTCGGGCAGGCGCACGGCTGCGCCGTTGCGGTAGGCGATTACCAGGGGTCCATAATCGGCGGCACGGTTGATCTGGTCGTTGGTGTAGAGCTGATAGTGGTCGTTGCCTTCGTCGATCGCCCCTTTCGGGCTATGCGCATTTGCCGAAGCGAGAGCGGCGCGGACATCCTCGAGTCCGATGCCGTATTTGAACAGCGCCAGCGGGTTCAGCTCGACCCGCACCGCCGGCAACGCGCTGCCGCTGATCGTCACCTGCCCGACGCCCTCGACCTGCGACAACGCCGGCTGCAGATTGGTCGAGGCATAGTCGTACATCTGGCCGCGGGTCTTGGTGTCCGAGGTCAGCGACAGGATCAGGATCGGCGCATCGGCCGGGTTGACCTTGCGGTAGGTCGGGTTGCTCCTGAGGCTCGACGGCAGATCGACCCGGGCCGCGACGATCGCGGCCTGCACGTCGCGGGCGGCGCCGTCGATGTTGCGGTTGAGGCCGAATTGCAGCGTGATCCGGCTGGAGCCGACCGTGCTCGACGAGGTCATCTCGGTCACGTCGGAAATCACCCCGAGATGCCGCTCGAGCGGCGTCGCCACCGTCCTCGCCATCGTCTGCGGGCTGGCGCCCGGCATCTGGGCAGTGACCGAGATCGTCGGGAAATCGACCTGCGGCAGCGGCGACACCGGCAGCTTGAAAAACGCGAAGGCGCCGGCCAGGGCGATGCCGATCGTCAAAAGCGTGGTCGCGACCGGGCGCTCGATAAACTGGGTCGACAGGCTCACCGCGGCAAATCCTCGGCGCTGCCGCCCATGCCCCATGCCGCCAACCGTCGCCGGGTCGCGTGACCGAGGCGATCGAAGCCAAGGTAGATCACCGGCGTCGTGAACAGGGTCAGCGCCTGGCTCAGGATCAACCCGCCGACGATCGTCACCCCGAGCGGATGCCGCAGCTCGGAACCGGTTCCGGCGCCCAGCATCAGCGGCAGCGCGCCGAACATCGCCGCCATCGTCGTCATCATGATCGGCCGGAAGCGCAGCAGGCTTGCCTCAAAGATCGCCTGGCGCGGCGGCTTGCCTTCGTCGCGCTCTGCCTCGAGCGCGAAATCGACCATCATGATGCCGTTCTTCTTGACGATGCCGATCAACAGGATCACGCCGATGATCGCGACGATGCTGAGATCGCTGCCATCGAGGATCAGCGCCAACAGCGCGCCGACCCCGGCCGAGGGCAGCGTCGACAGGATCGTGATCGGATGAATGTAGCTCTCGTAGAGCACCCCGAGCACGATGTAGACCGTCACGATCGCCGCAACGATCAGCAGCACCTCGTTGCCGAGCGCATTCTGGAACGCCAGCGCCGCGCCCTGGAAGGCGGTGATCATGCTAGCCGGCATGCCGATCTCGGCTTCGGCGCTGCGGATCGCATTGACCGCGTTTCCGAGAGAGGCGTTCGGGGCCAGATTGAACGACACCGTCGCCGACGGGAACTGGTTGAGATGACTGATCGCCATCGGCGATGTCTTCTGGCTGAGCCGCGCGATCGACGACAGCGGCACCTGCCCATTGGCGGCCGTCGAGGACGGCAGGTAAATGGAATTGAACGATTCGAGCGTCTGCTGCATCTCCGGGTCGGCTTCGAGGATGACCCGGTACTGGTTCGACTGCGTGAAGATCGTCGAGACAATGCGCTGACCGAACGAATCGTAGAGCGCGTTGTCGACCGTCGCCGGGGTGATGCCGAACCGGCCGGCGGTCGACCGGTCGATGTCGATATAGGCCGAAAGCCCGCTCTCGGTGAAGCTCGACGACACGTCCTCGATTTCGGGGATCTGAGCGAGGCGCTGCAATAACCGCGGCATCCACACGGTAAACTCGTCGGGGTTGGCATCCTGCAGCGAGAACTGGTACTGGGCGCGGCTGATCGTGGCGTCGATCGTCAGGTCCTGAACCGGCTGCATGTAGACCCTGATCCCGGTGACATCCGCGGTCTCCCGGGCCAGGCGGCGGATGATGTCGCTGGCGCTGGTCGTGCGCTCGTCGCGCGGCTTCAGATTGATCAGAAACCGGCCGCTGTTGAGTGTCGGGTTGGTGCCGTCGACGCCGATGAAGGAAGACAGGCTGGCGACATCCGGGTCCTTGAGGATAGCGGCGGCCAAGGCCTGCTGACGCTGCGCCATCGCGGAGAACGAAATCGAAGGCGTAGCCTCGGTGATCCCCTGGACGAGGCCGGTGTCCTGAACCGGGAAGAACCCTTTCGGGATTGCGATAAAGAGGAAGACGGTCAGCGCCAGCGTGCCGAGCGCGACCAGCAAGGTCAGCGGCTGATGATCGAGCACCCAATTCAGCAGCCGGCCGTATTCGCGGATGGCAGCATCGAACCATTGCTGGGTGCGGCGCGCGAACCAGGACATCTCTGCCTCGGTGCGGTGGCGCAGCAGCTTAGCGCACATCATCGGCACCAGCGTCAGCGACACCACCGCCGAGATCACGATCGTCACCGCCAGCGTGATCGCGAACTCGCGGAACAGCCGGCCGACGACATCGGCCATAAACAACAGCGGGATCAGCACCGCGATCAGCGAGACGGTCAGCGAAATGATCGTGAACCCGATCTGCTCGGAGCCCTTGAGCGCCGCCGCCAGCGGTGAATCACCTGCCTCGATGAAGCGCGACACGTTCTCGATCATCACGATCGCGTCGTCGACGACAAAGCCGGTGGCGATCGTCATCGCCATCAGCGACAGGTTATTGAGGCTGAAGCCGGCGAGATACATCACCGCCAGCGTACCGACCAGCGACAGCGGCACCGAGAGGCTCGGGATCACGGTCGCCGCGGTGCTGCGCAAAAACACGAAAATCACCAGCACGACGAGGATGACCGCGAGGCCAAGCTCGAACTCGACATCGGCGACCGAGGCGCGGATCGTGGTGGTGCGATCGGTCAGCACCTCCACATCGACCGCGGCTGGCAATGACGCGCGCAATTGCGGCAACAAGGACTGGACGCGGTCGACCACATCGATGACGTTGGCGCCGGGCTGGCGTTGGATGTTCAGAACCACCGCCGGGGTCGTGTTCATCCAGCCGGCGAGCTTGGCGTTTTCAGTGCCGCTAACCGCGGTTGCGACATCCGACAGCCGCACTGGATTGCCGTTCCGATAGGCGACGACGAGGTTCAAGTAATCATCGGCGCTGGTCAGCTGGTCATTGGCGTTGATCGTGTAGGCGCGAGTCGGTCCGTCGAAATTGCCTTTCGGGGTATTGACGTTGGCGTTGCCGATGCTGGTGCGCAAATCGTCGATATTGAGGCCGTAGGCGGCGAGCTGGCGCAGATTGGCCTGGATGCGTACGGCCGGCCGGTTGCCGCCGCTGAGCGAGACAAGCCCGACGCCGGACAATTGCGAAATCTTCTGTGCCAGACGTGTGTCGGCGAGATCGTAGACCTGCGTCAGCGGCAGGGTTTTCGAGGTCAGCCCGAGGATCAAAATCGGCGCGTCGGCCGGGTTGACCTTGGCGTAAATCGGCGGTGCGGGCAGGTCCGAAGGCAGCAGATTGCCGGCGGCATTGATCGAGGCCTGCACCTCCTGCTCGGCGACATCGAGGCTCAAATTCAGGGTGAACTGCAGCGTGATCACCGACGAGCCGGCGGAGCTCACCGACGACATCTGGTTCAGCCCCGGCATCTGCCCGAGCTGCACTTCGAGCGGCGAGGTCACCGACGAGGTCATCACGTCCGGGCTGGCGCCGGGATAGAGCGTGACGACCTGGATTGTCGGATAGTCGACCTCGGGCAGAGCCGACAACGGCAGGAACCGGTAGGCAACGATGCCGACCAGCATGATCGCGACCATCAGCAGCGATGTCGCCACCGGCCGCAGGATAAAGAGGCGTGACGGGCTCATCGGGTCCTAACCAGCCCCGGACTGCGCCGGGACGACCGCATCGATCACTCGGAGCTCCGGCGCCGTTGGCCGCGATGCTGATCCTGTCCGGCTGCGGGTGCCGGCTGAGCGCCGGGAGTTGTCGGGGCGCCGGGAGTTGTCAGGGCGCCGGGGGTTGTGGGGGCGCCGGGAGTTGTCGGGGCGCCGGCATTTGGCGTCTCACCGCCGGGAGCGCCGACCGGCGTCACCGTTCCATCGGGCGACGTTTTCTCGGTCCGCACCACCTTGGCGCCGTCCTTCAGCCGGTCGGCGCCGTCGGTGACGACGACCTGTCCCGGCTCCAGTCCCTTGGTGACCGCGACACGCTGGCCTTCGCCGGGTCCGAGCGTCACCGGCTGGGCCGCCACGGTGCTGTCGGGCTTGACGACATAAACAAACGTACCGGGGGCGCCGCGCTGAACCGCCGAGACCGGAACGATGGTGACGCCCTGCAAGGTGTTGACCAGCAGCTGTACGTTGACGAATTGCTGCGGAAAGAGATCTTGCTGCGCGTTGTCGAAGACGGCACGCAGCTTCACCGTACCGGTGGTCGGGTCGATCTGGTTGTCGATCGTTTCGAGGCGGCCGGTGTCGAGCTTGTTGGCGCCGGTACGGTCGAACACCGTGACCTGCAACTTGGCGCCGCCGCCCACCTGTTTCAGCACCGCCTGAAGGCTGTCCTCCGGCACGGTGAAGATGACCGAGATCGGCTGCAATTGCGTGATCACGACGAGCCCGTTCGCGTCGCTCGTCTGCACGTAGTTGCCGGGATCCACCTGGCGCAGCCCGACACGCCCGCCGATCGGTGCGACGATGCGGCAATAGGTCAGGTTCAGCTTCTGGGCATCGATCTGCGCCTGGTCGCTCTGAATGACCCCAGCGTCCTGCTGCACCAGGGCGGCCTGCGTGTCCAGCGTCTGCCGTGCGACCGAGTTCTGCGCGACGAGGGTCCTGTACCGCTGCAGATCGACCTGCGCGTTTTTCAGCGCCGCCTGATCCTTGGCAAGCTGCCCTTCGGCCTGGGCCAGCGCGACCTGATAGGGCCGCGGATCGATCTGCGCCAGAAGATCGCCCTTTTTGACGATCTGTCCTTCCTGGAACGCGACCTCGGTCAGCTGACCGTTGATCTGGGTCTTGACCGTAACCGTCGCCAGCGATGTCACGGTGCCGAGCCCGGTCAAGATGACCGGCATGTCGCCTTTGGTGGCCGGAGCAGTCCCGACCGGCATCGGGCCGCCCGACTGGAAGCGCCCGGTCGGCGGCGCGTGCGAGCCCGACCGCAATACGACCCAGGCAATCGCGGCGGCGACGAGGAGCAGAACCAAGAGCCAGCCGATCGCGCGGCGCAGCCGCGAGCGTGGCGGGCCAGGCGGCGGCAGATGGTCCCCGGGTGGATGGCCGCCCGGCATCGGCGGGTCCGCTGCGCGTCCGGGACGGCCGGCCGGCAGTGCAGGCTCGCGCTCAGCGCCCGGAGCGCGCCGCGTGGAGGGCTGGACGTAGAGCGGGCCTGGCTGATCGTCCATATTCCCCTATGGCAAAAGTTCGGGCATCCGCGAGCTCTCGACTACAAGCAGTCTATGCGCGGAATACCCCATCCGTCCCCCGCTTCCCCGCCCGAAGCGCCGGATGCGGCGCCATACATGTAGGCGCTAGCCGGCGGGTGGTTTCTCGCGTTAAAGGTCAATCGTAAGGGAACGCGCGGCCGAACCGCGCGTCAACCCTCTTCCGCCGCGCTCGCGCATCGTCTCAAATGCCGCCCTGACATTGTTTTGGAGGCGGTCATGCCCCCCAACCTTCCGCCGCGCAGCGGCGGCCAGCTGGTCGTCGCCTCATTGCGCGCCCATCGCGTCGAGATGGCGTTCAGCGTCGCCGGCGAGAGCTATCTCGAAGTGCTCGACGCGCTCTACGACGTGCCCGAGATCCGCCTGGTGACGTGTCGGCAGGAAGGCGGCGCCGCGTTCATGGCCGAAGCCTACGGCAAGCTGACCGGCAAGCCCGGCGTGCTGCTGGTGACCCGCGGCCCCGGCGCGTGCAATGCCTCAATCGGCATCCATACCGCGTTTCAGGATTCGACGCCGATGGTCGTCCTGGTCGGCCAGGTATCGCGCCAGCAGATCGACCGCGAGGCGTTTCAGGAAGTCGATTTCCGCCGCATGTTCGGGCCGCTCGCGAAATGGGTGACCCAGATCGACAGCGCCGAGCGCGTCCCGGAGCTGCTGCACCAAGCCTTCCAAGTCGCCACCTCGGGCCGGCCGGGCCCGGTCGTCGTCGCATTGCCCGAGGACATGCTGCGGGAGGAGGCGTCTGCCGCGGTCGTTGGTCCGTACCGTCCGATCCGCGCCAATCCGGGGCGCGAGGACATGGCCGAGCTCCGCCGGCTGCTGGCCACCGCCGAACGCCCGATCATGCTGGTCGGCGGCAGCGGCTGGACCGACGGGGCCTGCGCCGACATCGCGAAATTCGCCGAGGCCAACGCGCTGCCGGTGTGCTGTTCGTTCCGGCGGCAGGATATTGTCGACAACCGGCTGCCGTGCTTTATCGGCGATCTCGGGACCGGCGCCGCGCCGACCCTGGTCAACCGGGTGAAGACAGCCGATCTGGTGCTCGCCGTCGGCGCCCGCATCGGCGAGATCACCTCGCAATCCTATTCGCTGATGGGGCTGCCCTCGACCGGCAAGATCCTGATCCACGTGCACGCCGCCGCCGAGGACTTGGGCCGCGTGTTCCGTCCGACGCTCGGCATCCAGTCCGGCATGCCGGAATTCGCCGCCGCCGCGGCGGCGCTGACCCCGATCGTCGCTCCCCGCTGGCAAGCCTGGCAGCACGAGGCGCGGGACGAATACGAGGCCGGCCTGGTACCGGGCCGGCCGGTGCCGATGCCGCCGCTCGACCTCGGCCGCGCGATGGAATGGCTGCGCGAACGGCTGCCGGACGACGCGATCGTGACCAGTGACGCCGGCAATTTCAGCGGTTGGCCGAACCGCTATCTGCTGTATTGCCGCCCTGGCAGGCAGCTCGGTCCGACCAGCGGCGCGATGGGCTATGGTGTCCCGGCCGCAGTGGCCGCGAAGCTGGTCCATCCCGACCGCCTCGTTCTTGGCTGTGTCGGCGATGGCGGGTTCCTGATGACCGGCCAGGAATTGGCGACCTCGCTGGCCGAGGGGCCGGGCCCAATCATTCTGCTGTTCAACAACGGCATGTACGGCACGATCCGTATGCACCAGGAGCGGCGCTTCCCCGGACGCGTCATCGGGACCAACCTGAGGAACCCGGATTTTGTCGCGCTGGCCCGGGCCTATGGCGCATTCGGCGAGGCCGTCGCGCGCACCGAGGATTTTGCGCCGACATTTGAAGAGGCAGTCGCTTCGGGGCGGGCCGCGGTCATCGAATTGCGCATGGACCCGGAGCAGATCACGACGCGCACGACTCTGAGCGCGATACGGCGCCAGGCGCAGGGCTAATGGCGGAGGTCGCCAACCAGACCTGGGAGGCCGAGCGCTACGCCGCGGCCGCCGCTTTCGTGCCGGCGCTCGGCGCACCGGTCGTCGAGCTGCTGGCGCCCCGCCCCGGCGAGCGCATCCTCGACCTCGGCTGCGGTGACGGCGTGCTGACCGAAAAAATCGCGGCCGCCGGCGCCAGCGTGGTCGGGGTCGATGGTGGCCCCGACATGATCGCCGCGGCGCGAGCGCGCGGTCTCGACGCCCGAATCATGGACGGTCAGCGGCTTACCTTCGAGCGGGAATTCAACGCGGTCTTCTCGAATGCCGCGATCCATTGGATGCGCGCCCAGGATGCCGTCCTGGCCGGGGTTCGTCGCGCGCTCAAACCGGGCGGCCGGTTCGTCGCCGAGATGGGTGGGCACAACAACACTGCCGCGATCATGGTCGCACTCTCGGCCGTGCTCGCACGCTATGGCCTCGACGCGCGGCGCTACAATCCATGGTATTTCCCGAGCGCCGAGGCCTATCGGGCGCGGCTGGAAGGCGCCGGTTTTGCGGTCCGGGAGATCGCGATCATCCCGCGTCCGACGCATCTGACCGGCGGGATCGAAGCCTGGCTCGATGCGTTCTGCGAGCCGTTCTTCGGCGCGGTCGCCCCGGATGGCCGCCTTGCCGCCCGCGCCGCGGTGATCGACCTGCTGCGGCCGATCCTGGTGGCCGAGGATGGGCGTTGGATCGCCGATTATGTCCGCCTGCGCTTCTGCGCCGTCCTCGCCTGACGCCCTTCGGCGAACACGAACAGGGCATTGACGCGGGTCCGCCTTTTGCTTTCTTTGGCGCCGACCGAGGGTCGAAAAGACAGGACATAAATGATTGTCGATCAGCGCATGTGCGCCTGCGGCAGCTCGCTGCGCGCCGCACGCTGTTGCCAGATGGATTTTTCGCTGGTGCCGCCGCCGGACGCCAACAGGCCGCTGCTGCCGGTTGTCGAACGCGCAATCGAGCTGCATCGCCAGGGTGCGACCGAGCCGGCCGAAAAACTATGCCTGGAAATCCTCGAACTGGCGCCGGGCCAGCTCGAAGGCCTGACGCTGCTATACCAGATCCGCAAGAGCGGCGGTCAGGCGAATGCGGCGCATGCCCTGCTGCGCCGGATCGTGCAATTGCATCCCAACACATTCTGGGCGACGTCCGAACTGACGATCGCGCTGCTCAACCGCGGCGCCATTGCCGAAGCCGAAACGCACGCCCGCAACGCGGTCCGGATCGCGCCGGAGAACCCGCAGTCGCACAATCTGATGGGCATGATCATGACCGAGGCCAACCGGCCTCAGATCGGCGAATACCATTATCGCCGGGTGCTCGAGATCAGTGGCGGGCGCGATCCGATCCTGCTTGCCAACCTCGCCTGGAACCTGAAGAACCAGGGCCGGATGGAAGAGGCGCGGGAGCTGTACAAGGAGTCGGCGGCGGCCGCACCGGAAGTGTTGCAGACGCTGCTCGGCTGGGCCCGGATGGAGGAAGCCGACCGCAATTTCGAGACGGCATCCGAGCTGCTCGATCGCGCCGAGAAGCTCGCGCCGGGCAATCCCAGCGTGCTGCTGTCGCGCGCCGTCGTATTCGGCCGCACCCGATCCTATGACAAGGCGCTGGAGGTCCTCGACCTCGCCGCTGCGCAGAACAAGAACGGTGGGCTCGGCGCCAACGAACTGCTGGAAAAAGGGCGGCTGCTCGACCGCATCGGCCGCTACGACGAGGCGTTCGCCGCCTTCGCCGAAGGCAAGCGACTCTGCCGCGAGGTCAGCGGCCTGCAATACCTGGCGGAACCGGCGCAACAGCTGGCGCAGCGGCTGCGCGGCTTCTTCACTGAGACGCGCCTGGCGATCTTGCCGCGCGCGAAGCCGCGCGAGGACACCGCACAACCGCTGTTCATCCTCGGCTTCCCGCGCTCCGGGACCACGCTGGTCGAGCAGACGCTGTCGGCGCATCCGCGCATCTGTGCCGGTGACGAATTGCCGTTCATCAATGAAATCACCGGCGCGATGACACGCGTCTTCAACAGCCCGCTCGGCTATCCGGAGGCACTGGCGGAGCTGTGGATGGGCGACCAGCGCAGCGGCCTTGACGAGTTGCGCGATTATTACCTCGAGCACGTGCGCAATCTCGGTTTTCTCGAAGACGGCGCCGCCTGGTTCACCGACAAGATGCCGCTCAACGAAACGCATCTCGGGCTGATCGCGCTGCTGTTCCCGCGCTCACCGATGATCCATGTGCTGCGGCATCCGCTGGACATCGTGCTGTCGACGTTCTCGAACCACCTGACGCACGGGTTCTATTGTTCCTATTCGCTGGAAACCGCGGCGCGGCACCTGGCCCTGGTCATGGATTTGGTCGAGCACTACCGCGGGCAGATGACATTGCGTTATCTGCCGATGCGCTATGAGGACATCGTCGACGACCAGGAGGGCAGCATCCGGCGCATGCTCGATTTCATCGGCGAGCCGTTCGACGAGCGCTGCCTCAGCTTCCACGAGAACCGCCGTTACGCGCGCACCGCCAGCTATGCGCAGGTCACCGAGCGGCTCTACGACACCTCGCGCTACCGCTACCGCAACTACCTGAAGCAGCTGGAGCCGGCGATCCCGATTCTGGAGCCGGTGATCACCCGCCTGGGGTATCCGATTTGAGCGAGCCCATTCCCGCGATCCCGGCCACCGTCGTGCCGCCGGCGGCGTCCGACGGACGGCCCGGCCCCGAAATCCCGGCGATGGCGCCGGCACCGCCGAGCGCCGCCGATCGGCTCGATCGCCTCGTCGCGCTCGGCGCCGAGCACGAGCAGGCCGGCCGCCTCGACGAGGCCGAGCGCGTGTTGAACCAGGTCCTGACCGAGGCGCCGGAACGCTTCGGCGCGGCGCATCTGTTGGGCATCATCGCGTTCAAGAAGGACCGCGTCGACGACGCCGCCCGGCTGATGGAGCGCTCGATCGCGCTGGCGCCGGGAAACGCCCTGTTCTATCGCAACATCTGCGAGGTCTACCGCATTCTCGGCCGCTATGACGAAGCGCTGGCGGCGGGCCAGCGGGCGGCGACCCTGGCGCCCAACGACCCGCACTGCCACCACAATCTCGGTGTCCTGCATTATCACCGGCTCGAATTGGATCGGGCGATCGCCTGCGCCGAACGCGCAATCGCGCTCGATCCGAACATGGCCGGCGCCCATTTCGGGATCGCCGAGGCGTCGCTGCTGCGCGGCGACTTCAAGCTCGGTTGGGAGAAGTACGAGTGGCGGTTTCGTCTGGCCAACGCACCGCAATTGATGCCGCCGACCGACCGGCCGCAATGGAATGGAGAGCCGCTCGGCGACAAGACCCTGCTGCTGATCGCCGATCAAGGCTACGGCGACGTGATTCAATTCGCCCGCTACATCCGCTGGGCGGCGGAGCGGTGCCGAAGCATCGCGGTCGCCTGCAGCAACGAATTGCGGCCGGTGATTTCGCAAATCCCGGGTGTCGGCGCGATCTTCACGCATTGGGAGCGGCAGCCAAACTTTGCCGCCTACATCCCGTTATCGGGACTGCCGCGGCTGGCCGGCACCGATCTCGACACGATCCCATGCGAGCCGATGCCCTACCTGCGCGCGCCGGCCGACAAGCTGGACACCTGGGCCGAGCGCCTCGATACGCTGGTGCCCCGCGGCACGCGACGCATTGGCATCGCCTGGGCCGGGCGGCCCACGCATCACAACGACCGCAATCGCTCGACGACGCTCGCCACGTTTGCGCCTCTTTCCAACCTGCCAGGCGTGACACTGCTGTCGCTGCAGAAGGGGCCGTCGCAGGCGCAGATCGGGCGCTATTGGGGACGGGCGCCGCTGATCAGCCTCGGGCCGGAGATCCGCGATTTCGGCGACACCATGGCGATCGTCGAGCGGCTCGACCTGATCGTCACTGTGGACACCTCGCTGGCGCACCTCGCCGCCGCGATGGCGAAACCGGTCTGGATGATGGTGCCCCACGCGCCGGATTGGCGCTGGCTGCTCGACCGAGGCGACTCGCCCTGGTATCCGACTTTGCGGCTGTTTCGGCAGGCAAAGCCGCGGGAATGGGCGCCGGTCATGGCGCGGATTGTCGAGGAATTGCAACAGCCGGCCCCATCGGCGCGGCCGAAACGGATGGTAGGCCGCGGCCGCTAGTCGCTGCTGCCGACGAGATCGTCTTCGAGGCGGCGCGCCAGCCCTTCGTATTGTTCGGCCATCTCGAGCAGCCGGTCGCGATCGGCGGAAACGCGTTCGGCCCTGGCGCTGCTTTCGAACTGCGCGGCCTGCTGACGATACCAGGCGGCGCGCTGGCGCTTCTCGTCTCGGACCACCTTGTATATCGGCGTTGGCTGCATCTTCCCCACCACGCGTATGCTCAAATAGACGCGAAACGTAAGGTTTAGGGAAAAGTTCCTAACAATTCGTATAGAAAACGATCTTCTAGGCCGCGTGTTCCTTGGCCCAGCGGACAATATCGGCATGAGTCGCGAACCAGACGCCGGGCCGCGATTGGGCATGCCGGATAATCTCGTCGAGGATCCAAATCCGCGAACGATAGCCGATCACGTGCGGGTGCATCGTCAATTGGAAGATGCCGCCCTCTTCATAGGCGGCATCGAACTCGCGGCGGAAGATGTCGAGCACGTCGGCCGGCGGCGTATACGGCCGCAGCGCCGAGAAGCGGTTCATCATGAAATAGACCGCGTCGTCGCGCACCCATTCGACCGGGAGCTCAACCACTCCCGAGGGTTCGCCGTCGAGCAGTATCTCATAGCAATCCTCGTCCGACATCAGCGAAGAATCGTAGAGCAGCCCCATCTCCTTCTCGATCGACAGCGTGTTCCAACTGAAGTCCCAGGAGGGGGTACGAAGGCCAACCGGCCGCACGCCGCTGACCTGTTCCAGGACATCGGCGGCACGCAGCATCAGGTCGCGCTCGGCCTCGTAGGGCAGCACCGAATTGAGCTCGTGGATCCAGCCGTGGATGCCGATCTCATGCCCTTCGGCGATGACGCGGCGCTGCTCATCGGGGTGCAGCAGCGCCGTGACCGCCGGAACGTAGAACGACGCCTTGACCCCGTGGTGCTCCAGCACCTTCAGAATGCGCGGCACGCCGACGCGAGCGCCGAATTGGCCCCAGGCCAGGCGCCCAATCGACTTGCCGCCGTCGCGCAGATCGCTGGTTTCATGGTCGGAATCGAACGACAGCGTCGCGGCGCAGCGGGCGCCGCTGGGCCATTCCGCCGGGCGCAGGCTGCGGCCGGCGCGCACCCGGTCGACCAACTTGCGCCAATGCGCCTCCGGCCATTGCCACGGTTCGAGATCGGATTCCGGTCGGGCCATCGCCGCCTCCGAGGTGACATTGAAGCCGAGAGTGGTCGGAGCGGTGAGATTCGAACTCACGACCCTCAGCACCCCATGCTGATGCGCTACCAGGCTGCGCTACGCTCCGACCGGGGCATCTCTGGCGAGGCGGCGGATCATAGCCGCCCGTCCACAGCGGCGCAACGAAACGGCAGTTCGGCTAACAGCGATCGTTGCCTGGCGCGAGGCGTCCGGCGAGCTCCTTGATCGCGAGCAGGTCGCGGCGGATCTGCTCGAGCGCCTTCCGTGTCGCCGATGGCAGGCCGGCCGGCACTGGTCGCCGGGTCTGCTTCGCCGGCTGCGGCTGCGGCGCCGATGGCGACAGCGGCTCCAGCGGAAACAGCGTAGCCATGCCATCCGGGGTCGGCGCCGGAGCGGTGGTCGGCGCCCGAGCGGTGGCCGACGCCAGCGCGGGCACCAGCTCTGCGCCGCCGTCGTTCAGCAACCGCTGCACGCCGCGGATCGTGTACCCGTCGTGATAAAGACAGCGCCGGATGCGCTGCAACAGCAGTACGTCCTCCGGCCGGTAGTAGCGCCGGCCGCCGCCGCGCTTCAGCGGCTTCAGCTGCGGGAATTTCGACTCCCAGAAGCGCAGCACATGCGCCGGGAGATCGAGGTTCTCGGCGACCTCGCCGATGGTGCGAAACGCCGAAGCGCGCTTGCCGGCGCGCCGCGGAACCGCCGCTTCGTCGGCCGCGCTCACCTCAGGCTGAGGTCACGGCGGCCGGCCGGCGCGCGCCCGCGACAGGCGGACCCGTCAGCGCGCCATTGATGTGATCCTTCAGCGCGTGCGAGGCGCGGAAGACCAGCACGCGCCGCGGGCTGATCGGGACTTCCTGGCCGGTCTTGGGGTTGCGCCCTACGCGTTGGCCCTTCTGACGCACGGCGAAGCTGCCAAACGACGAAATCTTGACGATCTCGCCGCGTTCCAGGGCGCGGGAAATCTCGCCGATAACCGACTCGACCAACTCGGCCGATTCGTTGCGAGACAAACCGACCTCCCGATACACCGCCTCGGTCAATTGAGCGCGGGTAACCGTCTGACCGGCCATGGCCATGAACCTCCCTCCCCCTGCTTTGTCGGAGGTTAGCCCCGGCGAAAAACGCCGTCAAAGTGCAAAGCGCTAGCGGCCGAATTTATAATGCAGCATCAGGTATTTGTTACCAGCGGACGAGGCTTGCGCCCCAGGTCAGGCCGCCGCCGAGCGCCTCCATCAGCACCAGGTGCCCCGCCCGGATGCGGCCGTCCGCGACAGCTTCGTCGAGCGCCAGCGGGATCGAGGCGGCGGAGGTATTCGCATGCCGCTCGATCGTCAGGACGGTCTTGCCCGCCGGCAGGCCGAGCTTGCGTTCGATCGCATCGATGATCCGGCTGTTCGCCTGGTGCGGCACCAGCCAGTCGATATCGGCGCCGGTCATGCCGTTCGCCGCCAACGCTTCGTCGACGACCTCGGTCAGGTGCTGCACCGCCTGGCGGAACACATCTCGCCCTTCCATCCGCAGGTGGCCGGTCGTGCCGGTGGTGGACGGCCCGCCATCGACATAGAGGATGTCATGCTGGCGACCGTCCGAATGCAGATGCGTCGACAGCACACCGCGGCCGTCGCCGCCGGTCTCCGGCACCGCCTTCAGCACAATTGCCCCGGCACCATCGCCGAACAGGACACAGGTGCCGCGGTCGGTCCAATCGAGAATGCGCGAGAAGGTCTCGGCGCCGATTACCACAGCGGTCCGCGCCTGGCCGAGGCGCACTGCGTTGTCGGCGACCGCGAGCGCGAAAATAAATCCGGAACAGACCGCCTGCACGTCGAAGGCGGCGCCGCGGTTCATCCCGAGTTGCGCCTGGACCTTGCTGGCGGTCGCCGGGAAGGTGTGGTCCGGGGTCGCGGTCGCCAGCACCAACAGATCGAGATCGTCGCCGCCGAGGCCAGCCCGCTGCAGCGCACGCCGCGCGGCGCAGACGGCGAGATCGGAGGTCAATTCGCCGTCAGCCGCGATGCGGCGCTCGCCGATGCCGGTGCGCTGCCGGATCCATTCGTCCGAGGTCGCCAGCTTCTCCGCCAGCTCGTGGTTGGTGACGACCCGCTCGGGCAGGTAGCCGCCGCATCCGACGATTTGCGAGCGCCAACCCATCCTCAGCGGATCACAGCACCGCCGGTTGCGGCGTCGGGGCGGCCTGGTTCAGCCGCTCGAGGTCGCTCCGGATTTTTTCCAGGAAGCCGTTGACCTTCATATCGACGGCAACGCCGATCGCGTTGGCGAAACCGAACGCATCGGTCGAGCCATGGCTCTTCACCGCGATCCCCGCCAATCCGAGGAACATCGCGCCGTTGTAACGACGCGGATCGATCCGTGCCGCCAGCTTCTTCAGCGCGCCGCGAGCAAACACGTAGCCGAGCCGCGCCATCGGCGAATGCTGGAAGGTCGCCCGCAGCGACTCGCTGAACAGCTTGGCGGTACCCTCGGCGGTCTTCAGCGCAACATTGCCAGTGAAGCCGTCGGTCACGATGACATCGACTGTTCCCGCCGGGATGTCATCGCCTTCGACAAAGCCGTGAAACCGGATCGGCGTGATACTGCCGCGCAAGCGCGCGCTGGCGCCACGCACCGCGTCATTGCCCTTCAGGTCCTCCGAGCCGACGTTCAACAATCCGACGGTCGGCTGGGCCAGACCCAGCACGGTACGGGCAAAGGCATCGCCCATCAGGGCGAATTGCACGAGGTTCTCGGCATCGCATTCGATATTGGCGCCGAGATCGAGCATCACACTCTCGCCGCGGCGGGTCGGGAAAAAAGTCGCGATCGCCGGCCGGTCGATGCCCGGCAGCGTCTTCAACGCAAATTTCGCGATTGCCATCAGCGCGCCGGTATTGCCGGCCGACACCACCCCGGCAGCCCGCCCGTCGGCCACCGCGTCGATCGCCAGCCGCATGCTCGACTGACGCGCGGTGCGCAGCGCCTGCGACGGTTTGGCATCGTCGAGCACGACCTGATCGGTATGGTGCAGTTCCGCCGCCTCAGCCAGCCGCGGCAGCTTCGCCAAAAGGGGCTCGATCTGAGCCTCGGCGCCGAAGATCAGAAACCGGATGTTCGGATGCCGCTCGAGCGCAATATCCGCGCCCCTGACGACCATGGCCGGGGCGCGATCGCCGCCCATAGCGTCGATCGCGATCGTGATCTTGTCGCTCACGGTGCGCGCGCCCCGCGCCGGCGGCCGTGGATCAGGAGGGTTGCGCCTCCTGCGTCACCACCTCGCGGCCGTTGTAGTGACCGCAGGCCGGGCAGACGTGATGCGGCCGCTTCAGCTCGCCGCAATCCGGGCACTCCGCGTAGGCCGAGCTGGGCAGGGCATGATGCGAGCGCCGCATGTTGCGGCGCGAGGGCGAAACTTTCTTCTTCGGAACAGCCATGATTCACTCGGCGGAAACTCTGCGGGGAAACGCGGTACTTAGCCAAAAATGGGGGGCGCGGCAAGCAAACGCGACCGGCCGGGCCGATTGCATTCGGCATTACTTCGCTCCGCGGCCCACGAGCCGCACCAAACCGGCAAACGGCCCCGGCTCGCGCCGCGCTTCCGCATCGCCGCCAAGCTCGGTTTCGACGCTGGTGCCGGGCACGCGCGGGAACGGCGGCAGCGCCAGGGCAAGTTCCTGCGCCACCGCCTCGCCGATGTCTATCGTGGTACCGGACAGCGGTTCGAAAGCCGGTTCATCCTCATCACCGGCGATCTCCGACTCCCATCCGGGCGGGCCGTAGCGCAACGAGAAATTCTCGGCAATCGCGCCGCCGACCGGGTCCAGCGTGACGACGCAGCTCTGCACGAACTCGGCCGCAAAGCTGGCGGTCAGGAGGATTGTACGGTCACGCTGCGGGGCCAAATCGACTGTCGCCGAGAGCCGATCCAGCGAGACGAGGTCGAGGCGCCGCGCCAGCGCCACTCGCTCCTCCGCATTGGCCGCAATCTCCTGGCACAGTGGCTCCTTGCCCAGGCGGGTGAGCGAGACCGGCCGGGAGAATTCCGGCGCCCCGCCGGTCACGATGCCGCCTCGGCGCGCGCAAGGGTCGCGACGTCTTGCGGCGGGGGCCCAAACGAGACCCGGCCGTCGAGCAGTTCCCCACGGCTCTGGCCGCGCAACCGCGTCGTCTCCCGGCGCAGATACGCTGCCACGGCCGCAACCGCTGCCGGCTCGGCGGCCGCAGTCCCGAACAGGTTGCGCGACAGCGCCGCGGCAAGGCCGGCATCGCCATCCTCTAAACCCTGTTCATAGGCCTGGATGCGCCCGAAAAAGGATTGCGCCATCTTCTTGACCTCGCGGCCGACGCTGAGGTCGCCGGTGCCGATTTCGCGCAACGACCGGTCGAAATCGACAAACATCGTGTCGAAGAACGCCTGGCCCAGCTCGCCCGCCGGCGCCGATTCGTGCTTGAGGCGGTGGAGAAACAGAAATGCGTGCAGGCAGATCAGCTCGAACCGCCCGTCCAGAGTGTCGGGCACGCCGCACAACGTGAAAAACTCGGGTCGGCGCGCCTGTGCGACGACCGTGTCATAGGCGCGCTCGGCCGGCTCTTTCAGGGGATTGCGTCGAAACAGCGATCGCATTGCGGCCGTGCTGCACAGCGGCGGGCGTTGACAGCCGACGCCTCTCGGATAAAAGTCGCGCGCGAGACATGGGGCCAATCTCGCGAGTTTTCAACAAAACCTGGCGTTTCAATCCCGTGCTCAAACACGTTCGCAAATTCAAACTTTTTCTTGTCGCCGGCTGCTTGGGCACCGCCGTCATCGTGCTGTCGGCTTGCGCACCGACAATCAACAACCGCGGTCATCTGCTCGACGCCGACCGGCTGGCCGAGATCCATCCGGGCGAGACGAGCAAGGATCAGGTCGTCAAAATCCTCGGCACCCCGTCGAGTACCGGCGTGTTCGACGACAAGACCTGGTACTACATCAGCCGGCAAACCCAGCAGGTCGCCTTTTTCGACAAGGACGTGCTGGACCAGCAGGTCTACGTGATCGATTTCGACAATCGCGGCGTGGTCTCCAAGGTCGACCACAAGAATTTGCAGGACGCGCGGCTGATCGAGCCGGCCCCCGGCGCGACACCGGCGCCCGGCCGCGAATTGACCTTTCTCGAGCAGATCATCGGCAATGTCGGTCGCTTCAGCAGCGGCGCGGTATCGAGCACCGCCGGCGGCGAAGGCGCCGGCAAGTAAGGCCGGCGCTCTAGCCGACGCCGATCAGCGCATCCAGCTGCCGAGGATCGCCAGCAGCAGCAACGCGACGATGTTGGTGATCTTGATCATCGGATTGACCGCCGGGCCCGCCGTGTCCTTGTAGGGGTCGCCGACCGTATCGCCGGTCACCGCCGCCTTGTGCGCGTCCGAGCCCTTGCCGCCGTGATGGCCTTCCTCGATGTACTTCTTGGCGTTGTCCCAGGCGCCGCCGCCCGAGGTCATCGAGATCGCCACGAACAGCCCGGTGACGATCGTGCCGAGCAGCATCGCGCCGAGCGCGCTGAACGCCGCCGCCCGGCCGGCGATCGCAGCGATCACGAAATAGAGCACGATCGGCGCCAGCACCGGCAGCAGCGACGGCACGATCATCTCGCGGATTGCCGCCCGCGTCAGCATGTCGACGGCGCGGCCGTAATCGGGCTTCGCCGTGCCCTGCATGATCCCCGGGATCTCGCGGAACTGCCGGCGCACCTCGACGACGACTGAGCCGGCGGCGCGGCCAACCGCCGTCATCCCCAAAGCGCCGAACAGATAGGGCAGCAATCCGCCGAGGAACAGCCCGATCACCACATACGGATCCTGCAGTGCGAACTGCACGTTCAGGCCCGGGAAATAGTGTTTGAGGTCTTCGGTGTAGGCGGCGAAGAGGACCAGCGAGGCCAGCCCCGCCGAGCCGATCGCATAACCCTTGGTCACCGCCTTGGTGGTATTGCCAACCGCGTCGAGCGCGTCGGTGGTCTTGCGCACCTCCGCCGGCAGGTCGGCCATCTCGGCGATGCCGCCAGCATTGTCGGTGACCGGCCCATAAGCGTCGAGCGCCACCACCATGCCGGCCAGGGCCAGCATTGTCGTCGCGGCGACCGCGATGCCGAACAGCCCAGCGACGAGATACGACACGATGATGCCGATGCAAATCACGATGACCGGCAAGGCTGTCGCCTCCATCGATATGGCGAGGCCCTGGATTACGTTGGTGCCGTCACCGGTGGTCGAGCTTTGCGAGATGCTGCGCACCGGCCGGTATTCGGTCGAGGTGTAGTACTCGGTGATCCAGACGATAAGACCGGTGACGACGAGGCCGACCACCGCGCACCCGACCATGCGGACGCCGTTGGTCTGCAGCCCGTTGGTCATCGTCAGTACGGTTCGCAGACCGATCAGCCAATAGACGATGGCAAGGATCGCAATCATCGAAAGAATACCGGTCGCGATCAGTCCCTTGTAAAGCGCCTTCATGATCCCGCGATCGGCGCCGAGACGGACAAAAAACGTGCCGATCACCGAGGTGACGATGCACACCGCGCCGATCAGCAGCGGCAGGATCATCATCGTGTCGCGCATCGGCGGGGCGAAGAAGATGTTGGCGAGCAGCATCGTCGCGACAATGGTCACCGCGTAGGTCTCAAACAGATCGGCTGCCATCCCGGCGCAGTCGCCGACATTGTCGCCAACATTGTCGGCGATCACCGCCGGGTTGCGCGGGTCATCCTCGGGAATGCCGGCCTCGACCTTGCCGACGATGTCGGCGCCGACATCGGCGCCCTTGGTGAAGATGCCGCCGCCCAAACGGGCGAAGATCGAGATCAACGAAGCGCCGAAGCCGAGCGCGACCATCGCCTCCAGCACCGGGCGCAGATCGTCGCCCGGGAGGGTCGAGCGCAGGAACATGTAATATCCACCGACACCGATGATGCCGAGACCGACGACCAGTAGCCCCGTCACCGCGCTGGCCTTGAAGGCGATAGCGAGACCGGGGGCAAGGCCACCGCGCGCCGCCTGCGCCGTGCGCACGTTGGAACGCACCGAGACGTTCATGCCGATATACCCGGCCGCGCCCGACAGCACCGCGCCGATCAGATAGCCGATCGCGACATGGATGCCGAGCAGGATGCCGAGGATCACCAGGATCACGACGCCGACGATCGCGATCGTGCGGTATTGCCGGTTGAGGTAGGCGCTGGCGCCCAATTGCACCGCACCCGAGATTTCCTGCATCCGCGCATTGCCGGGATCGGCGGCCAAAACGACCCGGCTGGTGATTAGACCGTAGGCCAGCGCCAACAAGCCGCAGGCAATGACGAGAATATAGGCGGAGGCCATCGCAGCTTCCCTTACATCGAAACTGGGGTGAATGCTCTGCCCGCCCCGCGCGGCGGAGGCAGGGTCAGGGCGGCCGCACCATGCCAGAAGACCAATAAGCAGGCAACCGCAGGATCGTGCTATTTCCGGCGCTTACAACCCGGCGTATTGGGGCTCGGGGCGGCCGCGCCGCAGCCGCAGCCACATCACCGCGCCCGCCGCGACCGCGACGAACGGCATGATCGCGACCTGGATCATGTCCCAGCCGACGCCGTTCAGCAGCGCCCCCGAGGCAAAGGACGACATGGCGACGGTGCCGAAGACGAGGAAGTCGTTGAGGGCCTGCACCTTGGCCCTCTCCTCGCCGGTATAGGCGCGGGTCAAGAGCGTGGTCGCGCCGATGAACAGGAAATTCCATCCCACGCCCAGCGCGACATTGGCGGCCCAGAAATTGACCGTCGCGAGGCCGGCGAGGTTGATCGCGCAGCAGCCGAGCAACAGCGCCGCCCCGGTCAACAAGATGCGCACCAGCCCGAACCGCGCGATCAGATGCCCGGTCACAAAGCTCGGCGCGTACATGCCGAGCGAATGCCATTGGATGACGAAGGCCGCGGCGGCGAATTCATGGCCGCAGCCGAGCATCGCGATTGGAGTCGCGGTCATCACCAGCGACATCACGCCGTAGCCGACCATCGCCGCCAGCGCCGCGGCGATGAACACCGGCTGCGCCGCGATCTCGAGCAAGGGCCGGCCGCCGCGACGGAATTCCGGCGCCGCCGGCTTTGGCAGGTCGACGAAATACAGCAGCACAGCAACGGCGAGGCACAGGCCGATGATCATCGCGTAGCAGCCGGCGAACAGCGCCGGCGCGAACAGGTCGCGCGACCATTTCGCGGTCTCCGGCCCGAACAGCGCCGAGACGACGCCACCGGCCAGCACCAGCGAGATCGCCTTCGAGCGAAAGCCGTCATCGGCCACCTCGGCGGCGGCGAAGCGGTATTGCTGGACGAAGCCGTTGTGGATGCCGATGAAATAGGTGCCGACGCAGAACAGGGTGAAACTGGCGCGGAACACCGCCAAGGTCGCGATCGCGGCGCCGGCCGCGCCCATCAGCGCGCCGATCCAGAAGCCGCCGCGCCGCCCGATCCGCGCCATCAGGAACGCGGCCGGGATCGTAGCCGACATCAGGCCGGTCATCTGTACGGCGATCGGCAGGGTCGAGAGCGCCTTGTCGGCGGTCAGCATGCTGCCGACGATCGCGCCGGTGGTACCGACAATGCTGGCACCAGTCATCGACAGCGCCTGGCAGATCGCCAGCATCAGAACGGTGCGCCGCGGCGACGCGACGGTCGGCATTGCGACGACGCTCAAAAGTGCTCCCACCCGGGGCTATTCAATGCGATCTCCTTGCCATCGGCGCCGAGAAGACGAACCCCGGCGCCGCTCCCGACCGTACCGATCTCCGTGATCGGCAGCTCGAGTGACGCCGACAATTCTTCGATCGCGGCGGTTTGGTCCGCAGCGGCGGTGAACAGCAACTCGTAATCGTCGCCGCCGGTGGCGAGTCGCGGGTGCAGCGTGGGGTCTCCGGCAACCAGCAGCGCGGCGGCCTCGGAAATCGGCACGGCGGGCAGCTGGACCATCGCCGAAACGGCCGATTGCTCGCAGATATGACCGAGATCGGCGGCGAGACCGTCCGAGACATCGATCAGCGAATTGGCGATGCCGACGAGGCGCGGCCCCAGTTCGACGCGCGGGTCGGGAAGCCGGTAGCGGTCGGCCAGGAAGGCGCGGTGCTCCGGGGCCAATCCGGCAAAGCCACCGCGCCGCACCTTGAGC
>DATARH010000062.1:0-32532 GCA_036264235.1 Allostellaceae bacterium
TCATAGCCAAGTTCGCTCAGGATTGTGGCGGTGACCTCGCGTACGCCGTTGTCGTCGTCGACCAGCAGCACTTTGGCGCCGGCGAAATCGGTCTGGGCCGACGGCTTTGATGCCGCGATGTCTTGCTCGGCTGCCGCATGCGTCCGCGGCAGGTACATGCAGACGGAGGTGCCTCGGCCCGGCTTCGATTCGATCCGGACGCCGCCGCCCGATTGCTGCGCAAAGCCAAGGATCTGGCTTAGGCCGAGACCGGACCCCTTGCCGACTTCCTTCGTGGTGAAGAACGGCTCGAAGGCCTTCTGCCGGACCTCTTCCGGCATTCCGCTGCCGGTGTCGGCAACCCGGATCGCCACATATTCGCCGGCTGCCGGCTCCTCCGGCGCCGACGGATGGCCCAGCGTCACATTCGAGGTCTCGACCGTGAGGCTGCCGCCGACCTCCATCGCATCGCGCGCATTGATCGCCAGGTTGAGGACTGCCAGTTCAAGCTGCGTCGGATCGACCAGCGCCGGCCAAACGTCGTCCGCCAGCCTGATCTCGATGTTGATGCTGCCGCCCAACGTGCTTTGCAGCAGATCGCGCATCCCGGCGATGGTCTCGTTCAGGTCGAGCCGCTTCGGCTCGAGCCGCTGCCGCCGCGAGAAGGCGAGCAGCTGGTCGGTCAGCCTTGCGCCGCGCTCGGCGGCGCTGCGCATATAGCCGAGGCGAGCAGCAAACCGGCCATGGATCCCGGCCTCGACAAAGGCGATTTCGAGCACCTCGATGTTGCCGAGCACGACCGTTAGCAGGTTGTTGAAATCGTGCGCCACGCCGGAGGTCAGCTGGCCCACCGCCTCGAGCCGCTGCATCTGGCGCAACGTCGACTCGACGCGCTCGCGTTCTTCGATCTGGGCCAGCAGCTGCCGGTTGGCCGCGGCAAGTTCCGCGGTGCGCTCCTGCACCATCGATTCGAGATTTTCGGCCAGGCGACGACATTCGTATTGGCGCTGGCGGCCGCGCAATCCGGTCTGCACGACACTGACAAGTGTCGTCGGATGGAATGGCCGCTCCAGGAATGTCACGTTGCCGAGCGCCTGCACCAGTTCCGCCGCCGCCGGGTTCCGTTCGAGCCCGCCGCCACGTCCGGTCAGCAGGATGAACGGAAAATCCGACCACGGCGGTTGCCCAGCGAGGAGATTTTGCAACGGGCGCGGATCGGAACTCCGGAGCGCCTCCTCGGTCACGATCGCGAGATCGGCCCCGAGCGCGATCTCGTCGACCAGTTGCGGCAGGTCGAGGCAGATCTTCGACACAACCTCCGCTTCCCGCAGCAGACTCTGGGCAACTGCGGCGTCGCGGCCGAGCGGCGCCAGGATCAGCGTGCGTTCGGAAATCGCGCTCCGGCCGGCCATCATTCCGGCTTGCCAATCGACGGTTTCTCCGCGCCGATATATGTCGGAATGCCCCGCAATACGCCCTGGAATTCCTTGAGCGGCGGACCGACCGTGATGCCGTTGCTGCCGATCCGGAACTCACGGATCGTGTCCTCGTGGGCACCGGTGCGTTTCTTGATCACCGATACGGCGCGCCGGACCCGGCCGAGCGCCTCGAAATAGCGCAGCAGGATCACGGTGTCGGCGAGATAGGTCAGGTCAACGCCCGACCTCATGTCGCCGACCAGGCCATGCTGGGCAAGCGCCAGAAACGTCGCCGCGCCCTGCCGGTTGAGGTATTGCAGCAGCTCGTGGATATGCAGGATCAGGAACTGCTCTTCCGGCATGGAGGCCTGGTAGCCGTTCAGGCTGTCGATCACGACGGTTCGGATGTCCTGCTCATCGACATAAGACCGCACCCGATGGGCGAATTCGCCCGGTGACAGCTCGGCGGCGTCGACCTGTTCGATGAATAGCTTGCCGCTGTCCCGCATCGCTTCGAGATCGAGGCCCAGCTGACGCGTGCGAGCGAACAGCAGCCCGAGTTCTTCGTCGAAGGCGAACAGCGCGGCGCGCTCGCCACGCGCCACGGCGGCCGCGATATACTTCAGGAGAATCAGAGACTTGCCGGTGCCGGCAGGGCCGATAACGAGAGTGCTCGAGCCGGTCTCGATACCGCCGCCGAGCAGCTGGTCCAGTTCCGCTACCCCGCTATGGATCAAATCCATTTTGCGGAGTTGACGGTGTTCGGCCGCAACCAGCCTTGGGAAGACCTCGACCCCGCCTTGCCGAATAATAAAATCGTGAAAGCCGCCTCGAAAGCTCTGGCCGCGGGACTTTATGACGCGCACCCGGCGCCGCTCGCCGCCATAGAGCGGGACCAGTTGATCGAGATGGATCACGCTATGCGCGATGCTATGCATCGCCTGGTCGACTGTGTCGGAGGTCAGGTCGTCAAGCAGGATGACGGTGCAGTTGTTGCGCGCGAAATAGTGCTTCAACGCAAGAATTTGTCGGCGATACCGCAGTGAGCTTTGTGCCAGCAGCCGGATCTCCGAGAGGCTGTCGATCACGACCCGCTGCGGCTTCAGCTGGCCGATCGCATCGAAAATCCGCTGGATCGTTTCGCCGAGTTCCAGATCCGACGAATAAAGCAGGCTCTGGTGCTGATCCGGATCGAACGCCCCTTCGGGCGGGATCATCTCGAGGACCTTGATGTGGTCGTCGAGGGTCCAGCCATGCGAGGCGGCGCCATCGCGCAGTTCCTGCTCGGTCTCGGCTAGGCTGACATAGATGCCGGTTTCGCCGGCGGCGGCGCCGGTCATCAGGAATTGCAAGGCGATTGTCGTCTTGCCCGAACCGGGGCTGCCTTCGAGAAGATGAAGGCGATTGCGGGCAAAACCGCCGCCGATTATTTCGTCGAGCCCGCCGACCCCGGTGGCGGCTCGGGGCAAAACCCCGTTTGTCGGGTTCATGTACTCAAACCCAAAATAGGAAGACCGATGGCCGCCAACCGAACCGCGTGACATCCCCCGCCCGGCAAGAAACAACCAGCCCGCATTTCGGTTCCACCGCTGTGCACGCGGCGCGCCGCACGCTTTCCGCGAACGGGTTTCAGCCGGGGTTTTCAGCGATGTTCTGGCGCAGCCGCAGCTGGCTCTCGGCCGGCCAGACCTCGGGCAATTTGTAGAACGCCTCGAACGACCGTGCCCGGGCCGGCAAGCGCAGCCACGGCACCTTGCTGCGGGTGAAGATGTGGACGTCGGGCGTCACGCTCTCCGGGTGGTCCAGCGTGCCGGCGCGCAGCAGCACCGTGTCGCCCGGAGCCGCGTGGTACTTGCTCCACAACGCCGTGCCGCAATTCGTGCAGCGAAAGATTTCGTGCGACTTGCCGCTGCCCGCAGTGACGATGTTGGATTGCAGCGGCGCATCGTTTCCTTCGACGCAGCGCTTTTCGATCCAGATATTGGTGACGAAAGCGGTACCGGTCAGCCGCTGGCAATCGCGGCAGTGACAGGCATGGACGATCAGCGGCGGTGCCGTGAGTTTGTACCGCACCGCACCGCAGGCGCAGCCGCCTTCCTGACCCGCAATTTGCTGCTGCATGCCTGCCATTGTGCTCACTCCATCAGGACGCAATCCCGAGCAGCTTCTGCAGGGTGCCGCCGAGGATGGCGATCTTGTCGGCGTCGGTGATGTCCGGGATCGACAGGATGTGGTCGACCGGGTCAGTGTTCCAGGGGAATGGATAATCGGTGCCCATCACCACATTCTCGACCCCCATCTCGTGGATCAGGTGACGGACGGCTTCGCCGGTGAACATGATTGTGTCGGCGATGATCTGGCCGTTGCGCAGGTATTCGGTCGGCTTCAGTTTGGGCGGGGTGCCAACCCGGTTGGGAAACACGCGAAGCACCGCGTCGGAGCGGTTGGCGTAGCTTGGCAGGAAGCCGGCGCCGTGCGCGGCGCAGATCTTCAGGCCGGGGAAGCGGTCGAGCGTCCCCTCGAAAATCAGGTGCGACAGCGCGATCGTGGTTTCGAGGGGGTTGCCGATCGTGTTGGTCAGGAGGCCGTTGCCGGCGAGTCGGCCCGATGGCTCCAGTTCGCGGGTGCCGAGCGGGTGCATGAACACCAGCACCCCCAGCTCCTCGCATTTCTGCCAGAACGGATGGAATTTCGGATCGGCGAGGTCCTGGCCGGCAACGCTGCCGGCGACGCCGACGCCGCGGAAGCCCATGTTCTTGACCGCGTGCTCGACCTGCTGCGCCGCGAGATCGGGGAACTGAAGTGCTGCGGTCGCGAACGCGACGAACCGGTCCTTGTGTCCGGAGCAGAACTCGACCAGGGCCTCGTTCTGCACCTTGATCAGCTGTTCGGCGGCGTCGCGCTCGGCGCGGTACCAGAACGGGTTGATGCTGAGCGCCTCGACATCGACGCCGGTCTTGTCCATGTGAGCGAGGCGGGTGCCGACATCCGACCACAGGAGCGCGGGCGCTTCGAGCGGATGGTTGATGACCTTGGCCGCGTCCGGAACGATGCAATGCGCGTGGACATCGATCGTCTTGACCCGCTTGCCGGCGATCACGACCTCCCAGCGCTTGTGGGCATGAGCATGCGCGTGACCGCCACTCGAGCCGCCCCCAGAGCTGCCGCTCGCGCCGGCGCTGATCTCGCAATCGACAAAGGCAATTCCGGCCGTCAGGTCCCCACTCGGCATTCCGTTCTCCCGTTTCGCAGTTGGATGTTCGATTTGTTGGACGTTCACGGTGCGGCAGTGAGAACTGAATAGAACACATCAACGCAGAGGGCGCGGAACGTTCGAATGGCGCGCGCAGCGCGCCGAAAACATTCCACTCCGTACTCCGGTCACCCTTTTCTCACTGCCTCACTGCCTCATTGTGAATGACAAGTTCTACAGCGCTTCGGCGACCGCCCTTTGGTAACGGCGCAGCGCTGCGATGTGGTCGCCGATACTGTGGCCGGCGATCCGCTTATGGTGCCGCCGGTTGAACGTCGTCGTCAGGCACAGATGCGTTGCGCCGGCGCTCTTCCAGAATTTCGCGTCCCTGGCCCAATCGGCTTCGTTGCCCGAGCCCATTGACACCCACACCTCGATCCCGACCTTGCCGGGGTCGCGGCCGGCCTGTTCGGTGAGCTTGCGGAGCTGTCCGAAAACATCGAGCGCGCTCTGGTCCGGCGGATAGGCGTTCGGCATCCAGCCATCGCCCCATTTGGCGACCCGCTGCAGCGTCTGCTCGACGTGACCGCCGTACCACACCGGCACGCTGCCCGAAGGCGGGCGCGGGCTGATCCCGGCGTCGTCGAGCGTGTGCCAGCGGCCCTTGAAGGCGACATACTCGTTGCCCCACAGCGCCTTCATCACCTGCACCTGCTCCTCGGAGCGGCGGCCGCGGTTGTGGAAATTCTCGTTGAGCCCGATGAACTCGACCTCATTCCAGCCGACCCCGATGCCGAGCCGGAACCGGCCGCCGCACAGCACGTCGAGGCAGGCGGCCTGCTTGGCGACCAGCGCGGTCTGCCGTTGCGGCAGGATCAGGACGCCGGTCGAGAAGCCGAGCTTCAGCGTCACGCCGGCGAGATAGCCGAACAGCACGAACGGGTCCTGGTAATATCCGGCGCCGGCGCGCTCGTCGTTTGGCCGGCTCGCCGGGTTCGCTCCCATGACGTGATCGGGCGCTTCGAGGAAATGGTATCCGGCTGCTTCGGCCGCCTGTGCGTATTCGCGCAAGACCGCCGGTTCGCCGCCGATATCGCCGAGCGGCAGCAACGCCCCAAGCTGCATGGTTTCTCTCTCCTATGGGTCCGATTTGCGCCGCAGCCTACGTTCCGGCGGTGCGCCCGACAACCGCGATCAGCGGGTCCTGCGCGTCTTCGATCCAATCGGACAGCCGATGCGTCTCGATCGCCTCGAACCCGGCGGTGCGCAGATAGTGTTCGACCAGACCGGCATGGCCGACATCGTCGAGCGCGCGCCAGACCGCCACCGCCTTGGTCCAGAAGCAGCGGTTCGAGAAGCTGATTACGACCGGCGCTCCCGGTCGCAGTACCCGCGCCACCTCGCGCAATACCCCGATCGGCCGTTGCAGGTATTGGATCGAGACGCAGATCGTCGCCGCGTCGACGCTGGCATCCGCCAAGGGCAGCACCGGGTCGCGGTTCAAATTCTGCAGGAACCAGCGGGAGAGGCGCGGGTTGGCGGCCAGCTCCTCCGGGTTCATGCCCTGGCCGATAATCTCGGCAAATTCGCTTTCGGGCGGCAGGTGGCTGACCCAGCTGCTCATCAGATCGAGCACAACGCCTCTGGCCGGCAGCACATGCCGATAAAACTCGGTCAGCGCCGCCACCGCGTGCTCGTCGATGTGGTAGACGAGCCGGGGCGGCTCGTAGAACAGCTCGTCGTCTTCTTCTTCGATCCTGGCGAAGGCGCCCGGCGGCAACCCCAGCGCGGTCTCGTCTTCAGATGCCATAAGCGGCACTCTCCGGCCGGTTGCAGCGCGGCCCCGGCGAAGCCTACGATGCGCCGGGCCGGGCGGGAACGGTTACGACAGGAGGCTGGTGATGGCGACGATCATCGACGGGCGCGAGTCCGGCTTCAAGACCAACCCCGACTACAAGGTCACCCTGGAGCAATCGCCTCGCCGGGTGCGGGTCCGCTTTAACGGCGACACGATCGCCAACAGCACCAATGCGCACCTGTTGTTCGAGACGCGGCACCTGCCGGTCTACTATTTCCCGCGCGCCGATGTCCGCACGGACCTCCTGACGCCGACCGACCACCACACCTTCTGTCCCTACAAGGGGAAGGCCTCTTACTGGACGATCAAGGTCGGCAACCGGGTCGCCGAGAACGCGGTTTGGGGCTACCTCGACCCGTATGACGAGGTGCCGCAGCTCAAGGATTTCGTCGCCTTCTATTGGGACCGGGTCGACGGCTGGTACGAGGAGGATGACGAGATCTTTGTCCATCCCCGCGACCCCTACAAACGGGTCGATGTCGTCAATTCGTCACGGCATGTGCGCGTGATAGTCGGCGGCGAGACCGTCGCCGACACCCATCATGCCCGCTTCCTGTTCGAGACGCGGCTGCCGACCCGGTATTACATCCGGCCGGAGGACGTGCGCATGGACCTCCTGGTACCGAGCGAAAAGGTGACCCGCTGCCCGTACAAGGGCGAGGCGCACTACTATTCCGTTCGGATCGGTGACCAATTGTTCGAGGATGTCGTCTGGTACTACCCCGAGCCGATCCCCGAATGCCCGAAGATCAAGGGCTACCTCTGCTTCTTCAACGAGCAGGTCGACGACATCCAGATCGACGGCGCCTCGGTGCCGCGGCCGATCACCCCGTGGTCGAAGGATTGGAAGGAAAAGGCGGCGACCTTCCCCGACAGCCGAGGCCCGGTCGCCAGACCCTGACACCGAGCCTAATAACCCCAGCCGTAACCGTAACGGTATGGCGGATACCCATAGCCGTATCCGTACCCATAGGCCGGGTAGCCGTAATAGCCGGGGTACGCCCGGCGGGCGTCGGCGTAAGCCGCGGGCGGCGCGCTGATGCACGGCGACTGGATCGAATAGGCGTACGGATTGCCCGGCTGCATCGCGCAGCTTTGCGCCTTTTCGACCTGGTCCCACCAAGAATTGTGCACATCGGTCGAGCTCTCGGCCCGCGCCACGCCCGACGTCGCCGCCAGCATTCCCGCCGCCGCCAAAACGATCGTACCTTTCAGCATTGTTCCTCTACTTTCCACGATCCTGATCCACGGCCCCGCCTTTATGCCGGGGCCGGTTCGTATGACGGAAAACATGGGGCGGACATCGGCGGTGCCAAGTGAACGCTAGGCTGGAGCTAAAGCAGGCGACGACAACCCGATCCGGCATCGGCGCGGCGCCCAAGCGGCGCGAGGACCAGCGCTTTCTGACCGGGGCCGGCCGCTATCTCGACGACCTTGCCTTCGACGGGCTGGCCCACGCGGTCGTGCTGCGCTCGCCGCATGCGCATGCCGCGATCCGTGGCATCGACACCGCCGCGGCGAGGGGGAGCTCGGGCGTGCTCGCGGTATTGACCGCGGCCGATGCCGGCGGCGACGGCCTCAAGCCGCTGCGACCCTATGTCGAGGCCAACACCCAAACCGGCGAACCCTTCGCCTTTCTGCCCCAGCCGCTGCTCGCCGACGGCAAGGTCCGCTATGTCGGCGAGGCGGTGGCGCTGGTCGTCGCCGAAAGCCGCGCCGCGGCGCTCGACGCGGCCGAGCTAGTCGAGGCGGATTATGCGCCGCTGCCGGCGGCCACCACCGCCGCTGCGGCCCGCGCCGCGGGCGCGCCGCTGCTTGCCGAAACGGTGCCGGGGAATCTCAGCTTCGAATGGCGAGCCGGTGATGCCGAGGCGGTTGCCGCCGCCTTTGCCCGCGCCGCCCATATCGTCGAGCTCGGCGTCGGAAACCACCGCATCGCCAGCAATCCGATGGAACCGCGCGGCGTCATCGGGCAATACGACCCGGCGCGGGACCGCTATACGCTGCACGTCTCGGCGCAGAGCATCCACGCGACGCGCGACCATACTGCCCGCGCTCTTGCGGTACACCCGGAACAGGTCCGCTTCATCGCGCCCGATGTCGGCGGCGGGTTCGGCGCTAAGAATTTTATCTATCCCGAGCATGTGCTGATCCCGTGGGCGGCGAAGCGGGTCGGCCGCCCGGTCAAGTGGATCGCCAGCCGCGGCGAAGTGATGCTCGCCGACCATGCCGGCCGCGACCACCACGCGACCGCCGCACTGGCGCTCGATGCCGAAGGCCGGTTTCTGGCGCTGCGCATCGTCAGCGAGGCCAATCTCGGCGCCTATCTTGCCGGCAGCGCCGGCGGCGTGCAGACGTTTCAGTACGCGTTCCTGCCCGGCACGGTCTATGCGATCCCGGCAATCGAGATGCGGGTCGCGGCGGTGTTCACCAACACCGCGCCGACCGGGGTGCTGCGCGGCCCCGGCTATGGCGAGCAGAACAACATCGTCGAGCGGCTGATCGACCGGGCGGCGCGGCAATGCGGCTTCGACCGCGCCGAATTGCGCCGCAGGAACTTGGTCCCAGCCGTGTCGATGCCGTTCACCAACGCGTTCGGCAACCGGATCGACAGCGGCGCCTTTCCGCAGACCTTCGATCGCGCGCTGACCGCCGCCGATCTCGGCGGTTTCGCCGCCCGCCGCCGCGACAGCGAGGCGAGGGGAAAGCTGCGCGGTCTCGGCTTCGCCTATCACGTCAAGGGCACCGGCGGGGCGCCGAGCGAAAACGTCGACATCCGCTTCGAGGCGAACGGCACGGTGTCGCTGATCACCGGCACACAGACGATCGGGCAGGGGCACGAGACCACTTTCCCGCAAATCCTGGCTGAGCGGCTCGGTCTGCCGAACGAGAGGATCCAGCTGGTGCAGGGCGACACTGACTTGATCGCACAGGGCGGTGGCCATGGCAGCTCGCGCGCGACCTATATGGGCGGCACCGCGATCTGGCGCGCCTCCGACGAGATTATCGAGAAAGGCATCCGCATCGCCGCCGAAATGCTGGAGGCGGCCGAGGCCGATATTCATTTCGAGGATGGCCGCTTTCTCGTCACCGGCACCGACCGCTCGGTGACGCTGCTCGAAGTCGCGGCGCGGGGGCGCGCCTCCCGGGCGCCGCTCGACACCTATCATTTCTGGACCCGCGAATGGATGACGTTCCCGAACGGAACGCATGTCGCCGAGGTCGAGGTGGACCCCGACACCGGCGCGGTGACGCTCGCCCGCTATGGCGCGGTCGACGATTACGGCGTGCTGGTCAATCCGATGGTCGCGACCGGACAGGCGCATGGCGCGATGGCGATGGGGATCGGCCAGGCGCTGCTGGAGCACATCGCCTACGACCCGGAGTCAGGCCAGCTCGTCGCCGGCTCGTTGATGGATTATGCGCTGCCGCATGCCGACGAGTTGCCGGCCTTCTCGCTCGGCTTTAGCCCGACGCGCTGCACGACCAATCCGCTCGGCGTCAAAGGCTGTGGTGAGGCCGGCGCGGTCGCCGGCTTTCCTGCGGTCGCAAATGCGATCCTGGACGCGCTGGCGCCGCTCGGCGTCACGTCAATCGACGGCCCCGCGACGCCGTTTCGCATCTGGCGCGCGATGCAGCGCGCCAAGGCGCTTTAGCCTTTTCCGCGCTACCGCGCAAGCTGGGCGGCGACGTCGGCGGCCAGGTCGGAGGTCGGCCGGTCGATGCCCTCGCCGATCTGGAAGCGGACAAAACCGGCGATGCGGATCGGCGCTCCGGCTTCCTTCGCCGCCGTCTCGAGGACCTTGTTCACGCGGCTCTCGCCGTCGATCACATAGATCTGCTCGAGCAGCACGTTGTCCTCGTAAAATTTGCGCAGCCGGCCATCGACCATCTTGTCGATGATCGCGTCGGCCTTGCCGCTGGTCTTCGCCTGCTCGCGCAATACCGCGCGCTCACGGTCGAGCGCCGAGCCCGGCACCGAGCCGGTGTCGAGGTATTGCGGGTTGGCGGCGGCGACATGCATCGCCAGCTGCCGGCCGATCCCGGCCAACGCCGCCTCGCCGGCGGTCGATTCCAGCGCCATCAGTACGCCGATCTTGCCGAGCCCCGGCGCCAGCGAGTTGTGGACGTAGGACGCCACAATGCCGGGGGACACTTCGAGTTTTGCCACCCGGCGCAGCACCAGGTTTTCGCCGATCCGCCCGAGCAGTTCGGTCAGCTCCGCCGCGACATTGCGGCCGGTGCCGGGATAGGCGGCGTTCTGCAGGCTTTCGAGGCTGCCATCGCCGGCCAGCGCGATCTGGCCGACTGTACGGACAAACTGCTGGAACAGCTCGTTGCGGGCGACGAAATCGGTCTCGGAATTGACCTCGACGACGGCCCCGGCGCCGCCCTTGGTGTTGACCCCGATCAGCCCCTCGGCGGCGACCCGGCCGGCCTTCTTGGCGGCGGCGGCCAGCCCCTTCTTGCGCAGCCAGTCGACCGCGGCTTCGATGTCGCCGCCGCTTTCGCCCAGCGCCTGCTTGCAATCCATCATCCCGGCGCCGGTCTTGTCGCGCAATTCCTTGACCAGCCCGGCGGTAATCTCGGCCATCGCTAAATTCCTTTCTCGTATTCATCGGCAGCTAGCGCCGCCGCGAAGCTCACTCCGCGGCGGGCTGCGCCTCTTCCGTCTGCTCGGCTGCCGCTTCCGACGGCGCTTCGGCCTCTTCGCCGACGCTGTCCTCTTCCGGCAGTTCCTCGACCGGTGCCTCGGCGCGGGCGCCGATATCGATCCCGGAGGCGGCCATCTCGGCCTGCAGACCGTCGAGCACCGATTGGGCGACGAGATCACTGTACAGATGGATCGCGCGCATTGCGTCGTCGTTGCCGGGGATCGGATAGGCGATGCCATCCGGCGACGAGTTCGAGTCGAGGATCGCGACCACCGGGATGCGCAGCTTGTTCGCCTCCTGCACCGCGATCGCCTCCTTGTTGGTGTCGATCACGAACAGGATGTCGGGCAGCCCGCCCATCTCCTTGATGCCGCCGAGGGCGCGTTCGAGCTTGTCGCGGTCGCGGGTCAGCGACAGCAATTCGCGCTTGGTCAGCCCGGTTTCCTCGGCGGTGAGCCGCTCTTCCAACTCGCGCAGCCGCTTGATCGAAGCCGAGATCGTCTTGAAGTTGGTCAGCATGCCGCCGAGCCAGCGGTAGTTGACGTAATACTGGCCGCAGCGCTTCGCCGCCTCGGTGATCGCCTCCTGCGCCTGACGCTTGGTGCCGACCATCAGCAGACGGCCGCCGCCGGCGACGACGTCGCGGATCGCGGCCAACCCCTGGTGCAGCATCGGCACCGTCTGCTCCAGGTCGATGATGTGAATGCCGTTGCGGACGCCAAAGATGTACGGCGCCATTTTCGGGTTCCAGCGCCGAGTGTGATGCCCGAAATGCACGCCGGCTTCGAGCAACTCGCGCATGCTATAGGTTGGCAGAGCCATGGTTCGTCCTTTCCGGTTGGGCCGCCGCAGGAAATGATCGGCTCCGGGCTGATGCTCGGGCCGACACCGGAGCGGGCTTTCCACCGGAAAGACCGCGACCCTGCGTGAGGTTTCGACCGTCTAGGTAAGGCCCGGCGCGCGCTTTGGCAAGCGCGCCGGCCTATGCCCGAGCCGTTGATCGTTGGGCGGGCGCCCATTAAAAGCGCTCATCGGATTATTTTCAGCCGCAGAGCCAATGGCGTCAGCACCGCTCCGCATCGCGATCGTAGGCGCCGGCATCGGCGGGCTGACCGCGGCGCTGTCGTTGCGGCAGCGCGGCTTCGCGGTCGAGGTCTACGAGCAGGCGTCGGAACTGACCCATATCGGCGGTGGCATCAATATGGGGCCGAACGCGGCGCGGGTGTTGCGCGGCCTCGGTCTTGGCCCACGCATCGAGACCGAGGGCGTGCTGCCGCTGAGCTTTCACCAGCGTCGGTGGCAGGACGGACGCACCTTGCAATACGGGCCGCTCAACCCCGCTTGCGAGCGGCTCTACGGCGCACCGCATGTCACGATCCATCGGGCTGACCTCCTGGCGGTGATTTCGGGCGCGCTGCCGCACGAGCACCTGCATCTCGGGCGCCGGCTTGCCGGATTTGCCGATCGCGGCGATCGCATCGAGGCCTGGTTCGACAACGGCGCCCGCATCGAAACCGATGTGCTGGTCGGTGCCGACGGCATTCATTCCTGGGTGCGCGCCCGATTGTTCGGCGACGAGGCGCCGCAATTCGCCGGCTGCGTCGCCTATCGCGGGCTGGTGCCGGTCGAGCGCATCGCCGATCTGCGGCTCGAAATTGGCAGCCAATCCTGGGTCGGGCCCGGCGGCCATCTTGTGCACTACTTCGTGTCGCGCGGCGAACTCCTCAATTTCGTCGGCTGGACCGAGCACGACGAATGGAACCGCGAGGATTGGACCGACCGCGCTACCGTCGGCCGGGCGCTCGCCGCCTTCGACGGATGGCATCCGCAAATCGAGCGGATCATCTCGGCCGCCGATACCTGCTTTATCTGGGCGCTGTTCGACCGTGACCCGCTGCCGCGGTGGTCACAGGGGCGGGTGACGCTGCTCGGCGACGCGTGTCACCCGATGTACCCGTTCATGGGCCAGGGCGCGGCGCAGGCGATCGAGGATGGAGCCTCTCTCGCCGCCTGCCTCGCGGCCGGGGATGACCCGGCCGCGGCGCTGCTGCGCTACGAGCGGCTGCGGTTGCCGCGGGTCAGCCGGTTGCAGCAGATGTCGCGCGCCAACAAGACCCGCTTTCACATGCCGGATGGGGCGGCACAGGAAGCGCGCGACGCGGAGTGGGCCCGCGCTGCCGACCGTGGACCTCAGGCGCTGCGCTGGCTCTACGACTACGACCCGGCCGCGCTCGAACCGGCGCCAGCGTAGCTCTTACGGCACCCGGACGCGGACTGCACCCACGCGCTCGGCCCGGTTCACGAGTTGTCGGTCGAAACTGGCGAACGCGTCACAATCGGCAGCCGCCGCAAGGTGCAGACCGTCGGCGAAATCGATCCCACGCTCAAGCCAATCAAGCGCTTGGGCGGCGATCGCCGGAGACTCGAGTGCTACCCGCGGCATCCCCGCGAAGAAGCGGAGCGCACTCGCGATCTCGGCTCGGCTGAAGCCATAGCTGCTGCGGAGCACCCACTCGGTTTCGAGCAGCACGGTCGTTGCGACGAAACTATCCTCAGTATCGACCAGCCGCCTCGCCCGAGGCGATTGCTCCGCGTGATCACGGGTCACATACCGGACGAGGATGTTAGTATCGACCGCGAGCACGCCGGCGTTTCACTTCTCGCGCAATCGCTTCATCCATCTCTTCGATGGTTTTCGCCGGTCCCGAATATTTGAGCACGCCATAGACATCTTCGGGGCGCGTCGGCGGGAAGAGCGGCTCGGGCTTAAGCAGCACGCCTTCCGGGGTTTCTTCCACCAGGAGCCGGGTGCCGGCCTTCCAGCGCCGCCGGTCTCGGATCGGCTTTGGCAGTATGACCTGGCCCTTGGTCGATACCGTCGTACTGGCTTTTTCGCGAGCTGCCAATTTGGGTTTCCGCAGGTAAGACCCAAGTAAGATGGTGCCAGATTCATCGGCCGACAAGATCATGCAGCTGAGCCCAGCCCAGCCCAGCCCAGCCCAGCCCAGCCATGCCTAGTCGAGGGGCTGCCATTTGTCGCCGGCTCGGACTAGCGGCGCGACCTCGCGGGCGTATTCGTCGTCGACCGTGTACTCGTAGCAGCGGATGCAATCGATCTCGGGACACTTCTCACCGATCGCCGCCAGCGCCTCGCCCAAATCCTCGAAATCGCCGGCGAATTGCAGCCGGCTGTTCCACACCCACTTCGGCACCCGGCTCAACATGCCCCGACTGTAATCATTGGTCTCCGGCATCCGGTCGAGATAGGCGATGATTTCGATGCCGGCGCCGCCCGCCGCGGCGGTCTCGTCACGAGTGATCTCCACCCGGAAGGTCTGATAGCTCATCGGTCAACTTATAGCGCCGGATTCAAATGCCTCAAAAGGCAGCGGGTGTCGGAAACGAGGCACGAACGCGCGATTGCCGCTATAAACCTGCATCAACCGTTGGCGCGGTCGGCCGGAAATGGGCCTCGGTTTGCGGGCGGGTGCGGAGGCAGAAGATGGCGAGTGATGTTGCGGTCCGGCGCCAACGCTCCTCTGTTGTTGGCCTCGTCCTGTTTGCGTTGTTCCTGATCGGGCTGGTTCTCCACACGGCGTTCGACCGCCTGACCCCCTACACATCGGAGGCGACCCTGCAGGCGCCGGTTGTCGGCGTCGCGCCGAACATCTCCGGCACGATCGTCTCGGTGAAGGTGCAGGACAATCAGCCGGTGCATGCCGGCGAGCACTTGTTCCAGATCGATCCACAGCGCTTCCAAGTCGCCGTCGAGCAGGCAGAGGCAAATCTGAACAACGCGACGCAGAGCGTTGGCGCGAGCACCGCCGCGCTCGCCGGGGCCGCCGCAAAAGTGAGCGATGCAAAAGCCAGCCTCGCCAATGAACGGGCTCAAACGGAGCGCATCTTACAGCTCGCGGCGCGCGATTTTGCGCCACGCGCGCAGGCCGATGCGGCGCAAGCGAAGCTGGCGAATGCGGAAGGTGGCGTGCGGGCTGCCGAAGCCAGTCTGGAGGAAGCCCGCAAGCGGCTTGGACCGACCAACGAGGGCAACCCGCAGATCAAGGCGGCCCTTGCGCAATACGAACGGGCACGCATCGATCTCAACGACACCGACGTCAAGGCGCCGATCGACGGGATGGTCACCAATACCGTTCTTGCTCCGGGGCACTTCGCGTCTGCCGGGCACACCGTCGCCACCGTCGTCGACACCGAGGCGGGATGGGTTGTCGCAAATCTCCCGGAAAACACGCTTGGGAACATCGGCATCGGCGACCCGGTTCTGATCACCTTCAACGTTGCGCCCGGCCGCATTCTCGATGGCCGCGTCGCCAGCATCGCGTCCGGTGTGGCGCGGTCCCCGGGCGGCGCCGCCGGCGAGGGTGATCTTCCCTACGTCGTACAACGCCGCCAATGGCTGCGCGAGGTCCAGCGGATTCCCGTCAGAATCGAACTGTTGCGGCAGACCGACATTCCGGCGTTCCGGGTCGGCTCGCGCGCAAACGTTGTGGTGATGACGAAGCGGGCGGGGCTTGCCGCCCCATTCGCGCGCGCTTGGCTGTGGCTCGTCTCGCTTGCCGATTATGTCTTCTGAAGCGCGGCGCGGGCTGCGAATAGCGCTCGCCTTCACCGCCGCCTTTGTGCTCGCCGAGCTGCTTCGCCTCGATCTCCAGCTCACCTTTCTCGCCCCTCTCGTCGCGGGCACGCTGGCAAGCGGTCCTGCCGCCGGCCTCAATAAGCTCGTCGCGCTGCCGGTTTTGGCGTGGCTGCTCGTCGCCGTCGCGGGATTGGCTTTGCAGTTCTTGGCGGAGCAGCCGCCGGTACTCTGCCTGCTGGGTCTTTGGATCTTCTACGGCGCGTTCAAGATGTTCGAGGATCCGCATAAGGCAATCCTCGGTCTGCTGATCCTGATCGTCTTCGCGATCGTGCCGCTGACGTTGATCAAAGCGCCTGAAGCGTCCAGCGACTTGGCGTATTGGTTCGGGCTGAATTTCATCATCGCGGTGGCGAGCGAGTGGACGACGCGCCGGCTCCTGCCGGAGCAGCAACTTGAGCCATTGGCGCCGCCGGCGCCGCAGCTGCCGCCGCTGCTTGCTGCGCTGGCGCTGCTGCTGGCGGTGATTTTGACGGCAAGCATGCGGCCGCCGGCGCCGGGGGCGGTGCTGATCGGCGTCGTCATCGCTCTACGCGCCGATGGCGAGACCGCTGCCAATGTGATCCGGGATCGCTTCGTCGCCGCCCTCTTGGGAGGTGTGGCCGCTGTCGTCGTCTGGGAGGTTTTGTGGCTGGCCCCGACGATCCTGGTGCTGGCCACCGTAATCCTGTTCGCCGCGTGGCTGTTTACCAGCCGGATCGCCGCCGGAGGGCCCGGCATCGGGATCGCGATGAAATCGCTGAACGTGCTCGCGATCCTGGTGGGCGAGGGGTTCTCGGTGTTTTACCAGGACGCGGATGACCGCATTTGGACCCGGTTCGCCGGGGTCGTTCTCGGACTGGCCTACGCCGCGACGGTGCTGGCGCTGACCCGGCGCTTCGCCACCCCTCGATACGGCGCGCCGGCGGTCCATGGGACAGCGCCTTGAGAGGGCTCTGACTGCTTTTGCGCAGATAGCAGATTAAGAGAAAGGGCCGCTCCGATGGAGCGGCCCCTGCCTTCTTGGTCGTTCAGCCAGCGGCTAGCTGTGCCAGCGGAACGCCTGTGCCTTCCGTTGCGAGCCCTGGCTGAGCTTGACGTTGACCAGCGCCGGGCCGGGGAAGTTCATCGCCTCGTCGAGCGCGCCGCGCAGGTCCTTCGGATCCTCGACATAGAAACCCTTGCCGCCGAAGGCGTCCATCATCCGGTCGTAGCGGGCGCCATAGATCAGCGTGTTCGGCCGCATGTTGAGCATCGGGTTCTGCGGGATCTCAGGCATGCCCGGCCCGATGCCGCCATTGTTGAGGACGACGATCTTCGCCGGCATGCCGTAGCGGCACAGCGTCTCCATCTCCATGCCGGAGAAGCCGATCGCCGAGTCGCCCGAGACATGGACGACCGGACGGTCCGGGTGCACGACGCAGGCGGCGACGACGAGGCCGAGGCCGACGCCCATCGTGCCGTAGCTGCCGGCGTTCATGTAGGAGCGCGGGTTCTCGAGCGGCATCATGGTGCCGCCGATATCCATCGTGCCGGCGCCCTCGCTGCACAGGACGACGTCCTTCGGCAGCCACTCGCGGATGTCGCGGAACAGCCGGTAATAGCCGCCCGGCGCCGAGTCGTCCGCGATCTGCGGCGCGATCATCTCGGCGTTTTCCTTGGCCTTCTGCGCCAGCGCCTGGCGCCACGGCGAGCCCTGCGGGTGGAACCACTGGCGGCCGGCCAGCGCCTGGTTGAGCTGCGCCATGATCGCCTTGCCGTCGCCGAGCAGGGCCACGTCGGCCGGCTTGTTCTGGTGCATCGCCTCGGGATTGATGTCGAGCTGGATCACCTTGACGTTCGGCGCATAGCGCGGCGGCAGGCCGAAATGCAGGATCCAGTTGAACCGTGCCCCCATCAGGAACACGACATCGGCCTGCTGCAAGGCGAGGGTGCGGGCGGCGCCGGCCGACAGCGGGTGATCGTCGGGCATGATGCCCTTGCCCTTCGGGGTGCGCACAAACGGCACTTGGACCCGCTCCATGAAAGCGCGCACCTCTTCCGTCGCGCCCGAATAGGCCATGCCCTGGCCGAGCAGGATGAGCGGGCGCTCGGCCGATTGCAGCACGTCGAGCGCGTGTTCGATGTCCTGCGGCATCGCCTGGCTGCGCGGCGGGTCCGGGCACTTCTGGACCTGCACGATCTCGCTCTCCTCGCAGGAGCCGGTGATCATATCGTCGGGGAAGTCGAGGTAGGTCGCACCGGGGCGGCCGTAGATCGACTGCCGCACCGCCATCTCGACATAGAACGGGATGCGGTGGACGTGCTCGATCCCGTGCGCCCATTTGCTGACCGGTGTCGCCGCCAGCACCTGGCGCTCCTCCTGGAACGCGCCCATGCCGTTGCGATAGGTCTCCGAGGCGCCGCCGATTAGCAGCATCGGCCAACAATTCTGCTGTGCATTGGCGAGGCCGGCGAGGCCGTGGATGACGCCGGGGCCGGTCACGACGATGCAGGAGCCCGGCCGGCCGGTCAGAAATCCGACGGCGCCGGCGGCATAGGACGCGGCCTGCTCGTTGCGCATGCCGATGTAGGGTAGCCCGACCTTCTGCGCCGACTCGGCAATCGGGCCGACGGGAAACCCGACGACGCCGAACATGTATTCGACGCCTTGTTCCTTGAGGCTTTTCGCCAGCAAGTCGGCGCCTTTGATCTCTGCCATTTTTGTCTCTCCTGCCTATGACCATTCCGTTGGGGGCGACGCCGACCGGTGGGCGACGCGCGGTCGAACCCGATGATCGAAGAATGCCTCGTTCGGCAGCTTACGCATTTCCTTTGGGCAGGCAAATGCGCTCTGCGCTTGGCGGCCCGCCGCTTCCGAGAGGGTTCGCCTAGAAAGCGATTGGCCCGTTACCCAGCAGTGTCATTCCGGCGAAAGCCGGAATCCATCGTCCTGCTGGAGAGTGGGCCCGGCTTGTATCGAGACGACAATGTTATAGTGAGCCGCAAGGTTTGAGCCCGGAGCACCTGATGCGCATTACCGCGATCCGCGAGACCGTCAAACCGATCAGCTCGGCGATCGCCAACGCCTACATCGACTTCAGCAAGATGACGGCGAGCGTTGTCGCGATCCACACCGACTTGATCCGGGACGGCAAGCCGGTCGTCGGCTTCGGCTTCAACTCGAACGGTCGCTACGCGGTGCAGGGCCTGCTGCGCGAGCGCTTCATTCCGCGTCTGCTTGAGGCCGAACTCAAGAGTCTCCTCGACGATGCCGGCCTCCTCGACCCGACCAAGGCCTGGGACATCATGATGCGCAACGAGAAGCCGGGCGGGCATGGCGAGCGCTCGGTCGCGGTCGGCGTGCTCGACATGGCGCTGTGGGACTTGCGTGCCAAGGCCGAAGGCAAGCCCTTATGGCGGCTTCTCGCCGACCGCTACAGAAATGGTGACGCCGACCCTCAGGCCTGGGTCTATGCCGCCGGCGGCTATTACTACCCCGGCAAGGGCATCGGGGCGCTGCAGGACGAAATCCGCCACTACCGCGAGCTCGGCTATGCCTGCGTCAAGATCAAGATAGGAGGCGTGCCGCTCGCCGAGGATTTGCGCCGGATCGAGGCGGTGCTGGCGGTGGTTGGCGACGGAGCCAACCTGGCAGTCGACGCCAACGGCCGCTTCTCGCTGGATGAGGCGGCGGCCTATGCCGACGCGCTCGCCCCCTACAAGCTCCGCTGGTACGAGGAGCCACTCGATCCGCTCGACTACGCTGCGCACTCGACCCTGGCCGAGCGCTACGCGCCGCCACTGGCGACTGGCGAGAACCTGTTTTCGGTGCACGACGCGCGCAATCTGATCCGCCACGGCGGGCTCAGACCCGATCGCGACGTGTTGCAATTCGACCCGGCGCTGTCCTATGGCCTCGTCGAATACCTGCGCACGCTCGACATGCTGGCGCGGCACGGCTGGTCGTGGCGGCGCTGCGTGCCGCATGGCGGCCACCAATTCGCGCTCAACATCGCGGTCGGGCTTGGGCTCGGCGGCAATGAAAGCTACCCGGACGTGTTCGCCCCGTTCGGCGGTTTCGCCGACGACTGCCCGGTCGAGAACAGCCTCGTCCGGCTGCCCGACATTCCCGGCATCGGCTTCGAGGCGAAGGCGACGCTTTACCGTGTGATGCGCTCGCTTGCGGCAGATTAGAGCGGCATAGCACCGCGTTGGCCGGTCCCATTCGCCTTCCGCCGCCACCGTTCTGGCGGACGCGATATTTTGCTCTACATGTCATGGGCAAACCCGGCCGGCGGAATATCGATATGGCAGACATCCAGCGGGCATTGGCGATGCCGTACCGGCGACGACGGCAGCCGGATGGACGTATTCGGCATTGGTTGTGGGTTCCGGCTCGCGGCCTATGGTTGCGCATAGTTATCGAAGCGGATGGCGAAACAGTGCACAACGCTTTCTGGGACGGAGATTTCGAGCCATGAATGACTCGTCAATTCCCGCCGCAGATTGGCAGGCGATCCGTTACTGTGTCGAGACGGACACGATGGCGGTTGAGCTCAGGCCTTGGCCTAGCCGCGATAATGAAAGCAGTATTGGCCGGGACGCGGGGGAGGATCTCGTCATTCATTATGCTCCAGACGGGAGCCCATGGCTGTGGGAAATCGAACACGCCTCACGCCACCCTGAGCACATCTCAGCTGCGATGGCGGAGTTGCAGCGGCAACACCGAGATACCGCCAACGGGAACGGCGGTAGTCCAAACTACAAGTTGTTCTATGAAGCGATGGCCTGCCGGAAGCAGATTTTCTGCATATATGACGGCTACCCACGTGAGCTTTGCCCGGTAATCCTCGGACATTCACAAGGCGAAGAAAAAGCTCTCACTTATCAATTCGGGGGCCGGAGTAAATCACGTTTGCCGCAGTGGAAGTGTATCTCCCTCTCGAAAGTCACGGATGTGCAGCTTCACGATGGACCGTGGCATGTCGGGAACAGGCACAGCCAACGGCAAAGTTGCGTCAAGGAAGTCGATGTCGACGTCAATCCGGCAAGCCCATATAACCCGAAACGCCGGCTTTAGTGCTTAGCAGGATCACTATCGATGACCTCCCGACCGCGCCCGCTGGTTCTGTGCATCCTTGACGGCTGGGGCGAGCGCAAGAATGGCGAGGACAACGCGATCGACAAGGCGAAGACGCCGGTCTGGCATGAGCTGATGCGGCGCTGGCCGCATTCGCGGCTGGAGGCGAGCGAGCACTATGTCGGCCTGCCGGACGGCCAGATGGGCAATTCCGAGGTCGGCCACACCAATCTCGGCGCCGGCCGCATCGTGATGCAGGACTTGCCGCGCATCGACAAGGCGATCGCCGATGGCGAGATCGGCAGTATCCCGGCGCTGGCCGAGTTCATCGCCAAAGTGAAGGCCAGCAACGGCACGGTCCATGTCATGGGATTATTGTCGCCGGGCGGGGTGCATTCGCACCAGCACCAGATCGCGGCGCTGGCCAAGATTGTCGCCGAGGCCGGCTTGGCGGTCGCGGTGCACGCATTTCTCGACGGCCGTGACACGCCGCCGAAATCTGCCGTCGGCTACCTGAAGCAATTCCAGAAAGATGTCGCCGGCCATGGCGCGGTGACAATCGCGACGGTCTGCGGCCGCTATTACGCGATGGACCGCGACAAGCGCTGGGACCGGGTCGAGAAAGCCTACCGCATGCTGACCGGCGGCGAAGGGGAGAAGGCGGCCGATCCGGTGGCCGCCGTCGAGGCCGCCTATGCACGCGGCGAGAGCGATGAGTTTGTGCTGCCGACCGCTGTCGGCGATTACCGCGGCATGAAGGACGGCGACGGGCTGCTGTTCGCCAATTTCCGCGCCGACCGCATCCGTGAGGTCGCGGCGGCGCTGCTCGATCCCGAGTTCTCAGGGTTCACCCGGCAGAAGCAGGTGAAATTCGCTGGGGCGCTCGGTCTCGTCGAATACTCGACCGAGTTGAACCGCTTCATGCCGGCATTGTTCCCGCCGACCGATCTCAATGACAGCTTTGGCGAGATCGTCTCGAAGGCGGGGCTGACGCAATTGCGCATCGCCGAGACCGAGAAATACGCGCATGTCACCTTCTTCTTTAACGGCGGGCGCGAGCTGGTCTTTCCCGGCGAGGAACGCATCCTGGTGCCATCGCCAAAGGTCGCGACCTACGACAAGCAGCCGGAGATGTCGGCGCCTGAGGTGACCGACAAGGTCGTCGCGGCGATCGGCTCCGGCCGCTTCGACGTCGTAATCATGAATTACGCCAATACCGACATGGTCGGGCATACCGGGCTGTTTCCGGCCGCGGTCAAGGCGGTGGAGACGGTCGATCAATGCCTTGGACGGCTCGCCGGAGCGGTCGAGAAGGCCGGCGGCACCCTGGTCATCACCGCCGATCACGGCAACGCGGAGATGATGCGCGATCCCGAGACCGGCGAGCCGCACACCGCGCACACTCTCAACCCGGTGCCGTTCATCGTCGTCAACCCGCCGGCCGCGATCGACCGGCTCGACGAGGGCCGCCTCGCCGATGTCGCGCCGACCCTGCTCGATCTAATCGGGCTGGCGAAGCCGGCGGCGATGACCGGGCACTCGTTGATCCACCCGGACCAAGGACGCCGTGCCGCCGATTAGCGGTCGCCCCGCTACGCTTGGGGCTGTAGGGCGGGTGAAGCGGAGCGAAACCCGCCGGTCACGATGCATTTTTTCGGCGGGTTACCGGCGGCTCCGCCGCATTCCACCCGCCCTACGCGCTCTCGCGATCCTCGCCGCCTTCGCATACGGCATCCTCCCGGCGTTGGCCGCTGAACCAGCGGCCGAATTGCAGGATTTGCGGCAGCAATGCGTCGCCGCCGTCGAAACGGCGCAGCAGGACGAGCGCGCTTTGCTGAGCGCGCAGCGCGCGATCGGCCTCTTGCAACGGGACGCGGACGGCACCGAGCGCGAATTGAAGGAGACACGCACCGAGCAGGCGCAGCTGCTCGCCGGGCTCGCCCGGCTGGCGCGCAATCCGCCGGCCGATTTCGGGGTGGCTCCCGAAGCGCCGCTGGACCGCATCCGCACCGGCATGCTGGTCACGGCGGCGGGCCCAGCCTTCGCCCGCGATGGGCAGGCTCTGACCCGCGAGTTTGCCCGGCTCGCCTCGGCACGGCAGGAACTGACGACGCGGCAGGCCGAGGCGACGGTCCAGCGCGACAACCTGAAACAGGATTATGCTTCGCTCGGCGAACTGGTGGCCCGGCGCGAGGCGGCCGCACAGAAACTCGCGCCCACCGAGGCCGCAGCAACAGCCAAGAGCAATGCCGCAGACCTGCGCGAATTGATCAAGGCGCTTGATGCAAAAAAGGCCGTCGCGGCCGATCCCGCCCGGCCGAAGGGGCTGCGCGTCTTCGACGCAGCCGCCGAGCCGATGCTGCATGTGCCGGCCGCCGGTTCGATCGCGCGCCGGTCCGGGGTGCCCGGCACCTCGGAAAAGCCGAGCGACGGGCTCGATCTCGCAGCCTTGCCCGGCGCGATCGTCGTCGCGCCGTTCGACGGCCGCGTCGATTATGCCGGGCGCTTCCGTGATCGGGGGCTCGTCTTGATCATAGGGCATGGTGGCGGCTATCATTCGGTGCTCGCCGGGCTGGACCGGATCGACGCCAAGCCTGGCGAATGGGTTCTGGCCGGTGAGCCGGTCGGCGCAATGCCGGACACCGCAGCGGCGGCCTCCGGCACCGTTTTGACATTCGAATTGCGCCGCGACGGCAATCCGGTCGACCCGTTCCCGGTGCTGATCGACAGCGGCGAATTGACGGGGCGCGACGGCGCCGATGACAGCAGGGTGCGTGAATGAAACGATTGGGCCTGATCGCGGCCAGTGCCGCCACGGTCTTCCTACTGACGCTGAGCCACGATGTCGGCGCCGCGGCCTCGTCCAACACGGCCGAAACCTACAAGCAGCTCGGCCTGTTCGGCGACGTGTTCGAGCAGGTGCGCAAGAATTACGTCGACGATGTCAGCAACGAGACGCTGGTCGAGGGTGCGATCAACGGCATGCTGACCTCGCTCGACCCGCATTCGAATTACCTGAATGCGAAGAATTTCACCGATATGAAGGTGCAGACCCGCGTCGAGTTCGGCGGCCTTGGCATCGAAGTCTCGATGGAGAACGGGATCGTCAAGGTGGTCTCGCCGATCGACGATACACCGGCCGCGCATGCCGGGCTGAAACCGGGCGACCTGATCACGCATCTGAACGGCGACCAGGTTCAGGGCATGACGCTGCAGGAAGCGGTCGACAGGATGCGCGGCCCGGAAAACAGCGACATCACGCTGACGATCCGGCGCGAGGGCCGCGAGCCGTTCGATGTCAAGCTGACCCGCGCCAAAATCAAGATCCAATCGGTCCGCTCGCATCTCGAAGGCAAGGATATCGGCTATGTCCGGATCACCAGCTTCAACGAGCAGACCGATGTCGGCCTCAACAACGCGGTGAAGAATTTGCGGCAGCAGGCCAACAATAAGTTGGCCGGGCTGATCCTCGATCTGCGCAACAACCCGGGCGGCCTACTCGATCAGGCCGTCGCGGTGTCGGACGCGTTCCTCGATAAGGGCGAGATCGTTTCGACCCGCGGCCGGCGCACCGATGACGCGCAGCGCTACAACGCGCGGCCCGGCGATATTGTCAGCGGCCTGCCGGTGGCAGTGCTGATCAATGGCGGCTCGGCCTCGGCCAGCGAGATTGTCGCCGGCGCGCTACAAGATCACCATCGCGCGGTGCTGATCGGCACCCGCTCGTTCGGCAAAGGTTCGGTGCAGACGATCATCCCGCTGGCCGGACATGGCGCGATGCGGTTGACGACGGCGCGTTATTACACGCCGTCCGGGCGATCGATTCAGGCCAAGGGAATCGATCCCGACATCATCGTCGAGGCGGCAAAGATCACCAAGGACGAGAAGGCCAAGGCGGCGGCGGATAAATCCGCGACAAACGCCAAGCCTTCGGACAACGACAAGAGTGCCGACAAGGACAAGAAGCGCGGCCCGGTGCCGGAGCCCGGCGAAAAGGCCACCCCGGAATCCTCGGTCGATCCCTCAGCGATCGGCACGCCGGACGACTATCAGCTCGCCCGCGCCGTCGACATGCTGCGCGGCATCTCGCTGTTCAACGGCCGCCTGGTGAATTGACCGGCCGGGGAATTCCGTGAGCGGTCAACGCCGTCCGCGCCGATGAGCCTCACCGCGGCGGAGCTGGCGCTCTATCGGCCAAACGTCGGCATCATGTTGCTGAACCATGACCGTCGTGTGTTTGTCGGCCGCCGCATCGACATGCCGGCCGGTCTCGCCGCCTGGCAGATGCCGCAAGGCGGGATCGATCCAGGCGAGACCCCGGCCCAGGCCGCGCTGCGCGAACTCCGCGAAGAAATCGGCACCGACAGGGCCGAAATCCTTGGCGAAACCGAGGGCTGGCACCATTACGATCTGCCGCCGGAGATCGCCGGCCGGATGTGGCGCGGCCGGTTTCGCGGCCAGCGCCAGAAATGGTTCGCGATGCGCTTCACCGGCAGCGACACCGATATCGACCTCGCGACCGAGCACCCCGAATTCGACGCCTGGGAATGGGTCGCGCCGGAGCGGCTTCCGGAGATGATCGTGCCGTTCAAGCGCGCGCTGTACCGCGACGTGCTCCATGAACTGCGCCCGTATTGGGTGCCGCCGCAGGGCGCGGCCTAGCTGCACGATGCTGCGCCGGATCGTCATCGACACCGATCCCGGCACCGACGACGCCGTCGCCATCCTGCTGGCGCTCGCCTCCCCCGAGCTCGAGGTGATCGGCCTCAACGCGGTCGCCGGCAACGTGCCGCTGACCGAGACCGAGCGCAACGCGCGCGCCGTCTGCGAATTGGCCGGCCGCGCCGATGTGCCGGTCTTTGCCGGTTGCCCTCGGCCGATCGATGGCCGCCTCGTCAGTGCCGCAAAGGTTCACGCCGAGCACGGCCTCGGCCGGCTGACCCTGCCGGCGCCGGAGAAACCGCTGCGGCCGGAGCACGGCGTCGCCTTCCTGATCGACACGCTTCGCAGCGCCGCGCCGGCTACGGTGACACTCTGCGCGCTCGGGCCGCTGACCAACATCGCCATTGCGCTGGTGATGGCGCCGGATATCGCCGGCCGTATCGCTGAACTGGTGTTGATGGGCGGCGCCTCCTCCGCGCTCGGCAATGAGACGCCGGCCGCTGAGTTTAACATCCATGCCGACCCGCAGGCGGCGGCGATCGTGCTTGCGAGCGGCATGCCGATCACCGTGGTGCCGCTCGATCTGACGCATCAGGTGCGCAGCACGCCGGAGCGGATCGACCGGCTGCGCGCGCTCGGCACGCCCTGCTGCGAGGCGGCGGCGCTGCTGATCGCGCCACCGATCGGCAGCGACCGCATCTTCTCGCTGCACGATCCCTGTGTGATCGCCTGGCTGATCGCTCCGGAATTGTTCGAAGGCGTCGAGGCCAACGTCGAGATCGAAACCGGCAGCGATCTGACACTCGGCATGACCGTCGTCGACTGGCGCGGCAGGAGCGGTCGCCCGGCCAATGCGCGCGTCCTGCAGACGATCGACGCCGACGGATTTTACGCGCTGCTCTGCGAACGGCTCGCCCGGCTGCCCTTGGCCCGCTAGTATGCGTCGTCACCAAAAGTTTGGGAGAAATCGATGATCATCGAGATGCGCACCTACCGGATGAAGCCCGGCTCGATCCCGGAGGTCGAGAAGCGCTTCGCCGAGGGGCTGAAGGAACGGACCAAGGTGTCGCCGCTCGGCGCCTTCTTCCACACCGAGGTCGGCCCGCTGAACCGCATCATCCATTGCTGGCCGTATGACGATGTGGGCCATCGCAACCGGGTGCGCTCGCAGAAGATCGAGGGTTGGCCGCCGAAGATTCAAGAATTCATCGAGGAGATGGAGTCGAAGATCGTCATCCCGGCGCCGTTCTCGCCCAAGCTCGAGCCGCGCCAGCTTGGCAATCTCTACGAGATCCGCACCTACACGATGCTGCCGGGCGCCGCTCCGACCGTGATCGAGAAATGGGCCGAGCGGATCGAGGGCCGGCTCAAATACTCGCCGCTCGCCTTCTGCGGCCACACCGAGCTGGGTCCGCTCAACCAGTGGATCCACATCTGGGCCTACAAGGATGCGGCCGACCGATTCCGCATCCGCGACGAGGCCCGCGCTGCCGGCGCCTGGCCGCCGCAGACCCGCGGCCAGTTCGTCGCGCAGGAGAACATGCTGGTGGTTCCGGCCGAGTTCTCGCCGCTGCGCTAACAAACTGTAGCTGACGGAAGCCCCTCTCCCGCACCGCGGGGGAGGGGCTTTCGCTTATCTGCCGGGTGGCGGCGGCGGGACCGGCGTGCCGTAGAGCGGCGGGTAGAACACCGGGGCTGCCCCTGGCACCGCGGCTACCGTCGGTCGCTGGACCGGGGCTGGTGCCTGCATCTGAACTGGTGCCTGCGTCTGAACGGGCGGCGGAGCGCGGAACGGGGCCGGCACCTGCGCCGCCACCGGCTGCGCCGGCGGGCCCCCCAGCCCGAGCCAGTTCAGGATGTTGTCGAACGCGTTCTCCGGATAAACCGGCGCGGCCCGCTCCGACACCCGACTGGCGTCGCCATAGGCTCCGCCGTTTGGCAGCGGCCGGATCGGCATGGTCTTGGTCGCCGCCAGCATGAAGTTGCGCCAGGCGGCGGCCGGCAGCGACCCGCCGGTGACCTTCTTCATCGGGCTGTCATCGTCATTGCCGAACCACACGCCCGCGACGAGATCGGCGGTGAAGCCGACAAACCACGCGTCGCGGTAATCCTGCGTCGTGCCGGTTTTGCCGGCGGCCGGCCGGGGCAGGGCGGCGGTCTTGCCGGTGCCATGGCCGACGACCCCGGCCAGCATCCCGTCCATCATCGCTACCATGTCGGGCGCGACGACCTGGCCCGGGCCGGAGCCGCTGCGCCGATAGATCAGCTTGTCATGGTTGTCTTTGATCTCGTTGATCCCGTAGGCGATGACGCCGGTGCCGCCATTGGCGAAGGGCGCATAGGCCGACACCAGCTCCAGCAGATTCACCTCATTGGTGCCGAGCGCGATGCTGGCGTCCGGCGACAGCGTCGAGGTGATGCCGAGCCGGTTGGCGACCGCGACGACCTTTGCCGGCCCGGCGCGCTGCGCCACCTGCGCGGCGACTGTGTTGATCGACTGCGCCAACGCCTCGGCTAGGCCCACATCACCCTGGTAGCGGTCGAGGTAGTTGTGTGGCTCCCAGTTGCCGATCCGGATCGGCGCATCGACGAAATGATCGCTCGGCCGCAGCCCCGCCTCGAGCCCGGCAAGGTAGACGAACGGCTTGAACGCCGAGCCGGGTTGCCGTTGCGCCTGGGTCGCGCGGTTGAACTGGCTCTCGCCGTAGTCGCGGCCGCCGACCATCGCCAGCACCGCCCCGTCGGGCGCCATTGCCACCAGCGCGCCCTGGCCGACATCGAGTTTCGCGCCGTTCTTTGCCAGCGCCTCGCCGATCGCCGCCTCGGCCGCTGCCTGCATCCTCGGGTCCAAGGTCGTGCGGATCGTCAGGTCGCGGTCGGCGGTGCCGGCGAAATCGCGCGTCTGCTCGGCGATCCAATCGGCGAAATAGCGCGTGCCGGGCCGGTTCCCGAGCGTCGCCGCGAGGCTCGGCGCCTGCCTCTCCGCCGCGGCCGCGTCGGCGGTGGTGATGTAGCCTGCCTCGACCATGCGGCCGAGCACCTGCGCCGCCCGCCCCGTCGCCCGCTCCCGGTCGTTGGCCGGGCTGAACCGGGTCGGCGCCTTTAGCAGCCCGGCGATGACCGCGCTTTCGAACAAATCGAGGCTCTTCGCCGATTTGCCGAAGTAGCGGTGCGCCGCGGCATCGACGCCATAGGCGCCGGCGCCGAGATAGACCCGGTTCAGATAGATTTCGAGGATTTCGTTCTTGCTGAAGCGGCGTTCCAGCCACAGCGCCAGCAGCGTCTCGCGGATTTTGCGGCCGAAGCTGCGCTCAGGGCTGAGGAACAGGTTTTTCGCCAGCTGCTGCGTGATCGTGCTGCCGCCCTGGACGAGGTGTCGGGCGCGCAGATCGGCAAAGACGGCCCGGAACAGGCCGATCGGGTCGATGCCGAAATGACTGTAGAACCGGCGGTCCTCGGTCGCCACCACCGCCTTCGGCAGATAGGGCGACATCTCCCTCAACGTCAGCGGCTGCCCGAACAGATCGCCGAACGTCGCCAGCGTCGCGCCGTCGGCCGCGAGGATCGTGACGCTCGGCCGCCGCTCCGCCGTCGTCAGCTGGCTGGTGTCGGGCAGGGTCAGCGCGAAATAGCCGATCACGCCGCCGCCGATGATCGCGACCCACAGCAGCAGCAGGACGCCGAGCCGCAACAGTCCGCGCCCGATGCCGCGCCGCTGCCGCTGCGACCCCCGGCGCGGGGTTGTGCCGGTCCGCACCCGCGCCGCCGAGACCGCCGGCCGCTCGCCGGGTTCGGCGCGCAGGGGCCCACCGGCTGTCGGCCGCCGCGCGCCGCCCAAGGGCGATCCCCGGCCGAGTTCCGGACGCATTTGCCACCCCCACCGGCGCGGCACCGCACGCCGCGCCAACGAACTTGCCGGCCCTATTATGCCGCAACTGTGGCGGAGGTTCGGCAACGCTGTGGTTTGTCTGCGTCGGCAACCGAATCGCCGGACTGGACAGCGGCAATGCTGGACAGCGGCATCGGTTGTCACAAAACCGAAACATAACGTTCGCATTCGCCACCGCCTGCGGTAGGCTGCCTTCGCCAGATCGGCCGATGGGGGGCTTTGATGCCGGCATATACGCGAATGCCGATCCGGCTGTGGGCGCCGACGCTGCTGTTCGCCGCCTTTGTCGCGGGCGCGGTGTTCGCCCCGGACCTGCTGGACCGAATCCACGTCAACGACGGCGGGCGGCTGCACGAATTGCTGCGCGACGGCATCCACATCGGGTTGTGGCTGTCCGGCGCCTATCTGGTCGTCCGGCTGCTGAACCACGTGTTGTGGGAAGGCTTCGTCGCCCATGTGATCGAGCGGCCGGTGCCGCGCCTGCTCAGGGACAGCCTGTCGATTGTCGTGTTCATGCTGGCCGTCGCCGGCATCGTCGGCATCGAATTCGGTCAGCCGGTGGTCGGAATTTGGGCGACCTCCGGCGCGATCGGCATCGTCCTCGGCATCGCGCTGCGCAGCATCATCCTCGACATCTTCACCGGCCTCGCGGTCAATTTCGACCATTCGTACCGGATCGGCGATTGGGTCGAGCTGGTCGAGCGAGCAGTGCCGCCGATCCGCGGCAAGATTGTCGAGATCAATTGGCGGACGACCCGCCTCGAAACCGAAGACAAGCGGGTCATGGTCATCCCCAACAGCCGCATGGGCGAGATGATCCTCGCCAACCTGTCGATGCCGGACGACACCTGCCGGTTCGAGACCAGGATCACGCTCGATTTCTCGATCCGCACCGACCGGGCCTTGCGGGTTCTGCTGGCCGGGGCGAGGGCGGCCTGCGGACCCGGCGGGCCCGTGCGAGAGCCCGCTCCGAACGTCGTCGTCTGGGGTTCGTCCGAACTCGGCATCGAATACCGGATACGCCACTGGCAGCGCTACGACACGATCGGCGAGGCCCCGGCGCGTGACGCCGTCATGCGATCGGTGCTGCGTCACCTGGCGATGGCCGGGCTTTCGCCCGCTTATCCGAAGCTTGACACCTTCAAGGCCAAGATGCCGACGCGGCAGCTCGAGCATTCGTCGATCGACGACCGCACCAAGCTGCTGCGACAGCTCGAGATCTTCGACACGCTGACCGATGCGCAGCTGCTGCGGCTCGGCGCCGACACCGAGCCACAGCACTTCCCGGCCGGCGAGAACCTGACCAGCGAGGGCGACCCCCGCGGGCCGATGTTCGTGATCGCCGAGGGTCTTTGCGAGGTGTCGCAGCTCGAAGATGGCGAGCCGAAGAAAATCGCGACGATCGAACCCGGCGACGTGGTCGGCGAGCACTCGATGCTGACCGGCGAGCCGCATACCACGACGGTCGCCGCACTGACCGAGGTGGTTGCCTACGCCGTACATCCGGAGCATCTCGCCCCGCTGCTGGCCGATCACCCCGAGCTTTACGAGCAGATCAGCCACAGCGTCGCGGTGCGCCACCTGCGCTTCCAGCAGGCGCTGGCCTCGTCTCGCGGTCCGCACCAGCCGCACGAGGTCCACAGCATTGCGGAGCAGATCGTCGATCGGATGCGGGCCTTGTTCCATACCGTCGGCCGCGATCTGGCGCTGGTAAATGCCGAACCTCCCGCTATCGCCGAGCCCGCCATCGCCGAGCCGGTCGCCCGGCCGGCTCGGTCACCCGCAGTGCGGCGGGCGGCGCGCCGCTGAGCGGAACCGCGCCCCTCGCCATGCCGTTCGCGAAAACGGACCTTCGGAGGTGTGGCGATGGCGGCCTATGACGCGGGCATGATGGGCCCGGCCAATGTCGGCAATGGCGAGCGCACGGTTTCGGCGGCGCTCGGCGCGGCGCTGCTGATCAACGGCGTGGTGCGGCCGTCGCTGTGGCACACGCTGCTCGCCTTCGCCGGCGCGGCGATGCTGCAGCGCGGCCTGACCGGCAACTGTGCGCTGTACCGCGGTCTCGGCATCGACACTGGGGGCAACAGCAATGTCCCCCGCCATCGCCTCGACCGGGTCGAGCGCGCCTCCGACGACAGCGTCCCGGCCAGCGACCCGCCCTCCTGGACCCCGGTCGCCGGCGCCCGCGCGCAGTAACCCGACACTCTCCGCCTGCCTACGCGAGGCCACGGCTCGCTGTGGCGGATGTCCGTTGCCTGCTTCGGGCACGGCCCTTGAAACGGTCAGCGCGGCACCTTAGCTGTTCCGAACGAACCAGGAACACATGTTCCCGCGTGGCAGGGGGGGCGGCCTGCCCAAAAGCCGCTACTCAACCTTTTGGTTCTTTCCTGCTGCATTTTCGCTGCATTTGCAGCGGGCGGTTTCGGCCTGTTTCAATCGCCCGTTGCAGGAGGGCTGTGCAGCTTGTCCTGTGTAGCACTCCGTTGATAGCTTCGGGCGCCATTAAATCGGAGCTCGCATGACCCGCGCTGCCGCCATTGCCGCCGCCGCCGAGTATTTCGACACCGGCGGTTTCGCCGCCGATCTCGGCCGCCGCGTCGCGATCCCAACCGAGAGCCAGGTCGAGGAGCGCGCCCCGGCCTTGCGCGCCTATCTCGAAGACGAGATCGCGCCGTCGCTGGCGCGGCTCGGTTTCGACAGCACGATTTTCGACAATCCCGTTCGCGGCGGCCCGGCGCTGATCGCCGAACGGCGCGAAGATGGCGCCAACACGACAGTCCTGGGCTACGGCCATGGTGACGTCATTCGCGGTCTCGAGCCGCAATGGCATGAGGGGCTGTCGCCCTGGGAGCTGACCCGGCGCGGCGACCGGCTCTACGGCCGCGGCACCGCCGACAACAAGGGGCAGCACTCGATCAACATCGCCGCGATGCAATGCGTGTTGCAGACCCGCGGCCGGCTCGGCTTCAACGCCAGGCTGCTGATCGAGACCGGCGAGGAGGTCGGCTCGCCCGGCCTGCGCGAGATTTGCCGCAACCACAAGGACCGGCTCGCCGCCGACGTGCTGATCGCGTCAGACGGGCCGCGCCTCGCGCCGGATCGTCCGACGATCTTCCTCGGCGCCCGCGGCGCAATCAATTTCGATCTCGTCGTCGATCTGCGCGAGGGCGGCCACCATTCCGGCAA
>DATARH010000095.1:0-5959 GCA_036264235.1 Allostellaceae bacterium
GTCAGCAGGTAGTGGCGCGGCGTGGCGCCCATCGCCGCGAGATCGGAGAGGTTGCGCCGCAGCAGCTTTTTCGCCACCAGATCGGGCGGATCGTCGGAGAGGAAATGCACGCCCTCGACGGCCTGATCGACGGTGGCGACGAACCGATGCCCCGGTGGACAATCGAGAAGCGCCGCGTCGTCGCCGAGGCCGAGCCCGCCCGGCCCGGCCAATGGGGCGAAGTACCGCCGGATCCGGCCGAACTCGCCGAGCCCCTTGCGCTGCATCAGGTCTGCAGCTCGGTGCCGCGCAGGCTGTTGGCGAGATGGTGCAAGACGCCGTTCGCCAACGCCGGCTCCTTGCCGGCGAAGAAGGCATCGGCGATGTGGACATATTCGCTGAGCGTGACCCGGGGCGGGATGTCAGGCCGGTGCATGATCTCGTAGGCGGCGGCCTCGAGGATCACGCGCAAGATCGTTTCGAGCCGCCCGAGCGGCCACTCATCGCTTAGGGCGGCGGCGATCGCCTGGTCGAGACGCTCGCGATCCTCGCTGACGCCGGCGACGATCTCGGAGAACAGCGCCGCATCGGCCTCGCCATATATATCGCCGTCGATCTCGCGGCCAAGTCGATGGCGAACGAACTCGCGCACGACGCCTCCGGCGCCAAGCCCTGGGTTCAGCTCCAGCTGATAGAGCGCCTGCACCGCCGCCAGCCGCGCAAGACTGCGGCGGCGCCGGCCGCCTTGGCTACGGCCCTCCTGTACGGTCGCGCTCAGTGCTCGCTCCCGGCAAACCGGCGCTGCAGCTCGATAACCGCCAGACAGGCACGCACCGACTCACCGCCCTTGTCGCGGCCGTCGGGATCGGCGCGGACCAGCGCCTGCGCCTCGTTCTCGACGGTCAGAATGCCGTAGCCGATCGCCAGCCCGTCGCGGATCGCGAGGTCCTGCAAGGCGCGCGCGGTTTCGGCGCAGATGTGGTCGTAATGGCTGGTCTGCCCCCGGATCACGCAACCGAGCGCGACGTAGCCGTCGAATTTGGCACTGGCCCGGGCCGCGGTCGCGATCGCCGCCGGGATCTCGAAGGCCCCCGGCACCGAGACCGTATCGAAGGTCGCGCCGGCCGCCATCAGCGCGCGCTCGGCGCCGCGGCGCAGCAGCGCCGCCAGATGCTGGTAGTAGGGCGCCTCAACCAGCAGCAGATGGGGAGCGGCAGCCATCGTCTAGCTCTCGGACCAGAAGTCGGGGCGCACCGCCAGCAGCCGCGCGACATAACGCGCGAGCGGATCGATCTCGAGATTGACCTGCTGGCCCGGCGACGCGTCGCCCAAATTGGTGTGCGCCAGCGTGTAGGGGATGATGTTGACGCCGAACGAGCCGCGGCCGACCTCGTTGACGGTCAGGCTGATGCCATCGAGCGCGATCGAGCCCTTCGATGCGACATAGGGCGCCAGCTCCTCGGGCAGCTGGAAGGTGAAACGGACCGAGTCGCCCTCCGGCCGGCGGTCGAGGATGCGGGAAACCCCGTCGACGTGGCCGGAAACGATATGGCCACCGAGCTCGTCGCCGGCCTTCAACGCGCGTTCGAGATTGACCGGCCTGCCTTCGGTCCAGCCGCCTAGGGTCGAGCACGCCAGCGTCTCGGCCGACGCCTGCGCCGTAAAGGCACCGGACTCGACCGCCACTGCGGTCAGGCACACCCCCGAGCAGGCGATCGAGGCGCCGAGCTCGATGCTGCGGTGGTCGTAAGCGGTGGCGATTGTCAGTTCGAGCGCGTCGTCTTGCCCGTGGCCACGGCGCAAACGTGAGACGCGCCCCACATCAGTGATGATCCCGGTGAACATCGCCTTAAGCTAGGAGTGCGCCCATGCTTTAGCCAGCGCCATTCGCGCATGCCGGCAGCGAAACCGTCACGATCCTCAGGCCAGCCGAAAGGTCGTCATTATATCGGCGCAGATCGCTTCGCTGCCGAGACGCTCGAATTCGGGCGCCTCGGCCAGTGCGGCGAAGCCCAGCGGCGCCACCGCCGGCACGCCATCGCCGCCGATCAGCAGCGGTGCATGAAACCAGGCGAGGCGGTCGACCAGCCGCTGCCGCAACAGCGCGGCGGCGAGGCGGCCGCCACCCTCGACCAGCAATCGGGTCAGGCCGCGCCCGCCGAGCGCCGCCAGGACCGCCGGCAGATCGAGCCCGTCCGGGCCATCCTGTTCGATTTCGATAATTTCGACGCCGCGGTCGCGCAGCCTCGCCTTGCGGACCTGATCCGGCGTGGCGGCGGTGACGAGCCAGACCGGCGCCGCTGGCGGTGCGGCGAACAATTTGGCCGTGGCCGGAATGCGCAACCGGCGATCGAGCACGACCCGGACCGGCGAGCGCCCGGCGAGACCGGGCACCCGGCAGGTCAGCTCCGGGTCGTCGGTGATGACTGTCTCGGTGCCGACCAGGATTGCGTCATGCTCGGCGCGCAACAAATGGGCCCGCTCCCGCGCCGGCGGGCCGGTGATCCACCGGCTTTCGCCGGACGCGGTGGCGATGCGGCCGTCCAGCGAGGTCGCCAGTTTCAGCGTCACGAGCGGCCGCCCGCTGCCGACCCGCATCAGGAACCCGGCATTCAGCTCGGCCGCTTCCGCCTCGCAGAGACCGGTCTCGACCGCGATCCCCGCCTCGCGCAATCGAGCAAGCCCGCGGCCCGCGACGCGCGGGTCCGGATCGTCGAGCGCGACCACGACCCGAGCCAGACCGGCGGCGACGAGCGCCTCGGCGCAGGGCGGCGTCTTGCCGTGATGGGCGCAGGGCTCGAGCGTCACATAAGCGGTCGCGCCCTGCGCCGCGTCACCGGCACGGGCCAGCGCCTCCGTTTCGGCATGCGGCCGCCCGCCCGGCTGGGTCCAGCCGCGGCCGACCACCCGCCCGTCCTTGACGATGACGCAACCGACCGCCGGGTTCGGCCAAACATTGCCGAGGCCGCGCCGCGCCAGCCCGAGCGCCGCGCGCATCCCTGCGCGGTCACGGCCCTTGTCGATTCCCCCCGAGACTTTCCCCTGCGACCCCGCCTCAATCGTCATCCGCGGCGATCCGGCCGACGAACTCGCCGAAATCCTTGGCCTCGCGGAAATTGCGGTAGACCGACGCGAAGCGGATGTAGGCGACCTGGTCGAGCGTCGACAACGCCTCCATCACGAGCTCGCCGACCATGTCGCTCGGAACCTCGGTCTCACCCGAGCTTTCGAGCTGGCGCACCAGCGAGTTGATCACCCGCTCGACCCGGTCGGGTTCGACCGGCCGCTTGCGCAGCGCGACATAGATCGAGCGGGCGAGCTTGTCGCGGTCGAACGGCTCGCGCTGGGCGTTCTTCTTGATCACGGTCAGCTCGCGCAACTGGACCCGCTCGAAGGTTGTGAAGCGGGCGGCGCAGGCCGGACAAAAGCGCCGCCGCCGGATCGCGCCGCGATCATCGGTCGGCCGCGAATCCTTGACCTGGGTATCGTCGGCGCCGCAGAACGGACAGCGCATCTCCCCCTCCTTATTTTACCCGCAGCCGGATTGCGACTGTCGCCGTCATGCCCGCCCCCGCTCCGGATACACCGGAAACCGGTCGCATAAAGCCGCAACCGCGCCCCGCACCCGCCCCTCGATCCCGGAATTGTCATCCGGGTTCTGCGCCAGCCCGCGCAACACCTCGGCGATCCAACGGCCGACCTGGCGAAATTCGCCTTCGCCGAAACCGCGGGTCGTCGCCGCCGGCGAGCCGAGGCGGATCCCGGAGGTGACGGTCGGCTTCTGCGGGTCGAACGGGATGCCGTTCTTGTTGCAGGTCATCCCGGCGCGCTCCAGCGACTGCTCGGCGTCGCGTCCGGTCACGCCTAGCGGCCGCAGATCGACGAGCATCAGGTGCGTATCGGTGCCACCGGAGACGATCGCCAGCCCGGCTTCGGCCAGCGTCGCCGCGAGCACCTTTGCGTTGGCGACGACGGCACGGGCATAGGCGGCAAAATCAGGCCGCAGCGCCTCGCCAAAGGCGACTGCCTTCGCCGCGATCACATGCATCAGCGGCCCGCCCTGCAGCCCCGGAAACACGGCCGAGTCGATCTTCTTGCCGATCGTCTCGTCGTTGCTGAGGATCATGCCACCGCGCGGGCCGCGCAGCGTCTTGTGCGTTGTCGTGGTGACCACATGCGCATGCGGCAGCGGGCTCGGATGGACGCCGCCGGCGACCAGACCGGCGAAATGCGCCATGTCGACCATCAGATAGGCGCCGATCCGGTCGGCGATCGCGCGGAAGCGGGCGAAATCGATAATCCGCGGATAGGCGCTGCCGCCGGCGATGATCAGCTTCGGCCGGTGCTGCTCCGCGCGCCGCTCGACTTCGTCGAAATCGATCCGCGCATCGTCCGGGCGGACGCCGTAATGCACCGCCTTGAACCATTTGCCCGAAAGGTTCGGCGGCGCGCCATGCGTCAGGTGGCCGCCAGCGGCAAGCGACAGGCCGAGCACAGTATCGCCCGGCTGCAGCAGCGCCAGGAACACCGCCTGGTTCGCCTGAGCGCCGGCGTGCGGCTGGACATTGGCGAACGCGCAATCGAACAGCCGCCGCGCCCGGTCGATCGCGAGCCGTTCGGCATCATCAACGAATTCGCAGCCGCCATAGTAACGGCGGCCCGGATAACCCTCGGCGTATTTGTTTGTGAGCACCGATCCTTGCGCCTGCAGGACGGCGCGCGAAACAATATTTTCGCTGGCAATCAATTCAATTTGCGAATGCTGGCGCCCTCGCTCGCCGGCGAGCGCTGCCGCCAATTCCGGGTCGGCCACCGCAAGGTCGTCATCGAAAAACCCGGAAAAGCTTTCGGGCGTCGGCGAAGAGTGGGGGAGCGTCAGGATCGCACCTATTTCGGCTACAGCGTCGTCGGCCCGAGCCGACGATGGCCTTTACAACCTACCATATATCGGGTGCCTGAGTCAGCCCGACTACCACAGTTCGCGGCGTCAAACGAATCAGCGGCGAGCGCCGAAGTCGATCACGGCAATTTGTCGCTCCGCAAGGTAATCGCGGCTCAAAGCCGCAGCTCACGGCGACGACCACTTGCCGCGGCAACTTTCATTGCAAACGCTCAAGTTCTAAGCAAGCAGGCTTATTGCTCAATACTTTGGTTCGCTCGATGGTTTTGATTGACACTAAAAAATCGCTCTGCAATTATGCGGCGGTTTTCACGAGCGAATCAGCAGAGGCAGAACATGGCCGAGCCGGCGCCGCGGATTGCGGAAGATGAATTGCTACGTATGACTGCGGATGTCGTCGCGGCTTACGTCAGCAACAACACCTTGGCGACAGCCCAACTCGCCGATGTCATTCACGCTGTGTATAACTCTCTGCGCACGCTCGAAGGTCAGGTTGCCGAGCCGCCGGCCGAACCGCTGAAGCCGGCGGTCCCGATCCGCAAGTCGATCACCCCGGATTACCTGGTCTGCCTCGAAGACGGCAAGAAGCTGAAGATGCTGAAGCGGCATCTGCGCTCGACCTACAGCATGACGCCGGACGAATACCGGGCCAAGTGGGGCCTGCCGGCCGATTATCCGATGGTGGCGCCGAAATACGCCGAGCAGCGCTCGGAATTTGCCAAGAAGATCGGCCTCGGTCGCGGCACCGGCCGCCAGGGACGCGGCGCGGCGAAGAAGTAACCGGTCCGGCTTTCGGCCGGATCGCAAAGAGGGGCGCGGAAGCGCCCCTTTTTTGCTGCCCGGAACCGGTGTAAAGGGCGGCGCACCCTGCTGGCCCTTGCCCCCGAGGATCGAGATGAGCCGCAACGCCCCCCATGCTCACGCCAAATTCGACTGGGCCGACCCGCTGCTGTTCGAGGACATGCTGAGTGAGGACGAGCGGCTGGTGCGCGACAGCGCCCGCGCTTATTGCCAAGAGAAGCTGTTCCCCCGCGTGCTGACCGCGAACCGCGAGGAGCGCTTCGACCGCGAGATCATGAA